>NZ_CP009503.1:2546053-2864310 GCF_000969965.1 Methanosarcina sp. WWM596
GTCGAGTCTCTTCGGGCAAAAATTGCGGAACTTGAAGTGCAGCTGAAGGAAAAACAGAACCGAGAAATTGAACTTTCCGATGAACTTATAGGGCTTCAGAAAGAAAGGGAAAATGTTCAGGCTGAACACAGTGCAGTAAAGCGCAGGGTCAGTATGGCTGCAACCACCCTTGAAAAGGCAAAACAGCAGGTAGTCACGCTCACAGCTACAAAAAATGCACTTTTTGACCAGGAAAAGCAGCTGCTTGAAGAGATCCAGAGAAGGGGCATCGAAGAATCCTTAGAGGTCCCGAGTTACGAAACTGTTTACATGAGGATCCAGGCAATCGAAGAAGCCATGCGCAGGCTTGAACCTGTAAATATGAGGGCAATCGATGAGTATAACGAGGTGGAACTCAGGCTTTCGGACCTGCAGGGTAAACGCGATACTCTCTTTACCGAAAGAGAACAGCTCCTTAAACGCATTGACCAGTACGAGCAGCTTAAGCGGGACACCTTTATGGAGGCTTATACAAGCATAAATGCCAATTTCAAAGAGATTTTTTACGAGCTTTCCGATGGCATGGGGGAACTCCTGCTAGAAAACCCTGAGGACCCCTTTGCCGGAGGAATGACCCTCAGGGCTCAGCCAAAAGAAAAGGCTCTCCAGCGCATAGAAGCCATGTCCGGAGGAGAAAAGAGCCTCACAGCACTTGCCTTTATTTTTGCAATCCAGCAATACCGTCCAGCTCCTTTCTATGCCTTTGACGAGATCGACATGTTCCTTGACGGCTGGAATGTGGAGAGAGTCTCAAGGCACGTTAAAATTTCAGGATCAAAGGTCCAGTTTATTATTGTTTCCTTAAGAAAACCCATGATCCAGGCTGCAAGCCGGACTATCGGGGTTACAATGCAGGAGAATAACATCACGAGTATTACCGGAGTGAAGCTTAATGGCTGAACTTATAGATAATTCGGTACTTGATATTTCCGGCCTTCTTTCCCCGGATGTTCGTGAATCCGAGGAAAAGGATTCTCTTTTTTCAGATTCCGAATTTTTCGGGCTTCCGTCCACTCTTTCATACCTCGGCGTTGATTGGGCTCTGCTCAACCTTTCAGAGTTTGATACCTCTGAGCCCCTGGGCATCCTGGTCGAACTTGCAAAGGACGGGAAGATCGATCCCTGGGATATCAACGTTGTGCAGCTAACTGACAGTTTTCTGCAGAGGGTAGAAGAGCTCCAGAAAATGGATCTGAGGATTTCCTCAAGGACGCTCCTTTATTCGGCTATTCTTCTCCGCATGAAATCTTCAGTAATTCTCAGAACGGAAGAAGAGGAAGAAGATGATTTTGACTCTGGATTTTTCGATGACGAAGGCCTCCCTGAACCTGATGAGTTTCCTATCCCAAAACTGCCTGTCCGCCGCCTTTCCACAAGACCGGTCACACTGAATGAACTTATTCTGGAGCTTAAAAAAGCCGAAAGGACGTTTTCAAGGAAAAACGAAAAGAAATCCCGTCTTGCTGCAGAAGTCCCTGATATTCCACCGGACCCCATGACTACCGGAGACGTGCTCGGGATTGCCCACGATGAGGCCATCATCTCCAGGCTGGCACTTATCTGGGCAAGGCTTGTTGAACTCTTTATGAAGCAGCCGGTTGTGGAATTTTCGGACCTCCTTCAACTGAGTGAAGACAGGATTATGGATTATCTTTCCCTTCTCTTTCTTGCATCGAGCAGAAAGATCTGGCTTTTCCAAAATGAACTTTTCGGGGAACTGTATATTTATCCCGGAGATGAATCAGGTTTTTCCACAGAGGGCAACCCGCTTCTCTTCCATCAGACAAAACAGGGCTTAACAGGAGATGTTCCAGAGCCTGAATTTTCCTCTGGAGAAAGGTTTGCAGGCTCTCCTGAAGAAATACGTTAACCCAACTGAAGAATAACCTTCAACTGAAGAATAACCTTCAACTGATGAATAACTTTATCCTCTTTTCTGGTCGTGAAACTTATGAGTGAGCTTGAAATTATAGAAGCAGCTCTTTTTGCTGCGGGCAAGGCAGTAAGCCTTGAAAAACTTATGAAAATTACAGGAAAGTCAAAAAAGAATGTCTTTTCGGTAGTTCAGGAGCTGATGGAGGCTTACTCTTCCCGGGTATCAGGCATCGAAATTCTGGACCTTGGAGATCGTTATGTCATGCAGGTCAAGCCAGAATACTCCGAACTCATGCGGGAGGTCGCCCCCAAAGAACTCTCAGCCCCCAAACTCCGGACTCTTTCCATGATTGCCTATCATCAGCCTTTGCTCCAGTCCGACCTGATCGAAATGAGAGGCAGTGGAGCCTATGATCATATAAAAGACCTGGTTGAGAGAGGATTTGTTGAGTCTGTGCCCAGCGGGAGAAGCAGGCAGCTCTCTACAACTCCGTTGTTTGCAGATTATTTCGGGCTCAAAAGAAATGATCCTGAAGCCATAAAGGAAAAAATCATTGAACTTTTGAGGTCGCAGGGAGGACAGAGTGAGATCAACATCTGGGTCGGAAAAAAGACCATTGCTGTGACTCCAATGTATGAGTCCCTTATGAGCATGTGCGGTATTAAAGATTATTTTGTTGTCAATGCTTACCGCCCTTCTAAGGAGGAAATTTCCCGCCTGCTTGAGGCTGATGTGCTTGTGGCTACTGCCGGTTACCTTGATACTGTGCGGCAGCACTGTGACGGTGAAATCCTTGAGGTGCATTCAACGACTTTTGAAGACCTTATCGAGGCAGTCTCTTTAGTTTCCGAGGAACTTTCCGATGAAGTGGATCCTAAAATGGTGGAAAACACCCTTCGGAAGATCAGGGAGACCCGGGAAAAATACGTATCTTCGGCTTTCCTCGTTGAGAGAAAAGTAAAACCTGAAACTGAGATGGTTTCAAGGATCGTAAACGACCTCAACATAAGGATTTCTACCGATGGCATTCTTGTTGCTCCGGATTACGGGACTTCACGTGAGGGAGTGAACATAGGTAAAGGGGCAAAAATTCTGGTGCCCACTCACCGTACTGTAGATGGAGACCTTCTCGAGAGGGTCTGCAAAAAATATGATTCTATCCTTGAAGGCTTGAAAAATTTTAAAGAATGAGGCGCCTTAAAGCCGGTTCAGGTGCCTTTATTCTTTTTTACTTTTTTTAAATTCACTGGCGCCCATAATTTAAACTTTTCTGTTGCATTTATATTCTTTATATATAGTATTTATATAGTATGTGGGGTATTTAACTATAGCTTTATATACTGGTTAGAGGATATTACTTTTGCTTTATATACTGAGGGTTGACCAATGAGCGAATCTAGCATTAAAATTGAAAACGTGGTCGCATCCACCAAACTCGCTGAAGAGTTTGATTTAACTGTGATCGAATCCAAGTTTGAAGGCGCCGAATACAACAAGCAGAAGTTTCCGGGGCTCGTCTACAGGGTTTCTGACCCTAAAGCCGCTTTCCTGGTCTTTACTTCCGGAAAGGTCGTCTGCACTGGAGCAAAAAACGTTGCTGACGTACACATAGTTATTGGCAATATGGCAAGAAAGCTGAACGGTATAGGGATCGAGACAATAGAAAACCCGCAGATTACTGTCCAGAATATAGTTGCTTCAGCAGATCTGCGCACTATTCTTAATCTCAATGCAATTGCAATTGGGCTTGGGCTTGAGAACATCGAATACGAACCCGAGCAGTTTCCCGGTCTTGTATACAGGATTTCTGATCCCAAGGTAGTCGTCCTTATTTTCAGTTCCGGAAAACTGGTAGTTACAGGTGGAAAAACCCCTGAAGACTGTGAGAGGGGTGTAGAAGTAGTCCGTCAACAGCTCGACAACATGGGACTTTTATAAGAACCCTCAATTTTTTTATCTATTAACTCAACTGTGGTCTGTCTCCTGTGAAAAGGACATGGATAGTACCCTAATAAAAACGGATTCTGCGATATGTGTAGAGGCTACAACAAAGGATATGTGTGAAACGTGAACAATGCAGATATTTGCATCCTCATTCCTACCCTTAATGAAGCTGCAACGATAGGGCAACTAATAAAAAATTTCAAGGGAGAGGGCTTTTCCAACATTCTCGTAATTGATGGAAACAGCAGGGATGGGACAGCTCAGATTGCAAAGGCAGAAGGTGCAAGAGTTGTCTTACAGACCGGAAAGGGCAAGGGGCAGGCAGTGATCCAGGCTTTCAAAGCTATTGAGAGCCCCTATGTAGTAATGGTTGATGGGGATGGGACATATCTTGCAAGAGAAGCTCCTTCTCTCCTTGAGCCCATTCTGGAGGGAAGAGCCGACCATGTTATAGGTAACCGGCTGGAAAAATATTCCCCCGGGGCTTTTACAAAATTTAACCTTGTGGGCAACCACCTTATAAATATGCTTTTTGACCTCGCTTACGGGGTACAGTTAAAAGACATTCTTTCAGGCTACCGTGCATTTACGCTCGAAAGTGTGAGGGACCTCGAACTTAACAAGACCGGTTTTGAAATAGAAACTGAAATTTCTGTGGAGTGCGTCCTGAAAAAACAGAGAGTTGAAGAGATCCCCATTACTTACCTCCCCCGAAGCGAAAAAGGCGCAACCAAGCTAAACCCTGTAAAAGATGGAATAAAAATTGGATCTACCATTTACAGGCTTGCAAAAGTGCATAACCCGATGTTTTACTTCGGGATTCTGGGTTTTATCTTTATTCTGGCAGGTCTGTTTACGGGAACCTTTGTGGTAGTCCAGTGGTTCCAGGGAATCACCCGCGTCCCTCTTTCGATTCTCACAACACTGTTTATTATATTCGGGCTCCAGATGTTTATCTTCGGGATGCTCAGTGACCTTATAGTAACTCTCCACAGGCAAACAGTTAGCTTAATCCAGGAGAGAAATAAGCAGGGAAAATAATAAATTTCTCTATTTTCTTTTTGCGGCACATTTTTTAACAACTCTAAGGCGAGAAGTCCCCTCCCTCGACAGCTGAAGGCTGGCAGGTGGGAGATGAGAGCCGTTTACTTCTACAAAACAACAGTATCATAATTCTTTATATTTACAGTTTTATTATTATAGTAATTATTATGTGATATAAACTGGGTCTTGGAAGCCATTCTGTATATTCACTCCATTATCATTTCGTTCAATGCGTGAAATATAGAAAAAAAGCTCTAACGAACCTCTGATAATTGATTTTCTCAAAACAAAAATCCATAGCATAAGTGAAACATTTGATGTTGAAGTGTTGAATATAGAGTGTGACAAAGACCATTTTCACTTCTTGTTTTCAGCAAAAGGCGGGATAGTTCATGCATTATGCAGGATTTTTTCTATGTTTATTTTTTCTCTGGGTCTTATTTTGATCTCCTTCTTCATTCCCTTTTTTAAAGTTATCCTGAGTAATTTCCATTAAACACAATTTTACTTGTCTTCTACTCAACTGAACTTTATGATCTTTATATAATAAACTTAATTTAATTATGTTCTGTAAATTTTCGATATCTATAGACGTTCAAGTAAAGTAAACTTGATTAAAATTAAAGTTGATTTTGTAAATAATGTTAAATATAATTACTTTCCTTTTATGATCTAATTCACAATTCCTTTACTTATGTCTTAATTTTGCATGATACTCTCACATAAAAATGAAATCTTGAGGTACTAAATATGACAATCGTGGAAGATGCCAAAAATGGAACAATCACCGAAGAGATGAAGATCGTTGCAAAGGCAGAAGGCCTTGACCCTGAATTCATCCGCCGCGGGATCGCCGCCGGAAGAATCGTAATCCCCACCTCTCCCTACAGGGACGTTAAGCTCTGCGGGCTCGGGGAAGGTCTGATGACCAAGATCAACGCTTCTATCGGTGTGTCCTCTGACATTGTTGATGAAGATATGGAAGTCCAGAAAGCAATCGCTGCCGAAAAAGCAGGTGCAGACACTCTAATGGAGCTAGGTACCGGTGGAGACTTCCTCGGGATCAGGAAAAAAGTCATTGACAGCATTTCCCTTTCAGTTGGTTCCGTCCCACTCTACCAGGCTTTCATTGAAGCCGCAAGGAAGTATGGTTCAATCGTGCACATGACTGAAGATGAGCTCTTCAATGCAACCGAAGCCCAGGCAAAGCTCGGAACCAACTTTATGGCAATCCACACCGGTGTCAACAACATCACTCTTGACAGGCTCAAAGCCCATGGCAGATACGGTGGCCTCTGCTCCCGTGGCGGAGCTTTCATGAGCGCCTGGATGATGCACAACGAAAAGGAAAATCCGCTTTACGCTAACTTTGACTACCTTGTTGAGATCCTCAAGGAACATGAAGTAGTCCTCTCAACCGGAAACGGGATGCGCGCAGGAGCAACCCACGACGCAACCGACCGCGCCCAGATCCAGGAACTGATCATCAACACCGAACTCGGCCAGAAAGCCCACGATGCAGGTTTGCAGGTCATCATCGAAGGTCCAGGTCACATCCCCCTTGACCAGATCGAGACCAACGTTAAGATCATGAAGGAAATGAGCGGTCACAAACCTTTCTACATGCTCGGCCCCCTCGCAACCGACATCGCCCCTGGCTATGACCACATCGTTACCGCAATCGGTGCATCCCTTGCCGCCTCCTACGGCTGTGATTTCCTCTGCTACGTGACCCCTGCAGAGCACCTTGCTCTCCCGAACCTTGAAGACGTGGTCACCGGAGTCAAGACCTCCAAGATCGCAGCCCACATCGGAGACATGGTCAAGTACCCCGAAAGAGCAAGAGAATGGGACCTTGCAATGGGCCGTGCCAGAAGGGACCTCGACTGGGAAAAGATGTACTCCCTTGCCCTCGACCCCGAACACGCAAGGGAAATCAGGAACGACAGGGCACCCGAAGACTCCGACGCATGCACAATGTGTGGAAACTACTGCGCTCTGAAGATCGTCAACCAGAACTACAACCTCGCAAAATAAGCAGGTACTGGTAAATTATATGAGTAAGGCTTTCGGGCTTTACTTTCTTTTCTTTTGTTTCGTCCTCACTTTTTTCTGTTTTTCTGTTTTTCTGTTTTTCTGTTTTTCTGTTTTTCTGTTTTTCTGTTTTTTGTGAATTCCGTATTTATTCTTTTTCCGTAATTGATTCCGCAATTCTCAGCATTTCGTCTTTTTCCAGGGAAGCGGTAAGACTCAGGTCAATATCCCCGATCTCCCAGCTCAGGATCTTCATGCTTCCCAGGGTAACGTACTTCCCTTCCGCCTCGTTGATCGAAACGTCTTCTGCAGAATTCATAATTGCAGCATCCGGGGCTTCGGTTTCGTATACGGTTTCCGAAAGGGAAATGATATCTTCCTCTTCGTTTTTGTATGTCAGGGAAACGGTCTCGCAGGCCTGCCCTTCAAGGGCTATCCGGCTGTTGTTGAAGACCATTGAATGGTTGAAGGCATAACCTTCGGGTAGGTACTCCGGAACCAGGATTTCAAATCCCGCAGATTCTCTGGCTTCTTCGAGGGTCGTTTGTTCGGGAATTTCAAATGAGTCCATGTCCACGGTCTTTACGGTTGCCCCTTCCGGCACCTCGAATACAAACTCGGAGTCCGGGATGCCCGCATTGACTTCCAGGTCGCGGATCTCGAGTTCCATCATCAGGTCCCCGTCGCTGTCATACATTTCATACCTTAGAGGCATCCATGTCTCTTTGTCCACCCAGAGTTTCATCCCATCTACAAACAGGAGTCCCTCTCCTTCCTCTTTCGGGTTTGCCTCCAGCAAGTACGTGGGCCTTCCGTCGATTTCCTCCATACCAAGCAGGGAGACATCCGTTTTGTTCAGTAACTCGCTAATCATTCCGACGTAATCTATCTCCCCTAATACCGGAGTATCCGGCATTTCTATTTTCATGACCGTATTTGTTTTCGGGTCAAAGGTCCACATGAACTCCCCGTCCGAAACCGCAATGGTTCCTGCTTCTTCTTCAGGCTCCATTGCAACGGTTTTTATCCTGTCCGGTTTCTTCTGCAGGATCCGGACTTCGCTTTCCTGTTTCTGATTCCCAAAATATGAAGTCATATGCATCGTATACGAGTAATCCTGGATGCTGGCTTCTTTTTCCTGCATCTGTTCTGCGATCTCTTCCGCACTGAGTTCCCCGGTACAGCCCGATACAAAAAGGGCCGGAACCAGCAGAACCAGTAATGTAAGTGTTGTAAATGTTTTCCTGTCTGTCATTTTCTTCACCACTCTATTTCCCGGTTTTCTGAATTCTTCCCATCCCGTTGAAAGTTGAATCCCTCCCCTTTCACTCAGGGGCAAAGACCTATGATGAAACATGAGGCCATCTGCCTGTCCCCATCAGGGCCTGTCAGGTTTTCAGGAGGATAGTATTTCCCGAACTCTCTGGTTTCTACCGTTGTTCCTTCCGGCACCTCAAATTCAAATTTGGAGTCCTGGATGCCAGTGTTGATTTTCAGGTCTCGTATTTCGTATTTTACTGTCAGGTTTTCGCTGCTGTCATATGTCTCATACCGGAGAAGCGTCCCTGTCTCTTTATCTATCCAGAACTTTTCCCTATATCCTGGCCGGGTGCCCTCTTCTTCTCCATCTGCCTCTTTCTCTCCACCTTTTTCGTCATCTTCCTCTCTTTTTTCCTCTCCTTTTTCTTCGGAGTTCTTTCCCAGCAGGTATGCGGGCCTGCCGTCTATCTCTTCTGTCCCGAGAAGGGATACACTGCTGTTATTCAGGAGGCCTTCAATGAACCCGGTACCACTGTTTTCTCCAGACTCTTTCTCTGCAGATTCTTTTTCCTCGGATTCTTTTTCTTCGGGTCCGGAAGTTTCAGGCAGTTTTACTTTTATGGTGGTGTTTTTCCAGGGGTAATAGGTCCACATGTACTCTCCGTCCGAAACCTCTTCTTTTTCAGGTTCTTCCCCTGGCTTTTTCGTTAGAATTCTGTACATGCCCGGTTTCTTGCACATGACCTCATATTCCCTTTCCAGGGCTTCCTCTTCAAAAAATAAGTTCATGTGTATTATGCATGAGTAATCTTCGATATTACCCTCCTTTTGCTGTATCTGGGCTGCAATTTCTTCTATTGTAAGTCCATCCTCTTCTGTAAGTTCCTTTTCTACAGTGAGTTTCTCCCCGCAGCCCGAGGTAAATAGGGCAAATGTCGTTGCGATAAGTACGACGATAAGTACGGGCAGTATTGTCTTTGTTTTCATTTTCTCCATCTTCTAACTTTTTCTTTATCTTTTTCTTTTTCTTTTTGATCGTTTTTCTCCTTTCTGGATATTTTTTCTATTCTCCATCCGTATGTCCAAACATTTAAACTCTGTTTACTATATCTCTCCTATAGAATGTTTAATAACGCTTGTCTTAATTATGCAATTCATGTTCATTCATTGGGGAATTTTGCTGGCTAAAATAATTACTATTTTTTTTAAAACTTTTGTCCATTAAAACCGGCAGTTTTTTATTCTACCTCTTAAATTTCTATATATCTTTTACTACGTTTTTTGGGAAGTCTGGACTTGCTCCTCCCTGAAATGGGAATGCATCTGTTTATATACAAATCGAGGTAGGAGTTCTATGAAAAGGGAGGTTTTTACATGGGTTGCGGTTCTCGGGATATCGCTGTTATTTTTTGTTTTTACAGGATGTGCAGCTTCGGCTGAGGCTGGGGCCTGGACACCTTCTGAAATCCTAAATGAGGAGTACACATTTGAAGAGCTTAATCCCAATGAGATTACGACGGAATGGAATGATTCCTACCTCTTCAGTGGCAGGGAAGCTGCTCAGGAAGAGCTTGAGAGGCTGAAACAGAGGTCTGTGGAGATCAACGAGACTTTCCGCCCGGAATTCAAGGTGCTTTCTGGGCCTTCTTTGCTAAACTACATTGAAACCGAAAAGGAGTTTTCAAGGTCTTTTGATGTCCTGTATATTTATGCATACACAGGGCTCAACAAAAACGTAAATGACCAGTTCTTTTCATCCCTTCTTGAGGATGCGCAGGATCTGGCTACGGAACACGGGAAATCCACCTCATTTGCCACACTAAAACTGACTTCACTCTCAACTGAGGAATGGGAGCAGCTCTTTTCCGAAGAGCCCGGGCTTGAAGAATACCGGCCCTATTTCGAAGCTGTCTATATCAGGTTTGCAGAACACAGGCCAGAGGACGAGATCCAGGCCGCATACCTTGCAGATATAGAGAACCAGCGCATGAAACTCCAGACCGAGGCATTTTCTAAGATTACAAATAACGTCACAAGGGCAGGAAATATAACCCTCGAGAGCGGAGAAGAATATGCAGTCAACTCCCAGTCCTTCTATACTCTGCTTTCAACAGACCAGAGCCGGGAAAACAGGAAGAGATGTTACGACCAGAGGTTTTACCACTTGATTGACGAATCGGACTCAATGGCGGCCCTATATTCTGAAAAATCCAGGCTTGATGACCTTGCCGCAAAGGAGTTGAACTATAATGACTCTTATGAAGCCTGCCTGTATGACCTTTATCTGACTGATTCTCAGGTTGATGAGATGAATTCTGTCTTCAAGGAACGAAAAGATATATTCGAAGGCTATAACGATTTCAGGAAAACAAAACTCGGGCTTGAAACCCTGAAACCCTATGACCTCTCGCTGGAGTTAACTGAAGAACCGGGAGAAGAGTATACTTATGTGGATGCTCTGAAAGGCGTCCAGAAGTCCTATGCCGGAATGGACCCCTGTTTCAACGATATCTTTCTGGAGATGGCTACAGGGAATTTCATAGACGTGTATCCTGATCCTGAATATGGAAAACAGCCCGGAGGCTACTGTTACGAACTCTGTGCCCTGCAGGCCCCAGCCCTGATTTTCATGAATTATAATGGCCTGATTTCGGACCAGAAGACCCTCACGCACGAACTGGGGCATGGGATTAATTTCTACCTGATGGGCAATTCTGTTGATTATCTTTACTGCACAGGCCAGATTTATGAGATGGAGATTCCTTCCACTTTCAACGAAGAACTCTTTGTCGACTATGTGGTCGAAAACTCCGATCGTGATACCGCTGTTGCCGTGTTCGCCCAGCATATAGGGGAGTATCAGAACTATTTCGCCTTCCAGCCCATGATCACGGAATTCGAATGGAAAGCCCACCAGCTCTGCGCTGAAAACGGGAATGCCAGTGGAGCAGAACTCAATGCTCTCTGGACTGAACTCTTTATGGAATATGGGAGCGATTCCATCGAATACTATGCCGAAGACTCTGCGACATGGACTTACATCAACCACATTTACCTGACAAATAACTACTACACCTTCAACTACGCGGTTTCGAAAGCAATAACCCTCGCTCTTTTCAAGCAGTATAAGGAAGACCCGGAGACCTTTAATGAAAACTACATAGTTTACCTTTCAGCCGGCACAACGCTAACTCCCGAAGAAAAACTGATAAAATACTTCGGAATCGAAATTAACAGGCAGCTTTTCGAGGATGCCATGGACGTCGTGGAGTTGAGGATTGCGCAGCTAGAAGAGCTGGAAAAGGATAGGAATAGGCCGAAATTTGAGTCTGCCACAGAAAGCATGAATGTCTATTCGGGTTCTTTCTGGAAGGTACCGGTGGGAGAATGATCAACTGGAAGGCTCAAGGAATTGAAAACTCTGAATGAATTAAAAACTTTGGGGCGCTAGAGGACATTTAAGTGCCCTCTGCCTCCAACTTCTTTTCTTTTTTGCTTATTTTTTCCCATGAAAGGCTTTTTCTGCTCTTTGTAGTGTCCCACGCTTTATGCGGGTCAGGCATTGAATAAACATTTCTACCATAAGCGATAGAACTACCTGTAACCGGCGGGAGAAACCAAAAATGTATTACCACATAGTTGAATCCCCAATTGGCCCAATACTTCTGGCAGGGGATGAGGACGGCCTGAAATACGTTAATTTCCTGAAAGGAAAAACGAAAATCGAAGTTCCGGATGACTGGGTGGAAAATGAGGATTTTTTCAGCGAAATTTCTAGGCAGCTTGAAGCTTATTTTGCAGGGAAACTCAAGTCTTTTGAAGTGAAACTGGCCCCTGAAGGTACCGAATTCCAGAAATCCGTCTGGAGATCTTTATGTGAAATCTCTTACGGAGAGACCCGGACTTATGGGGAGATTGCAAAAATCATTGGAAACCCGAAAGCTTCTCGGGCTGTGGGGTTTGCAAATAACAGGAATCCCATTTCTATAATCGTGCCCTGCCATAGGGTCATAGGAGCAAACGGGAAACTTACCGGCTATGCAAGCGGGCTGGATATCAAGGAATTTTTATTGAAACTTGAAGAAAACAATTTGAACTAAGAAAATCATAAAGATTCTATTTCAGTTCTCCATAAAACCGGTTTAGTTCTCTCTGAATGTTTTCAATTTTTTCCAATTGCTCTCTTTGAATGCTTTCAATGTTTTTCAATTTATATGCCAATTTCAAAAACAGCAATGGTATTATAAGATAAAATATTACCACAAGAGTGACCATTATTACTTCAGTAGCTCCTATTATCATTACAAATCCTCTCACTTTATATTATTTTAAACATATTTATTCTCTTTGTAAAAATACTAATACTCAGGAGGAACCAGTATGGAGTTCAAAGACAAGATTGAGAACATTATCAAAGCAGCTGTCGCAAGTACTGGCACTGAAACTCGATATCGTGAACCTCTTGTCGGCTATGCTTCAGCCGATGACCCCATTTTCAATGAAATGAAAGAAATTATCGGTCCTCACCACCTGCACCCAAAAGAGATTTTCCCTGAAGCAAAAACCGTGGTGTCCTTTTTCCTTCCTTTTGAAAAGGAACTTGTGGAACTGAACTGGAAATCTCCGGGCCCGGTAAAGGAATGGATTCTGGCCAAAAGTGAAACTGACAGCCTGGTCAGGGAAATAAATGAAAAACTCACTGTGGAGCTGGCGAAAGAAGGGGTAAAGGCAGTTGCTCCTCTGATGGTTTTTGACCATGATAAATCCGGTTTCGATGTTGTCTGGTCCCACAAGAGCGCTGCCTATGCTGCGGGCCTGGGCACTTTCGGGGTTCACCATATGCTTATCACGAAAGCCGGGTGTGCAGGCCGCTTCGGCACTCTGCTGATCTCTGCCGACATCCCTCCTACTCCCCGCCCGACAGAGGAGTTTTGCCGCTACAAAAAGGGAGAAAAATGCCTTGTCTGTGTGGATAGGTGTCCGGCCGGAGCTCTCAGTATAAGAGGGCTTGATAAGGAAAAATGTTACAGGCAGCTTAAGGAATATGAAAAAGCTTTTCCCGAACTTCATCAGATGGCATGCGGGAAATGTGCAACTGGACCATGTGCCATGAGGTCTCGCTGAATTCTGTTGATAATGGATTCATGTTGATTTTGAACTCTTGCTGAAATAGACTTATAGATGGAAAGACGAATTAAAAATAGAGCAATATGTCTGTAATCACCCTTACCACCGACTTTGGAGACCTCTACCCCGCAGCCATGAAAGCTGTTATCCTGGGTATGAACCCCTATGTGCAGATTGTTGATGTTACCCATTCCGTTCGGCAGGCAGGAATTCGGGAAGGGGCTTTTGCCCTTTATTCTCTTGTCCCTTATTTTCCGGCAAATACCGTGCATATCGGGGTTGTTGATCCCGGGGTCGGGACTTCCAGGCGTGCCCTTGCTGTAAAAGCAGGAGCTGCTGGATGTGAACAGTTTTTCGTGGGCCCCGACAACGGGCTCCTGATCCCTGCCGCTCGCCGGCTGGGGGAGATGGAAGTCTATGAGGTTACAAACGGGGACTTGATGCTGAACTTGGGGATTTCCGCGACCTTCCATGGCAGGGATATCTTTGCGCCTGTGGGGACTCACCTCTCAAAAGGTCTCCCGATTGAAGAGGTCGGGCAGAGAGTTTCGGATTTTGCGGACCTCGATTTCGGATATTTTGGAGTTGATGGACCTTTTCTTATGGGGGAAGTTGTTTTTACGGACAGTTTCGGAAATGTAATTACGAATATCCCGGAAGATGCTATTCTGAGATTCTGCACTTTTGGCTCGTCCGTGGAAGTAAATGGCAGAAAAATTCCATTTGTCCGGACCTATGGTCTTGCCAGGGAGAAAGAACCACTTGCTTTAATTGGTAGTCATGGTTTTCTGGAAATTGCTGTGAACCAGGGAAGTGCTGAGCGGCAGTTCGGGTTGAAAGACGGAAAACCTGTTGCAATTAAAATTATATAAGTAACCTCGCCCTCAGGCGGGCTAATATTTATATAATACTTTTAATATAAATTGTCCCTAAAGTATGAAATTAACTGACGTAAAAACGTACAAACTGGAATTTTTTTTCTTTTCTATTCTGGCTGTTCTGAGTTGTGTTGCTCTTTCCGGAAATGATCCCGGAACCGGGGTTGGAAGTACGAGTAATTACTTCTGGGTGCCTTCTGCGGTTATGCAGTCTATAGCCGCAGTATATGCTGTGTTTATTGCCATTTTTGCGCTGTCCTTGCAGAGGAACCAGAACAGCATCCATTCGATTGCAAACCGGTTAAAGCCTCCCCTCAAAATTGTATCCTACACGGCTGCCGGGAGCATATACCTAAATGGGTTGGTGCTTGTCATTTTCAGCCTGCATTCTCCCTCGGAGTTGAAGGTAGAGCTCATGCTTTTTGCTTCTCTGTTTTCATTAGTAGCTTCTCTCATCGCTATCGTTTATCTGTCCCTGGAGATGTTAAGTGATGTTTCCGGGTTAAAAACCTCTGCCGAGAAATTCGCCTATCTTTCGAACCTTCTCCTGGAGCTTGAGGGATGGAGCTCTTCAGGACAAATGGAACTTCGTGCCGGAGATGCGGAGTTCTGCGTCCAAGCCCTCGAAGACGAAAAACCGGAGGTCCGGCTGGTTGCGGCTCAGCTTCTGGGCCGGCTGGGGGATGAACAGGCAACAGATGCGCTCTTAAGAAAACTGACCGACAAAAATCCCCGGGTCAGGGAAGCTGCAGTAGAGGCTCTTGGCCAGGTCGGGAACGAAAAAACCGTCGATGTGCTTGTTGAGAATCTTGAAGCTAAAGATCCTAATTTCAGGTTGCATACTGTCCGGGCGCTTGCCAGGCTCGGGGATGAAAGAGCAGTTTCTCCTCTTGCCAAAAGGCTGGACGATACAGTCCTCGAGGTCAGGATCGCTGCAGCCGAAGCTCTAGGATACCTGGAAAGCCGGAATGCGGTAGATGCCCTGCTCAAAAAACTGGACGATACTCAGATGAGCGGCACTCCTGCAGAACTTCAAATGCATGCCATGATCGCTCTTGGAAATATTGGAGATAAAAAAGCCCTTGATGCCATTCTCTCCAGACTGAATGACCCGTCTCCCGAAATTCGAAAGCATGCTGCTGAAGCCCTTGGAAACCTGGGGGATGAGCGTGCTGTTTCCTACCTGGTCAAAAAGCTGGCTGATCTCAGCCCTGAAGTAAGAAACGCTTCAGCATATGCCCTGGGAAAACTAGGAGACAAACGTGCGGTTGAGCCTCTCATCGGAATGCTTGAAGAAACTGACCCCGAGCTCAGGATTACTGCCGTATACGCACTAGGAAATCTCAGAGCCCCACAGGCTGTAAACCCGCTTCTCAAAATGCTGGATGATGATAACCCCTGGGTAAGAAAGTGTGCCGCCGAAGCTCTTGGAAAAAGCGGAGATCAAAGGGCAATCGAAGTCCTCCTAACAAAATTAAATGATATGGATCCCGAGGTCAGGAGAGTTGCAGCCGGAGCCCTGGGAATAATTTCCGAAAACCAGGATTTCAGATAAGTACCAGGTAAGATCCATGAGTTCCTCTGGGTGGTAATTTCAAGCTTTTCTGACACTCATGGATCTTATACTCGTGAACTGATACTCGTGAACTGATACTCATGGGTCTGATACTCGTGAACTGATACTCATGGGTCTGATACTCATAAACTTTAAACTCAATATTTTTTCCTTCAAGACAGGTGCGTCTTTATTCCTTCAAATTCTTCTCCAGTAATTTCGTCCTTTTCATACCTTATCTTTGCAACTCAAGCTCAGACTTTTCTTCTTCCAGTGGCTTTTCTTCTTGTGACTTATCTTCTTGTGGCTCTTCTTCCTGTGGCTTTTCTTCTTGTGGCTCTTCTTCTTGTGGCTCTTCTTCTTGTGGCTCTTCTTCTTGTGACTTTTCTTCTTCCAGTGGCTTGTCTTTCTGTAAAAGCAACTTGATCATCACAATGGCGCCTGCAATAATAATAATCCATATCAGAATGAAGAGGTATGAATCTCCTCCTCCCATCCCGGAATCTTCCATTATTCCGTTTATCCTGCTCACCTCCATATTTTTATTTTACAATTTGAACTATACTGAACTATATTCTTCATTCGGGTATATTAGATATTTTTTTTAGTTCCGGAATACTTGCCCGATTTGAATATTTAGATACTTTATAACATTCGGGGTGAGCGCCCATTAGTTCAAATTAACGATAAAAATTCCCTCCTATATTAAGAACGCTCAGAACCACTCATAATTTCCAATGCGCAATTCTTTCGCACAGTACACAAAAAGAGTGCTTTGTGAAGGTGGAGAGGGTGTAAATATCAATTTACACTCCGTATGATCATATGGAAATTTCAACAAATATTTATACTGCTTGTCAGTAAGCGATTGAATAATGTTTACATTTTTCATAATCAGGTGCTTGGAAAATTTATTCCATGAATTTTACTCACAGTATCTTATGAAATTGAACTAAAGATGGAGCTAATTTCTTTGGCAGGCGATAAGTTAAATTCAGAGTCTAACTTGTGTAGTGACACTGCAACAGGAGAGGATTCACTGGGATTCCAACCTTACGTCGAGGCTATCGCAGAATTTCTTATTGCCAAGGGTACTTTAGCTCCAATTACTCTTTCTATTGAAGGTCAGTGAGGATGTGAAAAGTCTTCTTTCATGGAACAATTGAAAAAAGAAATCAGCAACAAAAATAAGTCAGGAGAAAAAACAAAATATTTTACTGTATGGTTCAATTCATGGAAGTATGACAAGGAAGATGAATTGTGGGCTTCTTTTGCACTTAATTTTATGGATGGGTTATCTACACAACTTTTATGGAAACGTTTACAATATTCAAGGCTTAATTTGTTTATCTGAGATATAATCAAACTGAAAAGTAATTTTTTAGTTATTGTTCATTTTTCTTGGATCATTCTTTCTTTTATACTTATTTTTTCTTTGGCATGATAACTACAATGGGGCTCCTTCTAATGGTAGTGTTTGGGAAGATGGAAATAGCTCTAACCGTATTCTCCGGGACGGCAACTGGAACACCAACGCCAGGAACTGCCGGTCAGCTAACCGCAACAAGAACTACCCCGGTTCCCACAACAACAACGTTGGCTTCCGTCTTCTGAGCTCACCGCCACTGCCCGAAGTTACAGTGTTTACGGATGCTGTACCAGTGCCCCGGCGGTGACCAGACCGCAGTCCTGCGCCGGTGTCTGTCGGACAAAGAGAATTCGAACCGCTGCCTCTGGTAGGGCTAAATGCTAATAATGCTGAGGTCTCGAAGGCGGTAGCGGTTTTTACAAAGCCCTTATTTTGTTTTTGTTTCGTGTTTTGCTTTTTGTGTTTTTTCTTGCTACTTTCTATTCTCAGTCTGCAATTGTACCTCATGTATATTAGTCAAATTTAACTACTAAATCATTAGTTAAATTTAAATATCGTCAAATTTAACTACATTATATGGTCGAAAAGGTGTTTGTGGTTGGAGGAGAAGTGGAGCCTCCGTATTTTATCGGAAGGGAGCGGGAGATTAAAAAGCTGAAACTGGACATCCTGGGACAGGCCCAGAACAATGTGATCATAGGTCCGCGCAGAATCGGAAAAACATCCCTGCTCGGAAACCTCAAAGCTGCAGTGGACACAGAGGTCCTCTTTGTCCCGGTCAACTGCCGGGAAATGACAGGTCTTGCCGATTTTTTCGGGGTAACGGCTCAGGCCCTTGTTGAAG
The DNA here is from genome assembly GCF_000969965.1 of Methanosarcina sp. WWM596. Classification (GTDB taxonomy): domain Archaea; phylum Halobacteriota; class Methanosarcinia; order Methanosarcinales; family Methanosarcinaceae; genus Methanosarcina. Next base: position 2,564,024 of record NZ_CP009503.1, read on the forward strand.
CCTATGAGGAAAAACACAGGATAAGGGGGCTTGCCCGGAAGTTTTCCGGAATTTTCAGGGATAAAATTACGGCAGCTTACGGGGCTCTCGCAGAAATAGGGGGCAGCATAGAACATGTGGGGAAGGTTTACCTCAGGTTCCGGGACAATGAACTGAAAGGAGAAGACCTGATCGTGGAAACTTTTGAGTTTATTGAAAGCTTCTCTCACGAAAAAAAAGAGCCTGTATTGATAGCTTTTGACGAGTTCCAGGAACTCAGCCGGTTCAATGGCAGCATCTTCAATACGCTGAAAAGCCGGATGGACAGGCATCCGGAGGTCAGGTACATTTTCTCAGGTTCTTCCATATCCCTTTTGCATGAGATTTTCTTAAAGCCCGATTCCCCCCTCTACCTCATGTCCGCCAGAACCGAACTCAAACCGATAAATGAAGACGATGTTAAAAAATACATCCGGAGCCGACTCGCAACAAGGCAGATCGAAATCTCGGAACAGGCTCTTGAAAAAATTCACGAGCTGACCGGAGGCTTCCCCTTTTATTTCCAGAAACTCGGGTTCCTGCTCTACCAGGACGCCTTTCTCGAAGAAAAGAACCGGATCAGTTCTGAAGACGTAGATCTGGCTTTTTCTTCAATGCTCGACGAATTTGACAGTGAATACGAGGCCCGATACATGGAAAAATTCAGTGAGCAGCAAAAAAAGGTCCTTAAATACCTTTCAGCCGAAAAGCAAAGGCGTCTGAGCCAGATAGCTCAGGATCTGGACACACCTGCCTCCTCCCTTACCACCTCCATGCGGGACCTCTACAGCACAATGACGGTCAACAAACCGGAAGAGGGTCTTTACGAGATAACAGATAACGTGTTCAGGCTCTGGATTAAAAGGAACATCCTGGGACAGGTCCCGGAATGAGTAAATTCTATCAAGTTTTCATCATCTATCCTGATACGCAACTCGGGCGTTACATCCACTCGTAATGCATCAAAACTTCCGGGTTAAATCCCTGTATCAAACTGTTTTCCGTATATCCGAAAAAGAGGCAGCCTTCGCAATTCTGCACTATTTCTTCCCGCCGGGCTGAAGAATCTTCCCAGACTTTTTCAAACCCGTCCTTCATAACGTTTCCGAGGGGCTCGCGCTGCACACGGCAGGTTTCGGCAGTCCCGTCATGTGTGACATTGATAATAACGCTGCTTGCCCTGCATTTATAATCCATTTCTCCATCCCTTACCATTTTAAGGTAGGTTTTGGAGTTAATAATGGGATAGCCCTCTTTTTTCAGCTCGATTATTCTGTCCACAACCCTGCGGAATTTTTCTTTGTCGCGGATTCCTATTTCGCTCCAGATCTCTTCGCTGATTCCGGGAAACTCGTGTACAGGCTCAAATGATATTTTTACGCCCAGTTTTTTTGCAAGCAAAATAAGAGTTTCAATGTCATCCAGATTTTTTCCTGTGAGTACGCAGTTTAGCAGTATCGGATTTTTCTGTTTCTGGTGTTTCCGGACCTCAATAGCCTTTTTCAAGCCTTTCAGCAGGGTTTCAAAATCCATTTGCCGGATTTCTTTGTAGCTCTTAATTCCGTCTACTGAAACTGAAAGGTAATCTACATCTTCAAGTTCTTCTACTCTTTCGTAGAGCAGCTTTCCGTTTGTGACCATGGATGTGACCATCCCGAGTTCCTTTGCGTGAGCCATTATCAGGGGCAGATCCTTTCTGAGAAGGGGTTCGGTCGTCCAGGTATTGTAAACTCCGATACCGAATTTTTTTGCATCATCGAGCAGCTTGAATACCTCAGCTCTTTCGGGTTCTTTTCCGGTCTCTTTCCAGTATTCGCAGAATTTGCAGCGCATATTACAGTTGGCATTTACACCGTGAGAGAGGACAAAAGGGCGCTTTTTAATCCTTATCTGCCAGAGGGCTTTTGAAGCAAGGATGGGGTCAAATCGGGACATGGAGATCATTTTTCCGGTGTTGTTTATTCTCGGCTTGAAAACGAAGATACAACTAAAATAGCTCATATAACATTGAAATTAAGATTGCGTTTCGCTTTCAATTTGAAGGAATCCTTCAAAATTATGGGGTGGTAAAGTTCTTTTTTTGATTTAAGGACTTCCAGATGGGCTAGGATTGCTTCAAGTGCATTTCCCATTAGATCTTCAAGGGTTTCAAGGGTGTTCCTGCAGGTGTAGCAATCTTTGAGTTTTGGAACTGTGTCGATGTAGATCCCTTCTTCATCTTTTTTGATTAATACAATGAATTTCTCTTTTGTCATTCGAATTTCACTGTTCCTTAATCTGCTGCGCCCTTCAAGAAGTTTTCATAAATAAGTTGCAGAAATAAACATTCGGTGTTCGAATAATAAACATTCTGTGGTCGAATAAAAATGTTAGCTTTCTGCTAGTTAGCTTTCTGCTAAACAGAGAATTAACGAGACATAACACAGGTTTCTATACCATAGGTCTATACCACAGGTCTCTGTACCACAGGTTTCTATATCACAGGTCTCTATAAAAAAGGTGTCAGAACTAGTTGTTTGAAGATTAGATCTGGAGGTGAGAAAAAACCAGGGAATTTTAACATTATTTCAAAGTTTGTTAATTCAAAAAAAAGAATGCCCGCCCTGAGGGCGAGCTATGGGAATTATAATCACCCGAAGAGGGCGCCGAGACCGGCCATTCCATCTTCTTCGGAGGTGTCATCTTCCTCTTCTTCCTCAACAGCAGCTTCTGCTGCTGCAGGGGCTTCTGCTGCTGCAGGGGCTGCTGCTGCCGCTGGGGCTGCAAATGCGGCCTTTGCGATTGCTTCTTCGATGTTCACGCCATCAAGGGCTGCGACAAGGGCCTTTGCCCTGGCTTCGTTCACTTCTACACCAGCTGCCTGAAGAACGGCAGCGATTGCTTCTTCAGAAATTGCTTTACCTGCGTTGTGCAATAAGAGAGCTGCATATATGTATTCCATCGTTGATCACCTAATTTTCTATTATCGTAAATTGTAAATCGTAAATCTGTTTATCCGAAAAGGGCACCAAGACCGGCCATTCCATCTTCTTCGCCATGGTCTTCTTCTTCCTCTTCAGGTTCTTCTTCCTTCTTTGCTTCTTCTTCTGCCGGAGCTGTTGCGGCTGCTGCTGCGCTTGCGGCTGCTCCGAGAACTCCTCTCAGGTCTTCATCCACAGCATTTGTGTCCTTATCTGCGGCTTTGGATGCAACAGAGGTCATCTGGACATGTGCTTTTGCTAGCAGAGCATCCATGACTCCCGGTTCAAGTATAACAGCATTGACACCAAGGTTCTTTGCTTCTGCATGTGCTTTTGCTAGCAGGGTGCCGATTGTTGTGCTTGTCGGGTATGCAGTGTTGACTGAGAGATTGAAAGCGTTCTGAACTGCACTGATAATATCAGAGAAGTACTTACCTTCATCAATTGCAAGGAGTTCCGGCTCGTAAATTGTCCCTTCATCGTAGGCGGCTCTCATGTCAAGCCCTACAATGAGTGGGTATATTTCCAACTTTGCAAGCATGGTGGCGAGCTTCTGCGGGACTGCTTCGCCTGCTTTACAGACAACCTTAGTTTCCTTTATTGCTACTTTTCCGGCTTCTATTGAGGCGGGAATCCCTGCGCTCTGGAATTCACCCAGAATCGGACCAGGTGGGAAACTGGTGGGCCCCTTCTGGACAGTTATATCCGTAGGAGTTATTGCGCCTGCTTTGATTGGAGAAGGAGTCTTTGTCTGCTCAAGCAGTTTGTAAAGCTTGAAAGGACTTTCATTGGTAAATACCAGAGCAGTTTGTTTGTCAAGGTATTTGCTCATCTCGGGAATGGTTTCCCCGAGTTGGTTTAAAGCCCGCTCTGTGAGGGTGTTCCTGGAGACTTTGAGCACCGCAACGTCCTTAAGGTCCCGGCGAATCTTCTGGATCTTGGTTGCGAGAATGCCTTCGATCCCTACCATCCCGAAAACTTTGTGGGATTGGATGAGTTCCTTTATGTTTTTGATTTCATCCTTTTTCCACTGCGGGACGTGCTCGGTGTGATGCCTTTCTTCTGCCATTTACACCACCCTCTCTGATTTTCCCATGGTTGTTGTGACATAGACCGTTCTGAGGTTGTGCTTTCCCTTATCAAGGACACGCTCAAGCCTGGTCATAATAGTCTCAATATTTTCGGCAAGGTCGTCGGGATTCATATTCCTTCTGCCGACAGCCACGTGGAAGGTAAGTCTGTCTTTTGACCTGAGCTTGATTGCATTTTGCTTGCTCTGGATCAGTTCACCTATATCCTTGTTCGGCATGAGCGGGATAGGCATCTTGCCTCTGGGTCCCAAAACAATACCAAGGTTCTTACCGATTATTGGCATGAACTGAGTTTCAGCAATAAAAAGGTCGCATTCGTTTGCAAGAATCCTGGCTCTGTTTTTGTCAGCTACCAGCTCTTCGAGATCAACGTCAGAAATAACATACGCAGCACCGGCAGCTTTTGCCCTCAGGCCAACGTCACCCTTTGCAAAAACGCCGATTTTTAGCTCTTTTCCGAGCCCGTGCGGAAGAATTACTTCTTCATCGACTCTGTTCTTTGGTTGGTTCATGTCAAGGTTCTTTAAGTTAATCGCCAGATCCACGCTTTCCGAAAAGTTGCGTTTTGGCGACCCCTCAATAACTTTCTTGACAGCTTCCAGTATAGTCTTTTCTACCATTTTGTTCCTCCCCGTAGTGTTTGAACTTTATGTCCAGACAGCCGTTCCGGCTTACTACGGTGGTCGTAGTGACTCCCATCCGGGTCCTGTTACTCTTAACAGCAAACAGCAGCCACCAATAACTTCTGATGAGCTATTCCAGTAGAACACTGTTCAAGGCTCTTGTGCTATTAGTGGTATCCAATTTAAAACTATTGGTGTGTAGGCAGATCACGAATTAAATGGTAAAGGGAGAAGAAGGTTTACCACTCCTCGCTTGCAAGCAAATCATCAAATTTGCCTTCATCGAGTGCCTTCTGACAGTCCTTAGCCTTCATTCCCTCTACATTCACACCCATTGGGACACAGGTGCCCATTACTTCTTTCATTGTGGCTTTGAGGTCATAAGAAAGCACGTCTTCCTTTTTCATACGTGCGATCTTTGCAACCTGCGGGATGGTGAGGTTTCCAACAACCTCGCTTCCCGCATTTCCTGACCCTTTCTGAATCCCCAGTTCTTTCATAACCAGGGAAGCGGTCGGAGGGGTGCCTACTTCGATCTCGACGTTTTTCTTGTCGTCAACAATTATCTTCACAGGGACCTGCATTCCATTGTAGTCCCTTGTTTTTTCATTGATCTTTTCGACCACTTCTTTTATATTGACCCCGAGCGGACCAAGTGCCGGACCTAATGGTGGTCCGGGATTCGCTTTGCCTCCGGGGACAAGTGCTTCAACAATACTTGTCATCTGAGTCTCACCGGTTTTTATGAGTATAAATTTTGTAGATTTGTTTCAATCCACTCTGAGTACTGGTGATTTTTGTTTATTAATAAGCTGGAATTTTTCCCATTCGATTTTGGCTTATTCTTTCTCTTTTTTGAGTATTCTTACCGTGTCGCCGCGAATAGTGATGGGGATTGGAACCACAGCGTCAAAGAGTTCCACAGTAATTTCCTCATGCCCTTCGTCAACCCTTTTAACCCGGGCTTTCTCTCCCTTGAAGGGTCCAGAGGTGACCTCAATTATAGCCCCTTCCTTGATTCCGGTCACTATTGGCTTGGGCTTAAGGAAGTGCTCTATTTCTGCGATTGAAGAACTCCCTTTGACAAGGGCTCTTGCGTGTGGGATTGTCTGGATTGCCAGTTCCACGATTCCGGATTTGGGTGCCTCGACAAGGACATATCCTTTGAGCTCATCAGGAGCTAGGATTGCCCTTATGTCCAGTTTCTCCTTCTTCGAAATTCTTGCAAGGGTCGTTGCAACTGATCTTTCCTGGTTTGCTGTGGTTTTGATTACGAATATCTGGGAATCCTCACTCATTGGGCCACCCACTGGGGCAACATTGTCAGCAGTACGTAAATAATAAATCCGATTGCTCCCACAGCCAGAATGCCGGCACCTGCAACTTTGGCAATGGTCAAGAACTCTTCCCTGGACGGTTTTTTCGTAAGTTTCAGGACCCTCAGGTGTGCCCGGATTGCCTGACCAACGCTTTTTGTGGTTATATTCGGTTCAAATGTGGATTCTACCAATTAATTCACATCCAGGTTTTTATATTCATCTTTATTTTTATCTGGAGTTTGCACGCGTTTCTTCCTTTGTATACTACATCTCCGAAATTTGCTTTTATATCGCAGAATATCGGATTTTATCTTTCAGGAAGGACGAGCGGATTATATTATTAATTCCTATTATATGAAGATATCACTGGCACGGTCTTTGGAACATCCAAAAATTTAGGTGTAGGACAATACTCACGTAAAACCCTTTTCGTGTCAGTAAATATTTTTCATTTTTGATGCCGAATTGTATCGGCACCATACTGCATTTACCATAAAAATAGTTTTCGATTGGATTTTATATTCCTACGTCCCTTCTTTTTTCTTTCAAAAGGGGGAAAACAGCATTTTTTTCTCCAACCGAGTGTTTTTATCCGTTTTACTGTTTCATTCCTGATTTGATCACTCTACGAAGTCAATTCCATACTTATATGTAACGTTTTTATCGTTCCCGTGACCGTAAATCTGGGCAGAGGTAACCCCTGTGACCACGATCATTGTACGTACTGTCTGTTCAAGGTCAGGGTCAATCTGGGCACCCCAGATCAGGCGGGCGTTGTTGTCTATGCGGCTGTAGACTTCCTGAACCACACACTCGGCTTCTGAAATAGTCATGTCAGGGCCTCCAACCACATTAACAAGAGCAGAGGTCGCACCTGATATGTCCACGTCAAGGAGTGGGCTGCGCAGAGCTTTCTGGACAGACTCAACAGCTTTGTTCTCACCGTCTGCCTCTCCAAGTCCTATCATAGCAACGCCTCCGTTTTGCATAACAGTTCTTATATCTGCAAAGTCAAGGTTGACAAGTCCGGGTTTTGTAATCAGTTCGGTTATGCCCTTTACTGCTCTCATAAGAACTTCATCCGATACTTTAAAAGCAGCCTGAAGTGGAAGCCTCGGGACTACTTCAATCAGTTTGTCGTTGGGGACAACTATAACTGTGTCAGCAACATCTCTCAGGCGCTCAAGGCCGGCTTCGGCGTTTGTCCTTCTGACGTGCCCTTCAACGCTGAACGGAAGGGTTACGACTGCAATCGTAAGGGCTCCTGCGTCCCTGGCGGCCTCAGCTACTACAGGCGCAGATCCGGTTCCGGTTCCTCCTCCAAGACCTGCGGTGATAAAAACCATATCTGAGCCCTGGACGATCTTGTTAATCTCATCAATACTCTCGATTGCAGCGTCTTCTCCTATTTGGGGGAGGCTGCCGGCTCCAAGTCCTCGGGTTTTCTTTTTCCCTATGAGAATTTTTTTGCCGGAGCGTATATGAAGAAGGTGCTGGGCATCAGTGTTCAGAGCAACAAGGTCTGCTCCCTGGATACCTTCGCCCATCATGCGCTGAATGCTGTTTGAACCGCCGCCTCCACAACCTATTACTTTGATAGTTGTTTTAAGGCTTCTCAGTATTTCTTCAAGTTCAGCATCCACTTCTAAATTTTCATTAGAGTAATCTGAATTTGAGTACTCTCCCTGCCCGGCACGTCCTTCCAGGGCAGATCGAGCAAGGGCTTCTTCCACAATGGATCTCATGCTACTGCTTTCCTCCATTCTGCTGGGGTGATCATTTAACGGATTTTATTAGAAACAAGTATATTACAAACAAGGAACAAATTATTTTAACCATCACATATACAGTTTCCAATTTAATAGTTTTCCTTTTCCAGTTTTTGAATTTACACTGTATATGTTTAATAATTTTATTAATGTTGTCCTATTTTTTCCGGTTTGACATTATATTTCTTGCTCTTCGAGACTATATGGTCTGTTTTTCTTTTCTGCTCGATCTTCTTTAATTTCTTTGCCTTAAATGTATATTTTTTTATTTTTTATATTTTTTTGAGGCTGGTTCCTGTATTTTTATCTTTCCCTTTTTTCCTTATTTTTTTCCATGATTCCCCTTAATTTCATATCCCGCCCGGAGGTTTATGTTCACTCCTCTGCTCAAGATTCTGTCGGTACTCTGCATGGGGCTTCTCTTTGAGCCCGGTAAATCCGGTTGTCTTTTCAGTTATGCTTTTCCCCTTGATTCCCCTAAGATGATGCCTGTTGCAATTAGATGGGCAACCCTCAGAGGCTCCGGAATATTACTTCTTATTGAAGTGAGGTGGACTATCTTCTCTGCGTTTTTTGACCCTATACCGGCTTTCTGGATATAAATCGGAGTCCTGTTTTTTTCCGTGACCAGCTTTTCTATTTTGCCGGCTTTTTTAATTATCTCCCAGCGCACCTCCTCATCGGAAAAATGCCTCAGGGCAGATCGGATCTTTTCAAAATCTGGATAGGCCCGCATGACCACAATAACAGGAAGTCCTGTTTCCCTGTAAAGTTCCTCTATATCGACAACATTAAAACCTCCGTAAGTGATTCCATCAAGCATGATAATCCTGAGCTGGTTGTAATGCCTGCTATTCTTTATCATTGTGCTTATCACTTTGGTAGCATCAAGTCCGTCTCTGGTGATCTCCGAGCGCAAGACACCGTCTATCCAGTCTCCTCCTCTGAAAACAGTTCCTACTATCATTATCTTTTCGTTAAGAAGCGCAGAGTCGTCTATGCCCAGAATTCGGATTTCGGGTTTGATATGAAAATCTGAATTCACAGGTATCTTTATGTCTGAATTACAAAAATAGTTTGCCGATTTCCCATGAAGCTACTTTCAGTAGAAATCATGGGAAAACAGGATTTTTTCCACAAAAATGAGTTCTCTTGAAGGCATTTTTGTGATTTTTCCATTTTTTTACACGAACATCGTCGTATCAGGAGAGGTGCTAGGGGTGCTAGGCATCATCTTCTGCGTATCAGCAGCTATCGATACCTTATCCACTGCTTCGAGGAAATCTCCCATTTCAACGAGTTCCTTATCTTTTCTGACCGCGAACATTCCTGCTTCAGTGGCAATTGCCTTCAGATCTGCTCCGCTCATCCCTTCGGTAGCTTTTGCGAGCTTTTTAAAGTCGATGTTTCCCGCAAGAGTCATCCTTTCACAATGGATTTTGAGGATTTTTCCTCTGGCTTCTACTCCGGGCATCGGAACATGGACAAGCCTGTCAAAACGGCCTGGCCTGAGAATTGCGGGATCGAGGACATCCGGTCTGTTTGTTGCTGCAATGATCCGAATGTTCTTCCTCTTGTCAAAGCCATCCATTTCTGCAAGAAGCTGCATCAAAGTTCTCTGAACTTCTCTATCTGCGCCAGTCGTCTCGTTTAAACGCCTTGCAGCTATCGAATCCAGTTCATCGATAAAGATGATACTGGGGGCTTTTTTCCGTGCCATTTCGAAGATTTCCCTGACCAGTTTGGAGCCATCTCCTATGTACTTCTGTACAAGTTCAGAACCCACGACTCTTATAAATGTCGCATTGGTTCTGTGGGCCACGGCTTTTGCAAGCAGGGTTTTCCCTGTTCCCGGAAGCCCGTAGAGTAGTACTCCTTTCGGGGGCTCAATCCCTATCCTGGCAAAGCGTTCAGGTTCAATTAGCGGAAGTTCGACTGCTTCCTGAAGTTCCTGAATCTGCTCGTCGAGACCACCGATCTGGTCATAATCAACTTCAACACTTTCGATAACCTCCATTGCAGCAACAAAAGGCTCTTCTGTGGAAGGAATAACCTCTGCAATGGCAAGTGTATGCTGGTTTAAGGCAACCTTTGCCCCGGGCAGCAGTTTTTTCTCGTCAATATATTGTGAGACGTTAACCAGAAACTGAGGTCCGTTACTGCTACGGACAATTATACGATCATTCTTTATCACATCAATAACCGTACCAATGATCAATGGAGAGGTCTTCATGCGATCGAGCTCTGACTGCAGCTTTCGTATTTCTCTCTCATACTTGATCTTCTGGTTCTCCAAATAGCGTTTTTCAGACTCTATCTGGCTACACTGCTCTTCCAGAAAACTGTTGCGGCTTTCAAGTTGCCTCACTCTGTCCTGGACGCTTTCAGTTGACTCCCCCAGCTCTCCAGGCTCGATTCCGTCATACACAGATCCGGGTTTCACAAGGTGACTGCGCATGCTTTCATCCTTACTTTTGGTACTTTCCGTCATGGAGCTCCGAATATTATTTAAGTTCATACCGTATATAGCGTTTTCGAAGTGATCAATATGCAGTGCGAAATATGTGGTGCAGAGATCCGCGGAAAGCCTATATGCATTACAATTGATAACAGCGAACTCCAGGTCTGTCAGAAATGTGCACCGTACGGTAAGCCCGTTGACAAACGGACTCCTGTATCAAGGAAAGTCTCTCCGGTAGTTCGTACGGTACCACGAACTGAAAAGAGGCCAAAAAAGGATTTCTTCGATATTTTAAAAGACGAACTTCTGGACAACTACGACCAGATTATCAGGGAAGCCAGAGAAGCCAGAGGTTGGTCTCTGGAAGAACTGGCTGAAAACATCAAGGAGAAAGCATCTCTCATCAGAAAGATAGAACGAAGCGAAATAGTACCCGAAGATTCTGTTAGAAAGAAACTGGAACATACCCTTAATATCAAACTCACCGAACGCTTGGATGTCTCAGGGCAGGAAGTTTCTCACATGAAGAAAGATATGACCCTCGGAGATATAGTAAAAATAAAGCGCAAATAAACTGTGAGTTTTAACTGTAAAGCTTTATATTGAGGTTCTGTTCCAGCAGTAACAACCGTTTCCGGCAGGTTTTTCCTTCCGGAAACAACTTTAAGAAACAACTTTAATATAGAGAGTTTTCATCCGAATAGGTTTTCCTTTAAGCTTCTTGATATTGTTTTGCCCTCTGCTCTTTAATCCATCCTAATATATCTTTTAACTGTAATTTTAAAGCTCGATCTCTATATCATAAACCTTTTCTGGATTCTCCTTGTGAATGGTCCAGAATGGTTCTTCTCCATGTGTTTCAATGAGTTTTAGGGTCCTTCTCGGGATTGTCTTCGGGCCAAGTACTGCTCCCGGCCTGTCAGGGTCATCGATATAATCAGTCTCCATCATAAAGCGAGTCCCTTCTTCAAGCGCCTGTTCGATTGCTCCTTTAACCGATATGACTCCTGGAAAAATCCCGAGTTCTTCACATGTATTCACAAGGGGGGGCGAGTAATGTTTGACTACCCTGTACATTTTTATTCCTGTTTTTTTTGCCCTTTCTGCTATATCCTGAAGTTCGGGCTCCCCCACGCTTTCAGTATGGAGCTGGACTGCGCAGTCCTGTTCTTTTCCGAGAGAAAAGGCGTGTTCCATTATCTTATTTGAGGCTGCCCATATATCTGCGGGCACGGGATAGTGCGGGCGTCCTGATTTTATCCCCACGGCAAGGCCTTTTTCCACATATCCGGCAGCAATCTCAAGACCTTTTTTCATAGTTTCTGTAGCTTCTGATAGTTCCATGTATTCCGTAAGCTTTGAGATCTCAGCAGGGTGGACCCCGAGAACCGGAAAAGCCCCGACTCCAATCTCGCGGATTTTTGATGCGATTTCCACGGTTTCGTCAAAGACCGCAAGATAATCCTCGGGTTTCCTGACCGTAATCCCAAGGGACCAGCTGGGTTTGGTGACCAGAATTATATGCGTTCCACCAGATCTTTGAAAATCTTTTACCGCTTCAAGCCCTCTGGCTCTTGGGTCTATATGCATATGGTTGTCGGTAATCGGAATTTTTGCAGGCATGTTTATTCCTCGAAGATTTTCCTGAAAATCTCTTCAAAACTCTTAAAACTCTTTATTCAGTAGTATGGATTCTAGATGTCTGGAATTTTTATGAAGGGCTTTCTGGATTGGATGTTATATCAAAATTGAATATTAATTTGAATTGATATTATAATTTGAATACTAATTGAATGTGCTGTTAACAGTTTAATTTGTAATACTGTACCTATCTTTGTAGGGCACTAGGACAGGATTATATTCTGTGGACCCGTATTTATTTGCTGGATGCATTTCCGTATCTATTTTCCGGATGCATTATTCCATAATACTATCATACTATTACCCAAAAGTTGAAATATGAGCTTTACGTTGAGTACGCGGTAAGATTCAATTATTCTTTTCCAAATTCTTCAAAAGTTTCCCCTTTTTAACTTTTAAATCGCTACGGTTCTTTTAACACGAACCTTATAGATCTGGTGATAACATGACTAAAACCGCAGCAGTAATCAAAGGTGACGGGGTAGGCCCCGAACTTGTGGACGCAATGCTTAAAGTTGCAGAAGCCGCTGGTACTGATATCGAATTCTTGATGTGTGAGGCCGGAGCCGGCTGGTGGGAACAGCATGGGGGCAATTCCCTTATCCCCGATGAAACCTGGCAGATCCTTGACAGCTCTGATGCCTGTTTCAAAGGTCCTACCACAACCCCCGGTGGAATCGGTTCTCCGAGAAGTGTGGCTGTATCTATCAGGACAAAGTATGACCTCTATGCAAATGTCAGGCCAATAAAGACGTTCCCTAACTCAAGTGCACCTCTCGGGGATGTTGAGATGGTCTGTGTGCGTGAGGGGACGGAAGGGCTTTACATAGGAGAGGAAATCCAGCTTACAGATGATGTTTCCATTGCAATCAGGAAGATTACCCGCACGGCATCCAGTAAGATTGCCCGCTATGCCTTTGAGGACGCTAAAAGGAGAGGTTACGATACTGTTGTGCCCATCCATAAAAGTAATATCCTTAAATTGACTTGCGGCTCTTTCTTAGAAGAAGTCGAAAAGGTTTCACAGGACTACCCGAATATTGAGGTCTGGCCCTATCATATTGATAACATTGCCCAGCAGCTTATCAAGAATCCCCAGATTTTCAACAAAAAGGTCCTCCTTTCCACCAACCTCTTCATGGATGTAATCAGCGAAGAGTGTTCAGCCCTTGTTGGCAGTATCGGGCTCATTTATTCTGCAAATATCGGGGACAATTTTGCAATGTTTGAACCGGCTCACGGCTCAGCTCCGAAGTATGCTGGCCAGGATAAAGTAAACCCTGTTGCAACGGTGCTTGCAGGAGCCTGGATGCTGGACTATCTTGGTGAAAAGGATAAGTCAGAAGCCATCTTCAAAGCCGTAGAGCGTGTAATCTCCGAAGGCAAATATGTGACTTATGACCTTGGAGGCAGTGCAAAACTCAGTCAGATGGCAGACGAGATCGCAAAATATACCGCAGAAATCCTGAAATAAGGATTTTGAGCATCTGAAAGGCGAAAATCTGAAAGCAACCGAGTTTTTCGTTTGCTTTCTTTTTTGATTCTTTGTCTTTTATCCTGTATTTCTGCTTTTTTTCGCTGTTTTAATCCTTTTCTTCTGCTTCTTCTTCCGGTTCCTGGATTTTACCTTTGTTTTTTAATTTTCCTCCGCCCATATGTGTGGGGTCACAGATTGGCTGGTAGAGGAAGTATTTTTCAACGTAAGCAAGGAGCTCTTCATCTGAGATACAGGAAACCCTTTCTTCTTTATCATAGAGTTTCTGGATTTCTTTCTGGATCTTCAGTAGTCTCCGGTCATCTTTTTCAATTATGGTTTCAACATCAAGGAGGTCGTTTAAGGTTTCTTGAACCTTGTGGCGTATTACCTCAAGGCCCGAAGAGTCTCCTACGAGAAGACGCCTGGTACCTCCTACCAGTTCAGGAGGATAGGGTTCATAGTTGAAGGGATTCTTCAGGACACCTGCTGCATGGATTCCTGACTCGTGGGCAAAGATGTTTTTCCCTACAACAGCTTTGTTTCTCGGAACTCTGAGCCCGAGTTCTTTTTCCATAAATTTTGCAAAACGGGTAATAGGTTCAAGATTATATTTATCAAAACCTTCAACTCTGTCTGCCAGAAAGAGCAGGATCTTTTCCATTTCGCTGTTTCCTGCACGTTCTCCTATGCCCAGGAAGGTTACACTTGTCCAGTTGGCCCCATGCCAGAAACCTGTTATTGAACTTGCTGCTCCGAATCCATAATCGTCGTGGATATGAGTTTCTATATTCTTGACTCCAATCTCTTTTTTGAGGTGCTGGATAATTTTCGGAATTCCGTAAGGTTCATCAATATTCATGAACGGCATCCCATATCCAACAGTATCGCAGACTCTTATAATGCAGTTAGGATCGATCTCCATAATCTTTTTTACCAGGGGAAAAACAAAGCCGTAATTGTCAGCTCTTGTCATATCTTCCAGGTGAGCCCTTGTACGAAGCCCGTGATCCACTGAATACTGAAGGGCATCAAGATATTTCTCTTCAGCCTCCTCTCTGCCTGAAAGCTTCATCTTTGAATGAATGTGCGTATCTGAGACAGACATCAAAATTCCGGTCTCTTTAAGCCCATCAACTTCTAATATTTTGTCAATATCAGCTCTTGAAGACCTTGCCCATCCTGTAATTTCAGGACACTCATATCCCCTGTCAAACATAAGTTTAACAGCGTCTCTGTCTCTTTTATTGAATACAAAGGCTTCAAGTTTCTCAATTCCTATCTCGTGCAGGTATTCATAGATTTGAACTTTGTGTTCTCTGCTCAAGACTATTCCCGGCATCTGGGAGCCGTCGCGAATAGTGCTGTCACTTATGAATATCTCGTTTCCATAAGGAAGTTTTAGCTTGGGCAGATCTTCATATGATTCGTAAATTTTCATCTATTATCCTCCTTTCCTTCAGGTGGCAGGGCCCTGCATCGAGAGAGCGGGCTTACACTGCTGGGGGTTTTCCTGTCAAAAAGATACTGTTGTGTATACAGATTAAAAAATCAGATGTTTAACCGAAGAAGTTTTGCTTCCGGTTTAAAAAACATTTATTTTTGGGAATATCTTTCGTTTTTTTCTTAAAAGGGTGTTTTAATTTTCCTCAAAGCGGCACTTGTATCATGAGTGCCGGAAACTTAACTCCCATATGCTGTTATAGTTAAAATCTCTTTCTTTTAAAGCTACTATAGATATTCTTAGATTCATCTCATAAAAATGTTTTGTGTGTATATCTCTAAATAGCAGGAAATTTCGATTTTTTTCACCTATTAAAAACCTTTTCATGCTATTCTTTAAAGAATATCTAGTTCTATAAAATACCCTATTAATTTTTCAAGAATATCTGTTTATGTTTCAAACATTTTTTTAAGGTGTGGCTCAAAACCAGTACAAATTTTTCTATATACTTTTTTCCCAATTCTTTTGTTGCCTCATTAAAGTTTACTTTCCTTTACTGCCCTTCTTGTCGATAATAAGGTATATCTACAGCAAGTTATATTTATAATCGGGTAATCCTTAAATATCTAATTTATGAATGTCTCTCTATATGCCTCTGCATATGGTTTGCACCTTATAATAAATCGTACATCAATGGCTCGAGCGGTTACATCAAGATCTAATATAATTTCTAAATTATATCGCCATATATTTAATTTATATACAATATATTTGCTTTACTTTTCCCGAGGTAGAACATGTCTGAAATAGTAAGTGTTAGCGGCGGTCCGACTAAACCGGAAATAATTGCAGTGTCCCTTTCCAAACTCGGGCTGAAGGACGGGGATCGGTTTGCAGATATAGGCTGCGGTACGGGCTCGGTCTCTATTGAAGCAGCCCGGATTACCCGGAACCTGACTATTTATGCAATCGATGCACGTAAAGAAGCTCTCTTTGCTACGGAAGCGAACTTTAAGAATTTCAAGATCGAAAATGCCAGGATCTTAGCCGGTGAAGCCTCGGATCTCCTTGGCTCAGGAGAGTCTATAGATTCAATTGACTGTGCGTTTGTTGGTGGAACTAAAAACATTGACACCGTACTTGAGAAGCTTGTTGAAAAAAAATCCCGCAGCATTGTGGTAAACGCAGTCCGCATTGAAACCGTTGTCAGAACGATCGAGGCTATGAAGAGGCTGGGTATTTTTGATGAGGTAGTCCACGTTGCAGTTTCGAGAAGTGCCCCGATTGCCGGAGAGACTATGTTCAAGCCCGAAAACCCTGTTTATATAGTTGTAGGAAAAAAACAAGCCTGAAAATAATCTTTTAATCAAAATCACGCTTTACATTTTCCTGTTTAAACTTATGGAGCGATAATATGTTGATAGGAATAGGACTTGGTCCCGGAGACCCTGAGCTTCTGACCCTGAAAGCAGTGAATGTTTTGAAAAACAGCGATAAGGTATATGTTCCAGGACGCCTGGCAAAAGACCTTGTAGCCCCTTATGCGGATGCCGAAATCCTCGAGTTTCCCATGATAAGGGATATCGAAGTTCTGAATGCCCTCTGGAAAGAAAATGCAGATCGTGTGGCAGAAGAGTCTAGAAAAGGAACCGTAGCTTTCGGGCTTATAGGTGACCCTAACTTTTTCTCTACTTTCTCCCACCTTAAAAAGGTCATGAACAGGTATTACCCGGATGTTGAGACTGCAACGGTGCCGGGAATAAGTTCCATCACATCTTTTGCTGCAAGGACTGACGTAGCAGTCGAGAATTCCTTTGAGGTCAGTGATGGCTCTGAGATCGGGTATAAGATCCACCTTAAAGCCACACAGCCAAGAAAGATTATGGAACAGCTAGAAGCTGAAGGATACAGGGAGTTTATTTTCGCAGAGAGGCTCTTTTCGGACAATGAACTGATTATTAGTAAGAAAGAAGATATCCCGGTAAAAGGAAACTATTTCAGCATCATCTATGGAAAGAAATGAATGCAAAGGGAATGGTCAGATGGAAAGAAAAGTATATTTTGTAGGGGCAGGCCCTGGAAACCCTAAACTGATTACCGTATTGGGGCGGGAGATGCTTGAAAAAGCGGACCTTGTTATATACGCGGGCTCTCTGGTAAACCCAGAAGTCCTTAACTACACAAAGGGAGAGAAAGTAGACAGTTACGGGCTTACCCTTGATGAAACCACGAAACTAATTGCCGATGCCGTGGATGCAGGAAAGTTCGTGGTACGCCTTCACAGCGGAGATCCTTCTCTTTACGGGTCTGTTATAGAGCAGATGGAAGAGTTGAGAAAATACGATATAGAAGTCGAAAGGGTAGCAGGCGTCTCGTCTGTCTTTGCAAGTGCAGCCTCTCTGGGCACCCAGCTGACTCTCAACGGTGTTTCCGATACTCTTATTATCACCCGCCCTGCGGGAAAAACCCTGGAAAAAGACCTTATCCCCGAGCTTTCTGCCTATAATACCACCATGGCAATTTTCCTTGGCACGCAGAAGATCAGGGAAATTATGGAAAAAGTCCAGTGCCCTAAAGATACGCCTGTTGCAGTTGTTTTCCATGCGTCCTGGGAAGATGAAGAAGTCATCACAGGGACTGTTGAAGATATTGCAGATAAGGTGAAAGATGCAGGGATCAAGCGCTCGGCAATGATAATCATCGGTGGGGTTGTTGACCCTAAAAACTACAGGAGGTCCTATCTATACGGAGTGGCCCAGGAACCGTTGTAATTACCTTTGAAAGGAATAGGGAAATTGCATCACGGATTGCAGAGCATCTTGAAGCCGACCTTCTTCTCTATGAAAAAGGCGTGTTCAGGAAAGCCTTTGAAAACTACGGGGCAATCGTTGCAGTCTTTGCTACAGGAATTGTGGTAAGGGACATTGCCCCTCTTCTCGATAATAAGTGGTCAGACCCTGCAGTGGTAGTTGTGGACTCTAACCTGAATTTCGCAATTCCCCTCCTTGGAGGGCATCACGGGGCAAACGAGATTTCCCGAAAGATTGCGGAATTGGGTGCAGTTCCTGTGCTCACCACAGCCACTGAGGTTCACAGTAAACCCTCTGTTGAGGGAATTGCTGATAAGTTTGGCTGTGAAATCTTCAATAAAGAATCCACAATCGCTGTAAACTGTGCCCTCCTTGATCAGCAGGTAGAGGTTCTTGAGGTTACAGGGCCCAGGATTGTTATTGTGGATGAGGACGTTTCCGTGCTTGTGAGAAAAAAACAAGCTGCTGAAGTAAAGGATGAAAGTGCCGGAAACAGTTAACAATTTACGCTAATAGCTGACTAAATTACGAAACTGCATAATAAAGCAGTGGATAAAAGATTACTGATGATTATCGGAATCGGAACCCGCAGGGGCATAACAAAAGAAGAAGTCGTTGAGGCGGTGAAGCAGGCACTCGAGGAGTGCGGGGCGAGCCTTGAAGAAATCACGGCTTTCGCCTCTGCGAAACTCAAGGAAAATGAACAGGGGTTGCTGGAAGCAGCAGAACTGTTCGGCATTCCGGTTAATTTTTTGCCGGACGAAGTGCTGAACAGCTACAATCCTCCTTCCTCGTCCCAGGCTTCGCGCTTTGGTTTAAAAGGGGTTGCAGAGCCTGCGGCGCTGGCCCTTTCGGAAAAACACGAATTGATTTGCAGGAAGAAAGTCTATGGCAGAGTCACAATCGCAATCGCAAGATAAGGCATCCGGCGGAAAACTCTACGTTGTAGGGATCGGCCCGGGCTCCGTGGAACAGCTTACCTTAAAAGCCCGGGACGTAATCCTCAATGCCGATTATGTCCTCGGGAACAGTACCTACCTGGACCAGATGGAAAGTCTTCTCGACACCCAGGAGGTAATCCGAAGTTTTATGGGAAAAGAGGTTGAAAGAGCCCGGAAAGCCGTGGAACTTGCAAAAACCGCAAACGTGGTCATGCTCAGCGGGGGCGACACCAACGTCTACGGCATGGCCGGCATCGTGCTGGAGGTCGCTGAACACGAGAACCTTGACGTAGACATCGAAATCCTTCCCGGGGTCACAGCAATCCTTGCCGGGGCCAGCATTCTCGGTGCACCCGTGGTGACGGACTTTGCAGTGATCAGTTTAAGCGATCTCTTAACTCCCTGGGAAGTCATCGAAAAGCGGCTTCATATGGCTGCAGACGCTGATTTCGTGATAGGGCTCTACAACCCAAAGAGCCGCAAGAGACAGTCCAACTTTGCAAGGGCAATCGAAATCATTCGCAAGTACAAAGCTGATTCCGTGCCTGTGGGGCTTGTCAAGAATGCTATGAGAGGCGAGGGAGAGGCCCAGATCGTGACAACCCTCGGGGAAGTCATGGAGTATGAGGACTGGGTGGACATGAGCACAGTCATTCTCGTAGGCAACGGGGAGTCCAGGATCTGGAAGTCTCCGAAAAAGGATCTTATCATAACACCCAGGGGGTATCAGAAGAAATATGACTACTGAAAAAAACAATGAAGGGAAAGCCGGAGCTCTTGAAAACCTTGAAGAGTTTACCGAGCTTACCGTGGATGTTGACCCTGAACTTGTGGGCATTTGCAGGGACTCCGGCGCAAGGACTGAAGAGGCAAAAGCCATCTACATGAAAAGCCGGACAATGATCCAGGAAATCATCGGAAACAACACCCCTGAAGACCGTTTCCGCCAGCGCTGCGTAATTGCTACAGGCGACCTCTCGGTTGCCGATATCATGCGCTTTTCGCACGACCCCATCCCTGCAGGCGTCGAAGCTATTAAGAAAGGCGCTCCCATCTTCGTGGACATCAATATGGTAAAAGCCGGGATCACAAAGGTCGGTCACTCCTCTGAAGTGATCTGCGTCCTTGATGAAGACCCGAACGCCGAAATCGCCAACAGATATGGAATTACCCGGACTTCTGCAGGATACCTTGCCGCAAAAGACAAATTGGACGGGAGCATTATCGCAATCGGAAATGCCCCTTCGGCTCTCATTATGGTCTGCAAACTCATTGAAAAAGGGGTCAGGCCTGCCCTTATCATCGGGCTTCCGGTCGGTTTCGTAAACGCAGCCGAGTCTAGGGAAATAGTCCGGAACCTGAAAATTCCCATCCCCTCTATCAGCTGTGTCGGGACAAGGGGCGGGACTCCAATGGCTGTTGCCTGTGTAAACGAGCTCGTAGCAATCGCAAGGGAAAGTGAAGAATAACACTTTCGGCTTTCTCTTTTAATTTTTCTTTCTTTTATCTCGAGCTATTTTTTTGTTTTCTAACCGTTTTTTTAGTTGTAGAATCCCTACATTATTTCTTACTTTATAATAAATTTTTATTTGTGGTTCTCCGTTTTGTAATACAAATCAATAATATATCGTAAGAGTGAAGTGTATATTCTTCTAAGGGTGCATCTGATTGGGCAGCAATGATGGAAAGCTGGTTCTTTTTTTTATGCTTCTGACAATCATTTTGTTTTTTTATGTTTCTCTTCCTTTCATGTTAAGGGGTCCTGCAGCACCGCTTTTTGTAATACACAATCACGATTTAAGGACCATGAAGTGGCAGTTGAAGTATTTGATCAGCAGAACAAATCAATCATAAATGAAACCTGCAGTCTGGAACCTAAATGTGATATGTTACGATCTCGTCCTTTTAGTTTAAGGTTCCACCGGGAAAAAAGAGAATACACATTTAAGGTAATCATGGATGAGCAGATTACAAGCACGGCTAAAATGGAAATTCCCCATAGTCATACCTTCTCTATATTTTTGTTTCAAATTGTGTCAAATGTATGCATATTGTTTGGTACGCGAAGTGATAAATTTAAATGAGCCATCTGATGTGGTTCTGGTAGACCATCGAGAGCCCTACAAGGATAAGTACTACTCCTGCTCCTTTTTTGAAGACCGCATCATATCTTGATATGAGCTTTATTTTTGAAGTGGAGAGGTGTGCCGAATATGCAAGCAGAAGCATGGGTACCGCAAATCCTGCAGAATAAATAGAAAGGGTTAGTGCACCGGTAACAGCGCTTCCTTCTAGGGCTACCATGGTCAGGATTGAGGCAAGGATTGGTCCCACACAGGGGATCCAGAGCACTCCGAGGGAAAGCCCTAACAGAAGACCTGAGATTGGCCCCTCATCTTTCATTCCTGCAAGCATGGGGAATCTTGCAAAGGCGTTAAACAGGCTGATGTCAAAGAGTATTGCTACGCCCATTGTAATGATTAAGATTTCTGCTAGGATTTTCAGCTGACCTATATATGCCTGAAAAACTGCTCCGAAAGCGGAAGTCACAACTCCCATGAGGGTAAAGGATATCGATACCCCAAGTACTATTGCAAGAGGTCTTAACTTTCCTTTTCCTGTCGAGCTTGCCAGAACTGCAGGAAGGAGGGGGAGGATGCATGGGGACAGGACGCTGAGCACTCCTGCGCCAAATGCAGTCAGAGGGGAAATAGCTTCATAATACATGGTTCCGATTCGATGTTTTTCCGTTTAGTTTTTTACGATAGTTTTTTATTCGGAAATAGTTTTACTTTGCATTTCCATTTTCATAGTAAAGAACGGCTCTTTTTATGAGCTCTTCAAACACCTGTTTTTCCCTGAGTCCCTGAACTCTTGCCTGGAATCTGTCCGTGGTGATGTTTCCGTCTTCCTGCATGTAAACGTATTCTCCGTTTTCAATGCCCACGATTACAAAAGAATCAGGGATATAGTATGCTTCGAAATAAGCTCCAATTTGAGGGTTCTTGCCTATATCTCCAGACATGACTGTGATTTTTCCTGTATATTCTGCCGCCAGGTCGCTAAGGATGGGTTCCATTTCCCGACATGCATAGCACCCCTCGGATCCTATTTTCACAAAGACAGGGCCTTCCTGAATGGATGTGTTTATCTGTTCCAGATCGGTCATGTTTACAACAACACTTTTTTCCTGGATTTCCTGAGTACTTGCGGAGTTGTTCGGGTTTTCAGTACAGCCTGCCGTAAAGAGTACAGATACAAGCAGGATTAGCAATATAATTAATTTATTCATGATCTCAACATTGATTTTTCATTTTGTAGTTATTTAGGCTTTCTGTATTAGTAATTCTCTCTTCTCACAAATAATTTTGTTTCTACTGATTCCGAAAGCCTGAATTCTGTAATAGAATTATCCATCAAACACAAATAATTAACCATAAACAAAGGTACTAACTATCTGTGAATTACTATCTGTGAATTACTATCTGTGAATTACTATCTGTGACTATCTGTGAACTTCCTGATTTAAGGGATTCGATATAATAAATATCAATAACTATATTAGAGTCCTGTGGCAGGAATAGATGCAAAATCTGGGAACGAACTGATTAAAACAACAAAATAAAATGGAATTGAAATATAAATATAAAAAGGAAAAGAAACCTAAAAAAGAACTCATTCCTATAGAGGAATGTAATTCCGATACAGAAGCTTAATAGTTATGAATTGTGTAAACCTTTTTCCTTTTCCTTACTTTCCTTCAAGGGTTTTTTCTACGGCGGTCACGACATTTTCAAAATTCTTCTGCCATTCCGTGCCGTGTTTAAGCTGGTTCTGAACGATCGTGCCTTTATCTTCCATTTCTGCGATTTTGGGCTCTATAGGAAGTCTGGCAAGGACGGGGATATTAAAGTCTTCTGCGGCTTTTTCAACGCCTCCACTTCCGAATATATCTATAGACTTATTGCAGTGGGGGCAGATTAGCCCATGCATATTGTCCACAAGCCCTATTATAGGTACATTTAGTTTTTCCGAGAATGTGATTGATTTCCGAACACTGATAAGGGCTACATCCTGAGGGGTTGTAACAAGTACGGAACCATCACAGTTGGGGATAAGCTGGGCTACACTCAGGGGTTCGTCTCCCGTTCCTGGAGGAAGATCGATAATCAGAAAGTCAAGCTCTCCCCAGTAAACTTCTTCCAGGAACTGCTTGATTGCTCCCATTTTGGCAGGCCCCCTCCAGATTACAGGTGAGTCTTTGTTTTCGAGAAGAAAACCAATAGACATTATTGAGAGATTGGGAAGCACCTGGATCGGGAGAATTCCTTCTTCATTTACCTCAGGTCTTGCGGACTCCAGTCCGAAGATTGTAGGGACAGTCGGACCGTGGATATCACAGTCCAGAAGACCTACCCTGTGTCCGCGGAGGGCAAGTCCAACAGCAAGGCTTGCGGCAACTGTACTTTTCCCTACTCCGCCTTTCCCGCTCATTACCATGATCTTGCGTTTGATGCGCCTGAGGTTGACTACGATTTTTGGTTCCTCGGGCTTTTTTGATAAGCTTTCCAGTGGTTGAACTTGATCTTTCATTTTTTATCGCCTGTGTAAAAATTCCGGATTTTTCAGTTTTCCCCGTTTTCAGATGTCTCTTTCATGTGTCAGTATATTCTTTAATGTCAGTACCCTCAGCCCTGATATAGTTACCGCCTTTTATCTCAATCGCTTTTCCTGTGCTGAGGGCAAGTGCTACTTTCATTCTGGCAGCTTTTAGGTCTTCCCAGAAAGCTCTCCTTGATATCCCAACCCTAGTGGCTGCGTCCTCTTGCCTAAGGCCTTCAATGTCTACGAGCCTCAGGGCTTCAAGTTCTTCTACTGTGAGGGACACCACTTCAAGATCCGACATCGGGACCCCTCGGGGCTTGAAATATGTGACATCAGGAGTTTGCTCAACGCGCCTCGGACATTTTGGTCTTCCTCTGCATTTTTTCATAGGTTACTTATGCACATTGTAGAGTAAATATATAACCATTTCTCTTTTCAAATAGAAAACTATAAATATTTACACTCATATGTGTGAAATTGTACTTTCTATATCTCTGGCTTCTCTACGTTTGTGCAGGGTTGATATACCTCTGCTTTCTTTGAATAATTTGCCGAGAAATATATAATTTGAGAG
The DNA here is from genome assembly GCF_000969965.1 of Methanosarcina sp. WWM596. Taxonomy (GTDB): domain Archaea; phylum Halobacteriota; class Methanosarcinia; order Methanosarcinales; family Methanosarcinaceae; genus Methanosarcina. The sequence goes on from NZ_CP009503.1 coordinate 2,587,754, forward strand.
CCAGCGGATTTTATATTGGGGCATAATGTCAACTATCCCTGGGCTAAAGACTCAGAGGCTTGTCTAACAAGCCCTGGTTAACCAGCTCACCGATCAGGAGCAACGGATAATAGGTAAACGATAGGAAAGAATACATAGTTACCCTTGAATGTCGCCTCAGTTTAAGGTTCTAAGGATGCCGGTTGAACAGTTCTGGGAGGTAGGGACAGTGCTTGGATCGTTAAACCTTTACATATTAGATCGAGAGGAGGATGGATTCCTGAATTGACCTGTTCCAGCTATGCTGTAATACTCCAACTTCACGAAGTTGAAGTCTAAAATTCGGATACGTATTACCTTACTTCAGTAGGACGAAACGTTTTTTTTTCGTCCCATTAAATTAATAAGAAACTAATTCAATAAAGCAGGATGTGGAAGTTGACGTATTCCTCCCCTGAGCTAAAAATCCGGGGGTTTCCTGTTGAGGTTTTATGAAAATCTGTATAAGTGCCTGTGGCAAGGATTCTGATTCTGAAGTGGACCCTCAATTCGGGAGATGCAATTATTTCGTGATCATTGATCCGGATACAGGGTCAGTAACATCAATCAAAAATCCCGGTTCGGAAGCCTCCGGCGGTGCAGGGATTCGGGCAGCGGAGGCAATTGTGGGCGAAGAGGTAGATACTCTCTTAACGGGAAGTGTGGGACCGAATGCTTTCTCCATACTCTTTGAAGCAGGTATTGAAATCCGCTCTGGAATAAGAGGTACGGTAGCTTTTGCCCTTCAAGAGTATCAATCAGGAAAGCTTGCCCTCCTTGAGAACTCGAATGCTTCGACTCATAGTGGTATGAGGAAAAGTTGAGTTAAAGGTTCAAACTGAGGTTAAAGGGTCAAACTAAGAACAAAATATCAAAAATCCAAAAAATTTTGTAACAATATTTTATATGATATATTTATAAATATGTAAAATGCCTTACAGTTTAAAAAGGTGACCTGTATGAAAGTATGTATACCTACAAAAGATAACAATGGCATGTCAGGGGCTGTAGAACAGCACTTTGGAAAGGCTCCCACTTATACAATTCTGGATACAGATAGTGGAGAAGTTTCTGTGATCCCCAATACCAGCGAACATATGGGGGGACCAGACCTGCCGCCTAAGTTCCTCCATAAAAAGGGGGTTGAAATTATGCTCTGTTCAGGCCTGGGGTACAAAGCTGTCAAGATGTTTGAGTCTTATGGAATCAATGTTTTCGTGGGTGCCGGAGGCACGGTTCAGGATACAATTGAAGCCTGGAAAGCGGGTAAGCTCTGTAATGCCAATGCTGAAAATTCCTGTGCAGAACATGGGCACGATGAGGCAGGACACGACCATCATCACTGATGGATGCTCAGTTTATGTACAGGATTAGAAGGCGCAGCTCATGAAAATTGCAATTGCAAGCGGTAAAGGCGGCACAGGAAAAACCACAGTTGCAGTAAACCTTGCCCTTGCTCTCGAAGATGTGCAGCTTTTTGACTGTGATGTGGAAGAGCCCAATTGTAACCTGTTTCTGGGTTTTGAACTGGAGCCTGTAGAAGAAGTAACCTGTCTGTTTCCGGAGATCAATACCGATAAGTGTACTCTTTGCGGGAACTGCGCTGATTTCTGCAGGTATAATGCTCTGGCTGCCCTTCCCAAAAAAATCCTGCTCTTTCCTTCCCTTTGCCACGGCTGTGGTGGGTGTAGCTTTGTCTGTCCGGCAGGAGCCGTAGAAGAAAAGTCCAGGTCGATCGGAATAATCGAAAAAGCATCATCTGATGCCTCTCTCAAATTTTTCCAAGGTGTCCTGAACATAGGGGAAGCTATGGCGACGCTGGTCATAAGGTCCCTTTTGCGGCATATCGACGAAAGCAAACCTGCAATCATTGATTCCCCCCCTGGAACGGCATGTCCCGTCCTTGCAGTTCTGGGGTTTGCGGATTACTGTGTTCTCGTAACAGAGTCTACTCCTTTCGGTTTTCATGATTTCCTTCTTGCCCTGGAAGCTGCAAAAGCTCTTAAGGTTCCTGTTGGAGTCGTTCTCAATCGGGACGGGCTTGGGGATTCAAGGGTGGAAGATTTTTGCAGAGCCGAAGGAATTCCTATTCTGCTCCGCATTCCTAATGATAGGATGATTGCCAGGCTCTATTCAGAAGGGATCCCCTTTGTTAAGGAAATGCCTGAGTGGAAGGAAAAGTTCGAAGACATGTTTGAAACAATAAAGTTTGAAACAATAAAAGCACTGGCTTTCAAAAGTACGGGGGTACAATGAGGCAACTGGCTATTATTAGTGGAAAAGGTGGGTGTGGAAAGACCACCCTTACAGCTGCTTTTTCTTCTCTTTCAGAAAATACTGTACTTGCAGACTGTGATGTTGATGCGTCCGACCTGCCTCTGATCCTCAAGCCTCAGGTACTTAAAACAGAGGATTGTCTGGGACTGGAACTTGCTTCCATTGACCTTAAACTCTGTACTGGCTGCGGCATCTGCCGGGAAACCTGCAGATTCGGAGCAGTCCTTGAAAACTTCACAATAAATCCGTATAGCTGTGAAGGCTGTGCGGTCTGTACTGTCGCCTGCCCTGAAAACGCGGTGTCCCTGATGCCAAGAGTTTCCGGACAGGTTATTTCCTCCATAACCCGTTTCGGACCAATGGCTCATGCAAAATTGGGCACTGGAGAGGAAGCAAGTGGAAAACTTGTAACCATGGTCCGAAAAAGGGCCGTAGAACTTGCAGATAGATATTCCTGCAAATTAATTCTTATTGACGGTCCACCCGGCACTGGCTGCCCGGTTATGGCAGCTATTACCGGAACTGACCTTGTCCTTGTGCTTAGCGAACCCACTGTTTCCGGACTCCACGACCTGAAACGAGCAGTCGAACTCACCTCCCATTTCAGAATCCCGACTGTTGCCTGTATTAACAGGTATGATATCAACGAGAAAAAGAGCCTTGAAATTGAGGCTTTTTGCAGGGAAGCCGGAATTTCTCTTCTTGCCCGTTTGCCTTATGCAGACATAACTACAGAGGCAATGATGGAGGAAAAAACTGTGATCGAATATGCCGCTCATTCCAGGGACACCGGTGCTGTAGAGTTCGCAAATATTGTCCGTAACCTCTGGGCAGAGATCGAAATGAGGCTTTCAGATTCTTCCAAAAAAGAAATGTATTCAAAAACCCTCCTGGATAGGAAACCTTAACCTCACATTATAGTTTTTATTGATGTGTTAGAAACTTAAATAATATAACAGCTGTTAGATAATATAGCAGCTGTTAAAACTATAACAGCTGTTAAATATATTGCAGTCTGTTCTTTTAATATTATTCCTAAATAGTTGATAACTTAAGTAGTAATTCGGTAGTGAGTTCAATAAATAGTTGTTGAGGGAATAAAATGGATTATACTCAGCTTGCAGAGAAACTGGTCAAGTTCCTTGACCTCAGGTACGAACCGGTGGCAGTAAAAGTTGTTAAAAAAGGAGAGCCTATACCCGAAGGGTATCAAGAGCCCGAGAAAAACCTCAGGCACTGTCAGTCTATTATGAAAGCCAGGAAAGGGGAATCTTTCATAATTCCTGCAGGTAAACATGCCTGCGTGGTAGGGGCTTCAGGCCTTGGGCTTATTCCTACACCTCCAAAAGTGGCTTCAGGGGAGTTCCACCACAACCTGGGAATGTTTAACAGCGTGGAGGCGGCAGCCGAAATGATCGCAAAGCGTCCTGCTTTTGAGCCTGAAAGTAGAATTGCAACCATTGTAGGGCCTCTGAAGGATGCAAAGGTCGATCCCGACGTAGTTATTCTTGTGGATAAGCCGGAAACCATTTACTGGATCATCCCGGCAAGTACCTATTACAAAGGCGGAAGGGTAAACTTCAGCAGTGCAGCTTTTCAGGCAACCTGTGCCGACACAACCATCCTGCCGAGCCTGACAGGAGAAATAAATCTCTCTTTAGGCTGCTTCGGGTGCAGGAAAGCCACTGACATCGAAAATGATGAAATGCTTATAGGGATTCCTTTTAACAAGCTTGAAGACATTGTTAATTCCCTTGAAAAACTCTATGAAGGTCCGTTGCCAAAAGCAAGGCATAAATAATCCTTGATTTTTTTCTTTTTTCTTATCTTTTTTCTTTTTATTTTTAAATGAGGTTTTTTCTTTTCTCATTGAGTTTTTCTATCTTTTTTTCCTTATTATGAATCCCGCCAATAAATTTATTTATTTCATGTAAATATTTATACCTGCAAAGTTTATTTATGTTTATAATACCTATTCGTCTTAAAAATCCCTGGGAGAAAAAGTGTGCAGTGTGCATTGTGCAGGAATAAGGAATGCCTTGTAGGTAAAAACTGCTCTGTTATCAAATCGGGACTTGAGTATAGTGGCGAGGATCTTAAAGCGATCCGGATGTCCGCCTGGCTTGAGGCAGAACCTACAAAAAAGACAAAATTGGAAGAAATTGCAATTTACTCAAAGAGGCTTGGGTACAGGAAGATAGGAATCGCTTTCTGTATTGAGCATGAAAGGGAAGCAAGACGGGTCTATGATATTCTTTCAAGGTATTTTGAGGTGTTTTCAGTTTGCTGTAAGGTTTGCAGCCTTGAAAAAGAAAGCGTTGGCATCAAAAAAATCGATAATCTGGAATTTGAAGTTGCCTGCAATCCTATAGGCCAGGCCCTCCTCCTGAACGATGATTGCACTGACCTGAATCTCATGTTAGGGCTTAAAACAGGCTATGACATTCTCTTTGTAAAATACGCGGAAGCTCCTTCGATAACACTTCCTCTTCTGGAACTGCCCTATCTCGGGGATTCAGCAATTGATTTTATCGACTAAATTTTTAAAAAGAACTCTTTAATTTTTGTGATTTTAAGCTTCGGAGAAATGCATGTCCGAAAAATCCAAATGCAAATCTAAAACTGACTCTAAACCCTATTCCGAACTTCTGAGTATCAGGGCTCATCACCTCTGTTGTATCCAGGGATTCCAGGGGCATGGGTACAGCCCGGCTTTTGTTGCAAATATGCGGGCTGTGATTTCGGATCTTGAGGCCTTTCCTTCCAGATCTCTCAAGCTTGTAACTGTATGTGATGCAATCTGTGTTTCCTGCCCCAGCAAAAGGGAATGCGCCATCCAGGAATCTGCCCTCTCCCGCAGGATCAGGCAAATGGATCTCGTTGTCCTGGAGAAATTAAGGATAGATGACGGGACTATTGTAAAGGCAGACGAAGCCTTCAGGCTCATAAATTCAAAACTTAATAAAGCTTCAGATGTTGAAGAGGTATGTGGGACCTGTAAATGGAGGCCGAAGTGCCTCTGGTATGCACAGGCAGGTAAATAAAAAGGTCTGGTTAAGCCAGAAAATGTTGAATTCCTGGCTTAAAACGCTTTCTTAACCTTTTTGCCTTAAACCTCTGTTTTAAGCTTTCTGCCTTATTTTTTATCTCTTTCTGTTTTTGATTTCTTTCTACCTTATTTTTCCCATCTATTTACCTTAAACCGGCACTGATTTCATAGATTTTTGCAAGAAATTCAATGTTCTGGACTGCATTCTGTTCTATCCCCAGCTCATCCGGAGAAAAGCCGAGAGCAAGACCAAGGAGCTGTGAGTAATGGAGAACGGGGATAGAGTAGTCAGTGCCGAACTTCTCATTGACTGCAAGCTGTCCCTTGTCAAACTGAAGGTGGCAGAAAGGACATGCATTGACAATACAGTCAACTTTTGCATCCCGAATGCATGCAAGCTTATGTTCAAGCATTTCCAGGGATTCGGCAGCGTGCCCTGAACGGACTCCTCCTCCTGCTCCGCAGCACATCATTTTGTCGGTATAATCCACACTTTTTGCGCCTGTGGCTTCAACCAGCTCATCAAAGAATACCGGAGCTTCCGTTTCTCCAAGGTTTCTGTCCTTTGAGGGCTTGATCAGGTGGCATCCGTAATGGAGAGCTACTCTCAGGTCAAGAGGGATCGTGATGAAACTCCTGAGTTTTTCAGGTCCGAATTCCTTGTATAGAAACTCAATTATGTGCCTTACCTCTGCGGTTCCCTTAAACTCCATGCCTATTTCTTTGAGGCAGGTGTTTGTACAGGCTTTTATTTCAGGGTCTTTTTTAAGTTCCAGATTAGCGTCTGCCAGGGACCCGTAGCAGCCGTTGCAAACGGTCAGGACATCCCTCTCCATTTTTTCCGAGAGGACGATGTTTCGGCTGGCAAGGGCAAGCCAGGTTGCTTTATCAAAAGACTTGAAGACTCCCGGGGCAGGACAGCAGGAGGCTCCTGGCAAGTCGACTACATCAACTTCAAGTTTCTGCAGGCAGAGTTTTGTTGCTTTCTCAATTCCCGGGTAGCGGTTGGGTACGATACAGCCAAGAAATAGCGATAGTTTTTCCATTATTTTCTGCCTCCTTATTTTTCAGCCACCAGCTCGTCGAATTTGCAGGTTTTGAGAAGGGTTTTCAGCTCTGCAAGTGCTTCTGGATATTTCTGGACGGTTTCAGGTATGGGTTCCAGCCCAAGGTCTTCCCTTTTTTTCTTTGTTTCCTCATCGAGAGGGACTGCATGTCCGCACTCAAGCACCATTTCCGAAACACGACGGTGTTCGGGAAGCATGAAACCTTCCCTGACTGCTAGCCTCCTTAGCTCAAGAATGGCATCAGTAATTGGTATTCCGCGTGGGCAGCGCTCCTGGCATGTATAGCAGGTTGTACAGAGCCACAGGGCATCATCTGAAAGAACAGTAGCTCTGTTCTTGCGTGCATCTCGAATTATTCTTCGGGTATTGAGCCCGGTATGCCGTCCCGAAGGACAGCTTCCTGTGCATGTGCCACAATGCATGCAGGAAAGTACGTCCAATCCTGCAGCCTTTAACACTTTTAGTAGTTCTTCACTCATACAGGTTCACTGTCTGGTTTTGAGTCTGGTTTCGATATTGATCCTTCCTTTTTAGAAAAGCAAATATAACCGAAAGAAATAGATCTGAGTAAAACACTGAGAGCAGAGTAAAATACTGCACTCATGGAATTTCTGATTTTCTGGATGAATAAACCTGCCCTCGGATTATTTCAGGGGATTTTCAGCAAAGTATTTCTTTCCAGGTTATTTTTTAGTAGTTTGTTTTTCAGCAGGGTATTTTTTTCTGAGTATTTTTTGCAGATTTTTTTTCCCACAGGTTCCTATCTCGCTGATTCCTTCAGGTAAATTCTCTACTATATATTCGTATTAATCTCATGATATTTAACATAAACTAAATCTATTCAGGGTTTTAAATACGAGGTCGAGAGATGAACCATAGGCACTGAATTCTTGTTGAAACTTTATTGGAAACAAAAATAGAGTATCTTTTTTCAGAGTGGTTCTAACCTTATTTTTTAATCTCGGTTTTCAGATCTGGCTTCACGTCCACGGGCAAAGGTCGTATCGTTTATACCCTGTAAAAGCTTTGATATTATTTAATATATCTATTATCATATAAAAACTAAGTTACCCGCAGTAAACCCCAATCTTTAAAAAACCAAGTTACCTGCAGTAAATCCTCCATCCTTAAAAAACCAAGTTATCTGCAGTAAATCCCCTATCCTCAAACAGGTTTTTATCCTTTCCGTGCAGCTTCCACCCTTATATATTCTTCCGGCTTTTTTTCGATTTTATTTCTCAGGAAAAGTTTATTCCAAGGTCTTTAAGCCCATTCAGTTTTGCGAGATTTATCAGTAGTGGTGTCAGGGATTCCATGGTGCTTGCCTGCTTAAGAGGGCCGCCGTCCAGGGGTCTGAGGCATCCCATATGCCGTGTAAGTTCCATTACAAGTTTCTTTGCTTCGGCCTCGTCACTGCATACAAGCGCATCATGTACGGCTTTGCATTTTACCACATCTTTAAGCTTTCCTGCAGGGATGTTGTGGAAAGCTGCAACAACTCTGGTGGATTCAGGGACATTTTTCTTGATTGCAAGGGCAGCTGAGCCTTCTTCCGGTGGCCTGTATGCCATAAGGCCTTCTTCTTTTACCATCGGAACCACAGGTGAAATAAGGATCTTATTTACAAGGGCCTCCTTTATCTCTTCCAGCAAAGGCAAAACGTGGTCAAAACGGATCGTAAGTATTATTACTTCAGCTGCCTGTGCTGCATCAAGGTTATCCATGCCGGTAATTATTATCTTTGATGTGTCAAACCCGCAATTTTCAAGCTCCGATAAAGCGTTTTTTGCAGCCCTGTCTGCAGTTTCCAGAGCCCTGGACCCGATAATTATCTCATTCTTCACACCTTCAGGCATAAGATTTTGGAGGGCAAGCCTCAGGACCATTCCTTCTCCTATATTGCCGGTTCCTCCAAGAACAGCTATTTTCAGCTTTTCAGAATTCAATTTCAACAAGACCTCCAGTTTGCTATGTCTTCCCATAACATATGTCCAGAAGTTAATATATCTTCTGTCTTCAATCATATTCTTATAATACTTAATGTTATAAATGAATTATTTTAGTAAGTATTTTCTGTTTTTATTAGATTATCTAAACTTTAGTTCCTTTGCATGTGCTGTTTATCTTTCTAATTGTTTCTGATGTTCTAAAATATGTGGATAGAAATATTTATAATGTATATCGATATATGGTAAAATAAATTCACTCTGTTTAGGTATTGCTGCAGGAATTACTTCACATATACCTGTATCCTGTTCACATCCTTGATTTACTATATATTCAACATCAGGAGGTAGTGTGTTTGGGGGGTTACACCATGAGAGTATTGTACCTGTTAATGTTAGTCGCAGTCTTTACAGGTACCTTTTCTTATTTCAATTTTATGTCATGTGGGGAAGTTGGGCATCTCGAAGCTGAACAGGATACTTCCAGGTTATTATCTCCCGCTTTATTATTTTCCGGAATGTTTTTATCAGATTCAGAGGTAGTGCGCTTCCTTCCATCTCTTTCAAAACAGTTGGAAGGAGAATCAGGCCGAATCTGCAAAGAAGATGCAGAAGAATATCTGATTGCTTATGTCCAGCTTTTTCCCGGTACAGATGTAGGAGTACTGGATTCCTGGGTCAGGGTTGAAGAATGGGATGAAGACTCCAGTATTGCTGCAGTCCGCGTTAATCTGGAATCATTTGAAGAACTATCCTCTCTTAAAGGAGTACATTCCGTCCAGCCGGTCATCTCTCCTGTTATAAGAAAGGTGGGGCGGGAAGAAAAAGTAATTTTTTCCTCTTTTTCAGAAGAATTCTGGAAACCGAAGGGTGTAACAGGAGCCGGAATTAAAATAGGGTTAATTTCCGATGGGGTGGAAGACATATCTGAAGCTATGGCATCAGGAGTTCTTCCCGAGGACGTACACGTCCTTTCTTCAGGTAAAGGAAGAGAAGGGACTGTAATGCTCGAAATAGTCTCTGAGACATCTCCTGGTGCAGAACTGTACTTCCATAGTGCAGGCAGCAACAAGCTTGAGTTTAACAAAGCTATTGATGCCCTCATTGCCGAAGGCTGCCAGATTATATGCGATGACGTGGGCTGGCCTGACGAGCCGTTCTTTGAAGATGGAATTGTAGCTTCCCATATTAAAGAAGTAATCGAAAGCCAGGATATTCTCTATGTGAGCGCAGCAGGTAATGATGCAGGTCGCCATTATCAGGGTATGTTTTTTGACAATGGGTCAGGCTGGCATGATTTCAGTTCCGGGGCAAGCACTTATCAAAATATTCGTATGGATGTCCCTTCAGGTGAGAAAGTGACTGTGGTTCTCCAGTGGAACGATCCATGGAGTTGTTCCGTAAACGACTATGACCTCTACCTCTATGACTGCTGCAGCGGAAAAGAAATTGGTTCAAGTGAAAAGGTTCAGAGTGGCGCAGAAACTCCTCTTGAATATCTCAAATACGTCAACAGGGAAGAAGCTGCAAAAACAGTGGGTATATCTGTCAAAAAACATTCCGGAGAAGATAGGGTACTGGAAGTTTATATTTACCCTAACTCCTCTGTAAAAGTTCATCCTGACAATCTGGTGGAGGAGGACTCGGTCTTCGGGCACCCTGCTGTTCCGGGTGTTATCTGTGTTGGGGCTGTTGATTCAAAAGGTCAGGAAAACCAGAGTATAGCTCCCTACTCTTCCCGCGGGCCTGTAAGCATCTATTATCCGGAACAAGAACTCAGGAACAAGACTGACCTCAGCGGGCCCGGCAGAGTGAGAGTTTCCGGCTCAACAGGAACTGGCAGTTTCTTTATGGGCACAAGCGCTTCTGCTCCCTCTGTTGCAGGGATCGGCGCTCTTATCTGGAGCATGTACCCCGAAAAAAATGGCAGTGAAATTCGCGGGATCCTGTGTTCCTCAGCCGAAGATCTCGGAGAACCGGGTTACGACACTATCTTCGGGTATGGTTCAGTTAACGACCGTACAGTCCACCTTCTTGAAAATATCTCTCCCGGCGACAGTTTGTTATTGGAAAAATCCGGAGTTTCGCCTGTGGAAACAGAAGGAATCTTTATACTGAAACTCTCCATGCCTCTTGAACAGATCTACTCTCTGGCAAATTTACCTGCCAGAGCAGTTGTAAAGGGGTCCAGTTGATTGGGGATTAAGCAGGAAAGGGACTGCAGATGAGATACAGGCTCTGAGATCATGGGTTCTGAAATTACATATGAGATTCTATGCTGTGAGATTTTCATCCAGGTTTAACTCAAATCCTCTCAGGTTCACCCAAATTTTTACTCAAGTAGTAAAATCCCGATACATGCGGTTTTTTCAGGCTTGCAGAACTCAAGTACAAGCCCTGCTCCTTCCATTGCCTTCTGGACATTTATTCCGACAGCTTCAGGCGCAAAACGCCTCATTTCCGGCTTTAAGCATTTCTCAAGGTTGCAGACCTCACATTCGTTGCAGGAGCCGGGTCTCAAGAGATGTGCAAAGGTAAAGCCTTCCCTGAAAGCTTCCTGTTCAAGCTCGAACATTTTATGAAAAGAATCCTTTCGAATCCCTGACCAGGCTTCCAGGACATCCTTAATTCCTGATGTATCACATTCGTCTACAAGAAGAAATGCACTGCTGTATTCCTCTATTACCTTTCTGAACTCATCAATTGATATTATATGAGGAGGGCAGCTCAACCTTTTCCCATATCCTTTGCATCCGTAAGCGCACTTAAGAGCAATCCTGTTTTCAACCGGAATGTCTCCTGCCTTCAGAAAATAAGCTTTTAACCCTATCTCTGATGCCTTTTTTACAAGGTCCTCGAATTTCCCAAGCATGATAACCCCTTTTCAAAAACCTTATTTTTTATTTCATTCCTGTTTGTTTCACTTTTTCTTTCCTTTTAATTTGTTTTTTTGCTAATTATTTTTTCCATCTTAATTAAATAGCTAATGGGTGCAAGTTCTCGAAATCCATAAAGATAAAAGTATCTAAGGATGAGAGTATCTCTATATTTTCTCTCATATGGGGGAAATTTGCCCACTTTTTCGGAATTGGTCAATAGCTCACGGATACGACCACAAAATAGGATATACGTTATACGGATATTTTTTTATCTTCTTATATTATTTCTATGAATAAATAGCAACAACTTTGTACATCTTTATACTTTTGTTCCTTAGTTTTTATTTGATTCTTCTGACGGGTTACACTTCTATAATTGTGAGTAGATAAAGCTAGTACAGGGATTCCCATGATTAAAAAAGTGCCTTTGACCGAATTGAAAAACCGTATGAACTGCTTTAGAAAACAGATGAATATCTCAAACCCCCAATGGGAGACTGTCGTAATCTTCAGTAAAATAAACATCTACTACTTTACCGGTACGATGCAGGACGGAATGTTGATTATTCCGAAGAACGGAGAAGCAACACTCTGGGTCCGCCGCAGTTATGAAAGGGCTTTAGACGAATCATTATTCCCGAATATAGAACCCATGAAAAGCTTCCGTGATGCTGCAGAGGATGCGAGCAAGCTGCCTGACACGGTGTATCTGGAAACCGAAGTAGTTCCTCTGGCTTTATACCAGAGATTTCAAAAGTATTTCCCATTTAAATATGTTAAATCCGTTGATTCCCAGATTGCAGCTGTGAGGGCGGTAAAAAGTGAATATGAGCTGTCTCTTACAAGAGAATCCGGCAGGATTCATCAGCATGTGCTCGAAGACCTTGTGCCTGAGATGCTGAGGGAAGGGATGAGTGAAGCTGACTTGTCAATCGACATTTATTCTGCTCTTATAGAAAAAGGACATCACGGAGTCTCCCGTTTTGGCATGTTCGATACGGAAATGATCCTTGGGAATGTCTGTTTCGGAGACAGTTCCATCTATCCATGTTACTTTAACGGGCCCGGGGGGAAGCGCGGATTGTGCCCTGCAGTCCCTCTGCTCGGGAGTCGGGACCGAAAATTAAGGAAAGGCGACCTGGTCTTTGTAGATGTCGGCTGCGGGGTTGACGGCTACCATACGGATAAAACCACCACATACATGTTCGGTTCTTCTCTTCCGCAATATGCCGTCGATCTCCACAATAAGTGTGTGGATATACAGAACGAGGCTGCAACGATGTTAAAACCCGGAATCGCCCCCTCAGAAATCTATACAACAATAATTAATGGACTCGATATCGAATTCTTGAAAAACTTCATGGGTTTTGGCAACCGTAAAGTGAAATTCCTCGGGCATGCCGTCGGCCTGTTGATCGATGAAACCCCCGTAATTGCCGCCGGGTTTGATGAACCCCTGCAGGAAGGAATGGTATTCGCCCTTGAACCTAAAAAAGGAATTGAAAATGTAGGTATGGTCGGAATCGAAAACACCTTTGTAGTAACTTCTGAAGGTGGAGAATGCATTACGGGGGATAATCCAGGCTTGATTCCTGTATATTGATTTGTGAAATTCAAGAATCCAGCTTGAATACTATAAAAAAATGGTCTGCAGGTCCTGAGGAATATCTCCCTTTACCTGGAAACCTTTTTTCAATTAAAATGGTAATAAATACCTCCCCCAGCTTGTTTGGCGGCCCTCACCAAAAATCAAACAAAATCTTAATAAGAATATTTACAGGTTGTATCTGTTTAGATTTTTGATTATATTCTTGCCTTTTTTTAGGGCCAAAGGAACACGAAGAAAAGCCAGCGAGGGTTCACTTCACCCCCAACCTGAAAGGTAGGAGTATTCATGACCCTCCGCACTCCCTACATAATAAACAAGAATAATCCATCGTAGCTTTTTAGTTTCATAGGAATAAAGCTTTTCAGGACAGTTTGGGCACCACGAACACACAGATTCCATAAAGCAGTAGTAAAAGCACAAACTGAACAAAGATCACATCCAGATAGTAAGATTTGGACCTGATCCCACTCATCTGAGATTCTCCTCCAACCGGAGTTTTAGGCTTATTTTTCTCCTGGACGCCTCCGATTTGGTTCTTTATTCCATCACTCACATGGTTATTTCTTTCGATACGAGTATTTATTCCATCTTCCAAATCAATTTCCCCCACCCTTCGATTTTATTCTTTATTTCCGAGATTTTTGTATTCTTTTCTATGTTTTTTGATAGCCTTGTCTTCGATCCACTTGCCTGAGATTTTATCCCTGATACTCTGATACCCTGATATTCTGTTTTCAGTCTTTTGTTTTCCACATATTATGGAATTCTACTTTTTTTACCTGCTTTTCCAGGATTTTAGTCCTGATTTTTTCGAGCCCATTCCAGTTGATTTTTCGTAGTCTCAGTCATATAGGGACTATTGTTGGCACTATGAATTTGTAAACAATGTACAGAATCACCACAAACATAACATGCATAAAAACCAAATCCACCAACCAAGGTTTGACCCTGAACTTTGCCAGATTATCCACCCCCCGATGGAGTTCACCCCTAATTCAGATTGTATTCTCTATGGCAGTCTTCTGATCCGAAAGGTACTAATCCTCAGATCGTAGGTACGATGAACACGCAAAGAGCATACAGGACCAGCAAAAGCGCGGATTGCGTGAAAATAATATCCAGATGATAAGCCTTTGATATTATCTTCTCCAAATAATTTCTCCTCCCCCCACAGGTTAATGATAAATTAATATAGATTTACCTTTAATATTTTGAGGTATTTCATTAAAATTATTTATCCAGTTTTTATATATTGAATCATATTCTGTTTTAATAATTTCTCTCTAGATAGTCCTTAATGTTCCTGGTATAATTGAAAGTTTGGAAAGAAAAACGTAGTCAACAAAACTACAAACTACATATAATAACATCCAGATCACATCTAGATAATCTCATATAAACTCAATTCTTCCCAAATAAATTTCTCTAATTCCCCCTAATAACTTAATCAATTCACATCGTATATTAATTTAACTATGTAAATAATTTATCAAAAATGTGATCTATATATTTATTTAATCTGTATTTATATTCAAGTATATATTTTGATTTTTTCAAACGATACCAGAAAAGTGAATTTGGCAAGACTATGTAAAATGTTCTAAAATGTTCAGCTATGTAAAATGTTCTAAAATGTTCAGCTATGTAAAATGTTCTAAAATGTTTAGCTATGTAAAATGTTCTAAAATGTTTAGCTATGTAAAATGTTCTAAAATGTCCAGAATCCTTATTGTATGCCTGGTTTGGGATGAAAAAATGAGAAATGAAAACGAAATTAATTCAAGAGAATTAAAAACTCACTTATTAAAACTTGAAAACATAAGGTTTTTGTATTGAGTATATATGTGGAGCTTCAACTCTCTTTACAAATCTGTAAACACCTTTGACTGTCCAAAGTCACTGTATAAATCGATAAATATTAAACATAAAACATAAGTGTATATTTATATTAGCTAACTCACTAACCGTTCTTCGGGTAATTTTAATGGTAGATGAACGTGGTTCAAAAACAGGGACTACTAAAATGATGAATAAAACTCCCTCAATTATAGGGTCAAATGAAGATTCAGTTCCAAAATCCAGTGATTGGTGTAAACTAAAAAATCACTGAATTTCGAAATTGGTTCTAATTCTTTGAACATGTAATCAGGATTGAAGTCTATAGATGTCCAATATTGTGTTTAGTTGAAGTCTGAATTCTTCCCGCAAATTCAGTGTTTCAATCTAAATATGCAAATATCACTGGATTTTGGACCAGGGCTCAAATGAATATGAAATTATATAATTATCTGGGAAGATCAACGTAAGCAGACCCTGTGCTTTTACGCTTGCCTGTCTTGCAAAATCAAAAGAAATCTCTTCCCAGAACATTGAAATGGTCTCGGGTCTGAGATAGTCGGAAGTCAGTGTTGCGATGCGGGATCTCCGTGAGAACAACTGGAATTGAGTTCTGTTTTATGGAAAGGGACCAAAATATGAGATTAAAGCTCATCATAAACGAATAAACAATACTATCAGAATCAAGTCAATCGCGGTATACAACTATATCTCAAACCGAAACCCAGGCACAAGGGGCGGAAATCAAAAATGAGTCCTCAACAAGCAAATTCTTCCATGAAAAAGAGAGTTACAGATTTAATTGTTATACTTTCTGATGGACTGTACGAACGAGAAGAGGTCGTTGCAGTTTCTCTTCTTTCAACTCTTTCCGGGCAGTCAATTTTTTTATATGGATTGCCAGGCACAGCGAAAAGTCTAATTGCCCGTCGTTTATCAAAGGTGTTTAAAGATTCAACTCATTTTGAGTATTTAATGCAAAGATTTAGCACTCCTGAAGATGTTTTTGGACCTGTGAGTATTCAAGAACTAAAAAAGGATAATTACATTCGCAAAACAGAAGGCTACTTACCTACTGCTGACTTTGCTTTTCTTGATGAAATATGGAAAAGCAGTCCAGCTATTCTAAACACTCTGTTGACTATTATAAATGAGCGAATTTATCGTAATGGCGGAAAAGACGAAAAAGTCCCATTAAAAGCATTGATTGCTGCAAGTAATGAAACTCCACCGCCCAATCAAGGATTAGAAGCTCTCTATGACCGTTTTGTAATGCGAATAATAGTAAATCCTATGAAAGAACGAGAGAATTTTGAAAAACTACTTGAAGGGGATGCTGCTTCTACTGATGTTGAAATCCCGGATGGACTACAGTTTTCTCACGAGGAGGTTGAGCAACTTTCCAGTGAAATCGCTAAAGTAACTATTTCCAAAGAAGTATTTACCATCATAAATTCAATCAGAGTTTCACTTGATGAATTTAATAAAGATAATCCCAAAATTGCAGTTTATGTCTCTGATCGTAGGTGGCAGAAAATTGCACTCATTTTGAAAACATCTGCATTTTTATGTGACCGCACTGATGTAATACCCGTTGATACCCTTATATTACGACATTGTTTGTGGACACTTGAACAAAATAGAGAGCAAATTAATGAAATTATTGAAAAATGTGTGAAACAGTTTGGCTGCGCTAATAATGAGAGGTTAAATAGCTGGGAATTGGATCATAAGGATCTTGAAAAAGGTATATCTGATACATTCTTTTACACGGAAAATATTTATGACACCGAAAAAAAAGAAAATGTGCTAAATTATGGTGGGAATTCCGGTTATGACAACGATTCATTTGTCAAATGGTTTGATTCAACTCCACCCATAAAATTTACTAAGGGAACTCAAAAGGCTGTGGACTCAAGGATTAAAGATACTTTTGTTAAAGCTTGTGAAGATTCTTTGAGTTCACTTACGGAAATTATTAATGACACACAATATAATGTCGCTATTCAAAAAAAATTGAATGAAACCCCATTTGTACCTTCTGAAAAAAGAGAATTAGTTCTTGATGCATTCAATTCTTTTCTTAAAGATTTAGAAAACCACAAATTGAATGCTGAGCATTTGTTGAAAAAGGTGCAATCTTATGAAATCTCCAACTCATGAAATTGCTAAAACAGAGGAATTAGTCAATACTTTTCTTTCTGAAGATTTCCCTGATCTAAATAGCGGAGAACTTGATAAACAATTGAGTAAAAAAGTTAGTAATTGGGAGGAATCAACTCTCAGTTTTTTAGAAAACACAAACCCTTTTGAAAAACATCGGTCTAAATTGGTCTCTGCAAAATGGGATTTTAGGGCGCATGGTGGCTCTGAAAAGTCAATTCTAAGCGATTTAGAGGAATATAAGTCACTCCAGCCATCCGCAAATGTTCTGTTTTGGAAAGAAAAAACACTTGCTGTGGAAAAAAAGGTAGAGGAAAATAAGAAAGAGACAATTATAGAAAGCCTTAATTCGATTCGCAGGAATGAGCAAGAAGCTTGGAGAAAAGAGTATGAAAAACAATTACTTGAATGGCAACTCAAGGAAATCCAAAATCGCCGGGAACAATTGTTAAAAGAGTTAAAAGAATGGCTTGACCCTTTACAGCAAATGAAAGAGGTATTTGATGAGTTGGGTATTGAGCCTGGACTTTTGTGGGATTCAAGTGTCGGCAAATTAAGTAAGCAAGACATATCTTTTCTTAAACAATGGGCAGAGTATCTGAAAAATAATGAAAGCGTTCGTAATTTATGTGAACTAATGGGAAGATTACATAAAGAACAACAATCTCATCACACAGAGGTTATCAATTCAACCGTTCAATACTCTGTTATAAAACCAGATATATATTCCAATGAAGAGATTATTGGTATTAAGCTTGGTAGAGATTTAGAAAATGTTATACCACAGGAATTGGCTCTATTAAGTGACTCTGATATTGCATTGCTTTTTGACTTGAAATATGTTGAAAATCGACTGATGTGTTTTTCTAAACAAGGCGACAAAATAGAAATCGTTGAAGAAAATATTCTGAAAACCGTAAGCATTGTTGATGATGAAAAAATGGGGCCGATAATTATTTGTGTTGATACAAGTACATCTATGTCAGGTGCTCCAGAGAATATAGCTAAAGCATTAACTCTTAGTTTGTCATCTCGAGCGGTTTCTCAAAAGAGAAAATGTTATTTGATAAATTTCAGTACTTCAATAAAGACCCTTGATCTTACCCCACCGAAAGGCATTCATGATTTGATAAACTTTCTTAAAATGAGTTTTCATGGGGGTACCAATGTTGCACCAGCTTTACACGAGGGGGTACGGATGATGTCGGAAGCTGATTACAAAAAAGCGGATTTACTGGTTATTTCAGATTTTGTTCTCTATGGTTTATCTTCTGATATTGTTTCCCGGTGCAAAAAGCAAAAACAAGAGGATAATCGCTTTTTTTCATTGTCTGTCGGTAGTTTTGGCACTCAGCGGGTTGATAAAGATGTTTTTGATCAGAATTGGACATATAACCCTCTAAGTGGTGACATTTCAGAAATCAACAATGTAGTTGAATGGGTTACCCGGAAATGATGGAACCGGAAAATATTAAAAGTTCATTCGAAAGGGAATTAATGACAACTTAAACATAATGATAACTTAAACATAATGACAACTTAAACATAATGACAACTTAAACATAATTATTTTTTAATTGATCGATTTGGTCGTATATATGATGAATCAAAACTTCAAATTTATTAATTTCTAATAGATAATTTTCATATGTATGGAGTTTGATTTTTTGTTCTTGGGTAGTGACATTGCCCCTGTATTCTTCTATGAGAGGAGTTATTTTCGTTTTTGCAATGTCTAATTCAGTCGCAAAACCATTCCTTATCTGGATAGCAAAAGCATCTAGCAGGTTTTTTTCCATAAGCAGGTATGTCTTGCGGGATCCGGGCTTATGTATTCTTTTTATACCCCAAAAATGTTCTATATTTTTTATCTTAAGGCTGATAGAAGCAAGGCTATACCCGGTTCTCTCTGCCAGTTCCTCCATACTTATCTCATTGGGCTCAAAATTAAGTATCGATAGAATTTGTGCAGTGGAATTATCAACTCCATAGTTTTTAAAGATCTCATGACCAATGTCAATTATTTTTTTTTCAATATCAGGCATTTTTCTCCTCTATGAATCTGAATGTTTTTTTAATATATTGGGATTATGTGCATCAGGCAGATACCAGTTTTAAGCCACCGATACCAACAGCAATTAGTCCAATGAAAAAGATTCTGGACAAATTCATTGATTCGTTGAAAAGGATTATTCCCATTAAGGTTGTTCCAATGATTCCAATACCTGTCCAGACTGCATAGGCTGTTCCAACGGGCAATGTTCTCAAAGCTCTCTCCAATAAATACATGCTCAAAATTAAAGTAATTACTGTAAACATCATTGGATAAAACTTGGTTAATCCATCACTATATTTCAGCCCAACTGCCCATCCAGTTTCAAATATTCCTGCAATTAATAAGTATATCCATTCCATATATATCATATTTTTAGTGTTTTTAATAAATATTAAAAGCTAAATGTGTCTAAGTTTTATTTATATTTATAGGAAGAAGTGTAAAATCCATCAAATCTTAATTTCATGGGATATAAGCGTTAACTTCCTCACCATTTTTTATATTTGTTGCCTTCATATGTACCATCGTCTATTTTTTCCTGAAAGTTTGGTATGAAATATTATGTTTGGACTATATGTAAACCTGACAACTATACACAATTATGGGGCATTATTTAACAATCGCTATCTTTAGATCCCATCATAAATTAAATGTCGACCTGCCGAAAGCAGGTGCTAAGACATAATTTCTTTTTTATCTGGGTCTTCGAGTAAAAAAAGAAAATTCCAGGGTATATTCGGGGCCCTTTCATTAACCTTTCTTAAGATTTTCATTAACCTTTTTTAAGACTTTCAAAAGCCAATCGCCCTTTCTGCCGGGATCATAGCCATTGGCACCTGACCTACAAGGCGGGCTACTATCCTGCAGCGGGAAAGGAGATGTTTTTCTTTCCTGATGTCCTCAAGGCGGTCGAAGATGTGACTGTTTTCAGGGCTTTCGGGAATATTTTTCCGAATTATTGTTTCGAGAACTTCCATTTTTTGCATGAGGACTTTTTTGTCGGCTGAGGTTTCGAAAGTCCAGTCCCGGACTTCGCGGCTGATGGCAGAGGTGATTTCTTCGGAGGAAGTGCCTTTTACCAGAAAGCAGGCAAAGCGGGCTTTTGCCCTGATTTCCTCAAGGGTGTCTTTCATCCTCTGTTCCGATACCTTTTGCTTTAGGGCAGGATGTCCTTTTTGCTCTAATTTCTTTGAAAGGATGACTTCTTCTTCAGCCCGTTCGAAAAGGGCGAAGGAATCCTCAAAGATCCGGAGAGAAGACTCAAGAAGCTTCTTCTCGGAAGCAAGGTCATTTGAACCGGGTTTGGCAGCGTCCTGAATAATTTTTTCAAACTTCCTAAATGTCCTGGAGAGGGCGTCGATTTCGTCTGCATCTCCCATTTCACAGATCATGGCTGAAAAGTACTTCTCGGACTCTTCCCTGCCGGTCTCGGAAGATTCAGCAGACAGAACGTTTAGGAATTTTTCGTAGAAGTTCAGGTAGAAGCCTGGAAGGGGGTGGTAGGAAGCTGTTTCGGCTGAATTTCTGAACTCCAGAACGGCTTCTTTAAGTCCACGCATGTATTCTGCTTCTGATTTTGCCTTTGCCGCATTATGGAGGGAGGCAATCCCAAGGGAGCGGAAAGCATACTTCCGCACGTAAGCGCACTCTGAACCTTTTAGTTTTTTTAGGCTTTCCAGGGCTTGATAAGGGTCGGGATGCACCGCATAGGCAGACTCAAAGGCCCGGGCAGCTGCTCTCTGGATAGAACTGTCCCTGTGGTTTGTAAGGGACAGGAGATCAGCCCAGGCTTTGTTTTTGTCCGGGACCAGCGGGAAAGAAGGGGCAAAAGCCTTTGCGGCTCCTTTCCTTACATCTTTATCCCAGTGGGATGAAAGCTGCACAAGTTGGCCCCAGGCATTCTGTTTATCCTCTGCGAAGGGGAAGGCTAGAGCTAGCAGGTTCGATGCACTTTTCCGGAGGTAATTGTCCGGTCCTGAACAGAGATCGGAAAGGTTGTTAAAAATACTCGTTTTATCTTTCACCAGGGGGAGAACCATGGAGAGAAGGTCGGCAGCATCCTTGCGGACAGGAGATTCCTGGTCGACACCCATCCGCAAAACCTCCTCCCAGACGCCTGTCATTATTTCTTGTCCCAGGCCTGCTTTTATGTCCTGTTCTGAACCTATTTCTATGTCCTTCTCTGAGCCTTTATTCATACCTCTATTTTGGTCCCCTATTCGGGAAAAGAGAGAGCGGAGGGACACAGATGCCCCCTTCCGAATTATGGGGTCGGGATGTGCGGAAAGGTTTAGCAGTTTTCCACATGTCCATTTCTTTTCCGGCAGGTGCGGGAAAACTGATGAAATTGAGTCTGCAGCATCCATTCGGACATAACTGTTCACATCGATTGCCAATTTCAAAAGTTCGATAAAAAGCTGTTTTCCCGGGTTTCCCGGGCCTTTTGCATTTCCTTCCTTGAAGACATAAGCGAGGGAATAAGCTACACTTCTGCGGGCAAAAGCAGGCTTTCTTGTAATTTTCGAGATTTCTTCAGAAGCTTCCTCTTCGAAAGCAAGGTAAGGGTAGGCAGAGGCGAGGGCATGCATTGCCCGCATGATCACGTAACTATGGCTTTCGGCTTTCAGGTGGAGGAGGTCTTCCCATGCTTTTTTCTTGTCGGAGACTTGCGGAAAAGCCTGGACAAGGGTGTCGGCAGCTCGTCCCCGTACATAGCTGACTTTACTTCCCGCAAGTTCGGTAAGGTCTTTCCAGGCACTGTCTTTATCCTCAAGGTGCGGGAATAATGGAGCAATGGAGTCCACTGCCCTGTCCCTCACATGACCATCTGTGGCTCTACTGAGCTTTAGAAGGGTAGACCAGGCTCTATTCCTGTCGGGAAAGTGAGGAAAAACTAGAAACATGGTATCTGCCGCACGCCGCCGGAGAGTCCCCTTTTCAGAGGCAATCAACCCTAAAAGGTCCTGCCATTCCGTTTCTTTATTTCGAGAACGGATAAAAGCGGAAGCAAGGGCTTCAAAAGATTCTTTTTGGAGAGGTTCTCTCTCTTCCAGAGCAAGCTTTAAGAGCTCTTTCCAGGCTTTATCCTGGTCTTCAACGTGTGAAAATACCATCCCGAGAGTTCGGGTAGCCTCAACCCTGGTGTTCATGTCTGCAGACTCCCTCAGTTCAAGCAGGTCTTTCCATGCCTGTATTTTATCAGGGACCAGAGGAAAAACCGATTTGAGACCGGAAAAAGCATATTCCTTTACAGAATCGGTTCCGGAACTCGCAAGTTTCAGAAAATCGGTCCAGACCATCTGTTCCCCGGGGATAAGGATATAAGAGGATGTAAGAGCATGCATCGCCGCATTACGTACCCCCGGAGCCTGGCTGGCCGCGAGGCCTGCAAGTTTCGTCCAGAGCTTTTTCCTGTCCGGCACATGAGGATAAACCAATTCAAGAGTTTTGACTGCAGTTTCCTTTACAAGGTTGTCTTTATCAGAGGAGAGTCTGAGCATATCATCGAAAGCCTGCTCCCTATCAGGGAGAAATTCAAAATTAGTACTCAACTGTTTCAGGGCATCGATTTTTTCTTCCATAAAGGGATTTAGAGTTCTGTCGTGTAGGGTTTCTTGGTCAATCACGTTTTCTCATCCCGTTTCTGGTACTAACCATCGTTTTTATGATTTACAGGTATCAACAATCGGTCTGAATATCGGTTTCGATTATCGGTCCGACTACTGGTTTTTGTTGCCTATTCAGTTCAGTCGAATACCCCGCTAGCTTGTTATGGGGATGAATGCTTCCCTGGTAATCGTTAATGATAATACGATTTATCAGTTCCATTTTTCGTTTGTTAATTTCTGCTCGAACTGAATGGTTTAGGGTTGTGATCTCCTTTTAGGGAATTTGGAGCGGTGGCGCGAACACACTGGTGCATCGATTCCATATATTCTCATAAACCACAGAAAAAAAATCATAAATGAATACAGACGGCTTCAATCCTTTTTTGTCCGTGCACGTATGTGGTTCTTTTAAGTGGAATTCATTGAACAGCGTTGATTTCAAATTCCAATTTTATGCCAGTAATTTGGAATCGAAGTACCAGGTTGCTTGCGGCGGGGTGCGCCAGCAAAACTTTAACTAAAAGTGATGGTGTTTCTTTATAAATATTCTGATTTTTATTTAATATTTAGAACGTCATACAGTTATTCTCAATTTTCAGCCCACCCCTTCTCTAGCTATTCTTTTTTAGAAGTAGCTTAAATTTATTTTTCCAGGATGCAGGCATAATTACTGAAAATTAGGACAATAAAGCCTATAATGCAGGATATTCGGTTCTGGTAAAGGAGGGACACCATGGAGCATGTCGTTTTGGCATGTTTGACACTGAGATGAGAATGGTGGGAATTGAAAATACCTTCATAGTAACTGCAAAAGGCGGAGAGTGTATTATAGGGAACAATCCGGGCTTGATTCCTGTATTTTGATTGACGAAAATCCCGGGCAAACCTATCTTCTAATTGAATTAAGTTTTAGGGAGAGGTTGTATTAGAGGTGAGTAGAAATAATTCGAACAATTCTTCAACCCTCTGCCCAATGGTAAGAGTCCGTGGCTATTCACCTGAGAAAGATCTTTTTATTAAGATTAAGAGCTTAAAATAAGTACCTCCGTCTAGCTGAAAATTCTCTGAATTTCATCTATCGTTATGAATTCAAATCTAGCCAGGATTGTAACGTAGACCTGGCAGCGACTTCCATCATCGAGTACACGCATAAAATGTATTAAGGGCATTACATCTATTCAGGTTCAGGCGTGAAAGGATGCGATAATATGATCAAAAAAAAGGAAGACTCAGGCAAAGAGGAAAAGCTGCATTCTGCAGAAGAAGCCTCCATTAGTGAACAGCTTGCTCCGGATGCAGACTCGAATCAAATCCCAAAAGAAGATTTTCCCATCGTGGGCATTGGCGCATCAGCTGGTGGATTGGCTGCATTTGAAGCCTTTTTTTCAGCTATGCCCAACGACACCAGTCTCGGTATGGCATTTATCCTGGTGCAGCACCTGGACCCTAACCACAAGAGCCTCCTCGCCGACCTGATCGGACGCTATACACGGATGTTGGTTTACGAGATTAAGGACGGGATGATTGTCCAGCCTGACTGCGTCTACGTCATCCCGCCTAACCACGACATGATTTTTCAGGATGGTAAATTGCAGTTGCTGGAACCGTCTGAGCCTCGCGGCCATCGCCTGCCGATTGATATATTCTTTCGTTCCCTGGCTCAGAGCAAGCAAGAGCTGGCAATTGGCATCGTACTCTCGGGTACCGGCAGCGACGGCGCACTGGGAGTGCGGGCGATCAAGGCAGAGGGCGGTATGGTGATGACACAGACCCCCGAATCCAGTGAGTACGACGGCATGCCGCGCGGCGCCATTGCCACAGGTCTGGTAGA
Organism: Methanosarcina sp. WWM596; assembly: GCF_000969965.1. Classification (GTDB taxonomy): domain Archaea; phylum Halobacteriota; class Methanosarcinia; order Methanosarcinales; family Methanosarcinaceae; genus Methanosarcina. The sequence continues at coordinate 2,612,093 of NZ_CP009503.1, forward strand.
CTACCCCCTGCCACCGGCTGAGATGCCTGCTCAGCTCATTGCCTATGTCACCCAGGCATTTGGAAAAAGACCCCATTTGATTCCCAGGATCGAAGGCGCGATGAAAAATATATTCAGCCTGCTGCGCACCCAGACCGGCCACGATTTTTCCCATTATAAGCAGAACACCATCAACCGCCGCATTGAGCGGCGCATGGCTGTCCAGAATATCCAGAGTGTGAACGAGTATGTGAGTTATTTAGAGCAAAAACCTGCCGAAGTGGAGGCGCTCTTTTCCGACCTTCTAATCGGCGTTACAAGTTTCTTCCGCAACCCCACAGCATTTGAGACACTCCAAAAAAAACTAATCCCGGAAATCTTCGCCAACAAACGCACTGACTCAGTGATACGGATCTGGGTGGCCGGCTGCTCCACAGGTGAGGAGGCTTATTCCATCGGTATCCTGCTCCAGGAGCAGATGGAGATGTTGAAAAAAAATTTCAAGGTACAAATCTTCGCAACCGATATTGACAGCCGGGCTATCGGAGAGGCTCGCAGCGGCGTCTATCCCGCCAGCATCTCCATTGATATCTCCCCGGAAAGGCTGGACCGCTTCTTTACCCAGGATTCAGACGGCAATTTTCGCATCCGGAAAAATATCCGTGACATGGTAGTTTTTTCCGAACAGGACATTATCAAAGACCCGCCATTCTCCAAACTTGACATGCTCAGTTGTCGCAACGTGCTAATCTACATGGACAGGGAACTGCAGAAAAAGCTCATTCCCCTCTTCCACTACGCATTGAACCCGGGAGGATTTCTTTTCCTTGGCCCCTCCGAGACCCTGGGTGAGTTCGATAACCTTTTTGATACGCTGGACCGCAAGTCGAAGATCTATCTCAAAAAGTATGTTGACAGTGGACACCCTCCCTTGGGGATATTTAACTCTCCTGGACTGGAAAGAAGGAGGAGGGAGAAAAAAAGACTGTCTGACAAGGCTCTTATCGAAAGCAAACCTCAAATGCGCGAACTGACCGAACAGACGATTCTGCAAAATTACGGCCCGGCCAGTGTGCTCGTCAACCAGCAAGGCGACATCTTCTATCTTCATGGTCGGACCGGCATGTACCTGGAACCGGCTCCGGGTGAGGCTGGTATGAACATCCTGAAGATGGCTCGCGAAGGATTGCGGCAGGAGTTGGCTACGAGCCTGTACAAAGCCGTAGTCAATAAAGAACCGGTATTTCACCCCGGGCTGCGGGTCAAAACCAACGGTGACTTCGCAACAGTCAATCTGGTGTTACGACCTGTGGCTGCAGACCCTGGTGCCGCCGCCGAGTCAAATCTGTTCTTGGTCACCTTTGAGGAACCGCCGGAGGGGGAGCAGAGCAAAGCCGGAAAGGAAACTGCCATAGATCCAGGTGAAGGAGCCTTTGAGAACGCAATGGAAGATGAAGCTCGCATCCTGGAGCTGAAGCGGGAACTACAGATTAAGGAAGAACATCTCAAAGCTTCCAATGAAGAACTGGAGACTTCCAATGAAGAACTCAAATCCTCCAACGAAGAGATGCAGTCAATCAACGAGGAACTGCAATCTACCAACGAAGAACTGGAGACCTCCAAGGAGGAACTGCAGTCCGTAAACGAGGAATTGGCTACGGTTAATACCGAACTGCAGAACAAGGTGACTGATCTGTCTCAGGCAGTTAACGACATGAACAACCTTTTGAGCGGCACGGGTATAGGTACTATTTTTGTGGATCACCAGCTGCGCATCCTGCGTTTTACTCCTGTCGTTACACGGATCATCAATCTGATCCCGACTGATGTGGGACGGCCTGTTGGGCATATCGTCTCGAACCTGTTGGGTTATGACCGTCTTGTAGTAGATATTAAGGAAGTGCTAGACAGCCTTATACCCAAAGATATTGAAGTCCAGACCCAGGATGGCTTGTGGTACCTGCTGCGCATCCGGCCCTATCGCACTCTCGAAAACGTTATCAAGGGAGCTGTGATCACCTTTACAGATATTTCCGAGATGAGGCAGGCAAGGGATCTCCTGAAGGAATCCGAGGTCATGCGCCGCCTTGCCGTGGTAGTGCACGACGCGAGTGATGCTATAACGTTGCAGGATATGGAGGGCCACATTCTGGCCTGGAATCCGATGGCTGAGAAGATGTACGGCTGGAGTGAAGCCGAGGCACTGAAGATGAACATTAGCAGCCTGGTTCCGGCGAGCCGAAAAGAAGGAGAGTTGGATACACTGAAGAAGCTTAGCCACTCTGAAAGTATAGAACCTTACCGCACCCAGCGGCTCACCAAAGATGGCCGGATAATAGAAGTGGGGCTGACCGTCACTTCACTGGAGAATGATGCCGGTGAGGTATATGCTATTGCAACTACGGAGAGGGAGATCAAATCAGGAAACATGGAGAAGAGAAAAAAGGAATAAAAAAGGGATCTGTTCGGACCGTTGTCTGACTTTCGCAAGAGGATGGGGGAGATAGTCCGAATAAAAACTACTCAGATATCGGAAAATCTGGATTCGTTCTTGTTGAATATGAAGTGAATTTTGAGTTTTGGAATCGGCCCATTAATATTAGGACTTACGCACTTGAAATGAAAAGGCATGCACATGAGGACTCGTCAACATTATTTAAGTTTATACAGTTAAGTCTTTTTTGCTCGTGGTATTAAATTCAACTGCGTAAGTCCTAAATATTTTATGCATGAAATGTTATATTTGAAGAGGAGCTAACTTACGATTACGTACGTTTTAAAAACAAATATATGCACCTTGTTCAATTTATGAAGTGTTGATTTTTTTTTTTCTGCGAGACTTATAGCATGCGAAACAGGACTGTTGGGTGAGTCTTGATTAAACCTGAAAGAACGAGCAAACCACGTGTTTGAGAACAAGTAGTGATATTCTTACGCTAACGGTTTTCAGGAATTAATTTCCTATACCAGAATAGTCAGAGAAGAGGCAAAATGAGAAAAAACCTGAGAAAATCTGGTATTGATATTATTGGGGATATACCCTGGGGGACACATTTCTGCCAGTTCTACCAGACAAAAGAAGATTTGGTGGACATACTGGTCCCCTATTTCAAGGTCGGGCTGGAAAATAACGAATTTTGTATGTGGATAGTATCACGACTCTCTGAAGTAGAAGAGGCAAAAGAATATCTTAAGAGAGCTGTTCCTGATTTTGATGTTTATCTGGAGCAAGGGCAAATAGAACTCATTCCCTCCGCGCAGTGGTATTTAAATGGAAGTATTTTTGATTCGGAGAGGGTATTAAATGGATGGGTTGAAAAACTTAACAAGGCTCTGAATAATGGTTACGATGGATTGAGGTTGGGAAATTCTTTCCGGCTGGGAAAAAAATATTGGAGTGATTTGGCTGATTATGAGAAACAGGCAAATGATGTTATTGATAATTACCAGTTGATTGCCCTTTGTACTTATCCTCTCGCCGGGTGCAATGCAACTGAGATAATCGATGTGGTTATCAACCATCAATTTGCTCTGGTCAAAAGAGAAGGAAAATGGGAACAGATAAAAAGCACAAGGCACAGGAAAGCAGAAGAAAAAATTCAGAATCTGGCGAATATTGTGGAATATTCAAACGATGCTATTATAACCAAATCCCTTGATGGTATCATTACCAGCTGGAATAAAGGGGCAGAGCAAATTTATGGTTATCTGGCTGGAGAAGTTCTGGGAAAGCCCATATCCATTCTAGAGCCATCCATATTAGTTGGGGAAACAGAAGAATTGGCTGAACTGGTTAAACAGGGAGATAAAATCCACAATTATGAGACTTTACGGTTAAGAAAGGATGGTAAGATAATAGATGTCTCATTAACTTTTTCTCCGGTTTTTAATGCATCCGAAAAGCTGACCGGGATCTCAACTATTGCTAGAGATATAACCAGAAGTAAAAAAGCAGAAGAAAAACTTCGGAACAGTGAAGACAGGTACAGGATTGTCACAGAGCAGACAGGACTGGTGATATACGACTATGATTTAAGAACAGATGAGAGCAACTGGGCAGGTGCCATAGAGGAAGTTACGGGATATAGTTTTGAAGAATTACAGCAGTTGGGCAAAAACTTCTGGATCAGGAATATTTACCACTCAGATACGAATCATGCGGACGAAATATTTTCGAATTTGAGAATGACCGGAGGTAGATTTAATGAAGAATTAAGGCTGAGAAGAAAAGACGGAACTTGCATTTCTATCGAAAACTCCGGGGTCTGCCTTATGGATCATGAAGGTCAGCCTTATGGGGCTATCGGAGTACTGAAAGATATTTCAGAGAAAAAACTTGCCAGTAAAATTCTTCAAGAAAATGAGGAAAGATACTGTATAGCAACTGAACAGACAGGACAGATTATATTCGATTTCGATCTTGAAACAGGTGAATTCAAATTGGCAGGAGCCATCCGGGAAGTAACGGGGTACGATCCGGAAGAGTTAGAGAATTTAGGTAAATCGGGCTTGATAGAATATGTGCATCCTGAAGACAGGCTGGTACTGTTTGAAAACCTGAAAAAGTCCTTTGAGAAAATGAATAAAATTCAGGTAGAATTCAGGTTCAGAAATAAAGATGGGAACTACATCTATGCCGAAAAATGTGGAGTCTGGCTAAAAAATGACGAAGGAAAGGTATACAGAGCTATAGGAGTAATTAAAAATATTACAGAATGGAAACTTGCAATAGAAAAGGTTGAAGCGAGTGAGATGAAATACCTCTCTTTCATTCAGAATTTCCATGGGATTGCTTTCCAGTTTGATGAAAACTTTGTTACTATATTCATGCATGGCGCTGTTGAGGAGATCACCGGATATAGTGAAAAGGAGTTTATGTCCTGGATTAAGTGGAAAGACATAATCCATCCGGATGACCTGGCTTTCGTTCTCAAAGAAGAGGAAACGATTAGAAACTCTCCATCCGACAGCTACAAAGAAATCGAATTTCGTATAAAGCATAGGGACGGAAGAATCAGATGGGTTCGTGAAGTTTACCAGAGAGTTCAGAGAAAGGACGGAAAGCTGGAATTCTACCAGGGTGCTATTTATGATGTGACCGAAAGAAAAGAGACAGAAAAGTTCCTTGCAAATCTCGAAACTGCCCGTAAAAAAGAAATCCACCATCGGATCAAGAATAACCTGCAGGTAATCTCCTCCCTTCTTGACCTTCAGGCTGAAAAATTCAACAACAAAGAATGTATTAAGGATTCAGAGATCCTTGAAGCCTTCAGGGAAAGTCAGGACAGAGTAATATCCATGGCTCTTATCCACGAGGAACTGTACAAAGGTGGAGGGCTCGATACACTGAACTTTTCGTTGTATGTTGAGAAACTCACTAAGAATCTTTTTCAGACATACAGGCTTGGAAATGCCGATACCAGATTGGATATGGATCTAGAAGAAAACATCTTTTTTGACATGGATACTGCAGTTCCATTAGGTATAATTACCAATGAACTCATTTCAAACTCTCTCAAATACGCATTTTCTGACAGAGATAATGGGAGAATTAAAATCAAACTTTGTAGAGAAGAATCCCGGAAAAGTGAAGACAATAGAGCGGGAAACAATAATGAGGACTTAAAGGGCACCAATTTTATTCTGACAGTATTGGATAATGGGATAGGTATGCCTGAAACTTTCAATCTGGAAAATCTCGACAATCTTGGCATGCAACTGGTAACCACCCTTGTAGACCAGTTAGAAGGCGAGATTGAACTGAAAAGAGACAATGGGACGGAATTCACTATAAGGTTTACAGTAGTGGAAAAGAATTAAGGGTAATAACTATTTCAGGAGTCGTTCCTGTAGTGAACAGGTTGTCCTGTTGACCTGTTTTCTTTATTAATCCTATATCCAGCAGGTAGCTTGTTTTTTTCACAACATTTTTACTGATTACGTTTTTGTTGGAAAACACATTATCTCCGATACAAAACATCTTACCTTCGGCAGGTCGACATATAATTTTTGATAATTTTTGCTGATGGCGATTTTGAAATGATACTCCGTAATTGTGTGTAGTTGTTAGGTTTACATATGACCAATTATTAATCTATCATACTAAACTTTAATGAAAAAATGGTTCAGTGCTTATATAGGTCGTGAGAGTTGGGTCACACGTTAACCAGCTTTAAACCTAATAAATAGTGATCTAATGTTCTAAAACGGTATCGGAAAAAATATTCTAATTTCTAATGTCGACCTGCCGAAAGTAAGAAACATTATTGCAAAAATGGTTCCTTGTTTATATATGTCGTGAAATTCGGGGCATATGTTACCCAGCTTTAAACAACATACAGATTATGTAATTTCAGTACTTCACCAACTCGTAAGCAGTGATTCTAATATCGATTTTCCGACATAATGCCAAAATTATACATATCTGGATTATTTTATTCACAACCTATGGCTAAGACAAAACACAAATCACAAAATATTGATGTTTGTACTTTGGATGGAGCCAAATGTATAAACCCCGTTGTAAAATTGCTTGTTAAACATGTTCCAATGTTTATCAGATCAAGCCAAACCCCTAATCAATTTTTCAAGGTCCTAACGTCACTGGCTATCCAAAAGTTATCCATTCACTCAATTCAACGTCCAGGTTCAAACATACACAGCGAAAACTCGTTACATCATAATCTGAAAAAAATCGACCTAGAGCAGTTAGAAACAGTAAATCACCTTATGTTTGCTGAACAAGTTAAACCTTTCATAATACCTGGCAAAAAGTATGCATTTGCTATTGATCTTACAGATGATCCTTACTATGGGGAAAAGAATGGAGATTATGTTGTTGGTGGAAAAAGAAAAGCATCAACTAACCGCTTTTTCTCATACGCAACGTGTTATCTAATTGATGGGAATAGGAAGTTTACAATTGGAGTTATTCCAAAAAAAAGAAAATGTTAATGATTGATTTCGTAACTAAAATCACAGAAATTATTTATGAACTTGGGGTCAAAGTAAAAGTTCTGTGTATTGATCGCGAATTCTACACACATGCAGTGATGGGATATCTCCAGTCACAGTACTTCACCAACTGGATCAGAAAATCATCTATCCCCATTACGATTTCAAACATTTTAACTGAAAAGTATTTTGAAATCGGGATGAAGCTAAATGATTTCTCGATCCAGTTGGTGAAGTACTGATTTAAGTAGAACGCGATTGTTTTTATCATATCTCTCTTTAAGGACTATATTTCCTTGATTTTTAATTCCATAATCAATGCAGTCTTTGTTTCAGCAAAAAAATTGTGAAAAATCGATTTCAGAAGTGATTAAGATCCCCCAAATAATAATATATTTAAAAATATATAAAATTAAGTCAATGATTTAAGGACACGACCTTGAATTGTTCTAACACAATATATTCTTTTATCTTCTGTCAGGCATGTATGTTGATATCACTTTTGCCAATTTTATGGTTTAGTGATGAAAAGAATATTCAGATTATTTGCTAAAAGTGAGGTCAAATTCCTGGCGCCAATTAGGACTCTGAGCCTTCATTATTTCGATGAAAAAGCTGATCGTTTGAGTGAATATTAATCAGACTGATGAATATTCGTCGTCGTAATTAATGTATAGGAGAAGGTTAATAGAGATTTTTGGATGTGAAGTTCAAACGAACTTTCCAGAGTGGATTTGAACTCCACATTGCCCGGAGGCATGATTATGTTAGCTTTGCGAATATTTAAAGCTTGCTTGATTTGCCTCCTAGGAAAAAAGAACTAGGAGTTAAACAAATGACAAAGAACAAGATTAAAATAGGTGCGGTATTTGTAGCAATGATTCTTGTGAGTCTTGCTTTTGTACCGGCTGTAAGTGCACAGGCTGAAACTAGATGGTATAAACAATTACTGGAGTCAAACCAAATCACTGTTAATGATTTTGATACAGAGTTGACAGAATATGAAAAAGTAGGAGATCAAATTCATTTCAGTGGTACATTCAAATTTGATGTTGAAAAAGATATAGACAAAGAAACTAAAAAACTGAAGTCCAGTGGAACAATTTCAGGGATTATATATCCAGACTCTTCAATTCACACAGAGTGCACTGGAGACAACTTTAAACTTGTGACTGACACTTCTAAAATTGGTGAAGATAAGGAGAATTTTTTGTATCAAACCGAGCAGACACTGACGGTAAATGGAAAAAAAAAGCTCTCAAACAGAAACATTCGAAGTATCTAAAGAACAAGTCGATGCCTATAAGGCACAGTCAGTAAACTTCATAAAATCTACCGATTCAGTAATGTTTACGACAACAGCGACAAAGGTAAAGGTTGATTTACCATCTTTAGCTCCACCTTTATCTTGTTTAGTTTTTAACAATGTTCAGTATGCAGATATTTTGGCAACTGGAGCGGTATTAGCTGCGATACTGGCGTACTTCGGAGTGGTACAGGGTGCTGCTCTAGCTGCAGTTGCTGTTGCTGTTGGAGCTGCAATACCAGAGTATTTGGATATTGATGCCAGAGACATATATCTTGATTTCTTTACAAGTCCTTTTATCTCGTTATACATAGAAGTAGATTACTACTATTATTATATGTAAATTATTGACATCATTTACTTTTTTATTTTTTAAATTGTTGAAATATCGCGAAACGAACTAAAATTTTCAAGGGATTACAATGAACAAAAAGTTAGTTAATATAGTATGGCGTGTGTTATCATTAATAGCCATATTTATGGCACTATATAATATGTACCTCTCATGGTTTGAAGATAATTTCAGTTTATATTTTTTATTCCTTACGTTGATACTTATAATATTATCAATCACTGTTAAAAAATATTCATATGAATGATATAATTATAAGAGATGGTCTCAAATGTTGAATAAGTCAGGGGGGTTACTCTCCCCTTCTCTTCTAAAATCGGACTTGTACCTTTCAATACACCGGCTCAAGCATTCTATAACCCTTTATGTATCAGGCGACAGTTTCTTTTTCAAATGGCATTTTGATTACTGAATTTAAGTTGATTTTTTCAATCTTAACACTTTGAGTTCTCCGTTTATGATTTGAATATATTTTGATGTTGTTTTGATCTTGTAGCCGATACACTTTACAGGTTGCTTGCCGATGACCTGAAACGTTTTGGACTTGGGATAATAACAAATCAGTATGGAATCCCACTATTTTCAAAGGCTTACTCTGGTAATGCATCAGATAAAGAAACCATAGTTGAAGCAATGAAAAAGCTTCAGGAAAACATAACTTTTCCTGATGATGTTTACTACATAGCAGACAGTGTCCTATACTCTGAAGATAACATCAAATCAATGAGAAGAGGGATGAAGTGGATTACTCGTATACCTTCAACACTAAACCTTTCAAAAGATTTGTTGGTTTCAGATATTGTATTTAAACAAGGAGAAGACCCTCGATATTCATTTTATGAAACCATTGTTGAATATGGTGGTATCGAGCAAAGATGGGTAGTTGTTCACTCCGTTGAGATGCAGAAAAGAAAAGACGTTACTTTTGAAAAGAATATTAAAAGGACTATCAAAGAAGCTCAAAAAGAGCTCAAAGATCTAAAAAAGATAGAGTTTGCCTGTGAAGAGGATTCCAGAGCAGCTCTGGAAAGATGGAAGAAAGAGAATTCTTACTGTTTGCTTGAAACCGGAGAGATTTCAACGGTTTCAACAAGGGGAAACGGCAAGAAAGGAAGGCCAAAGAAGGATGAAAAGCTTATCGTCCATTATGTCGTAAATGCAACAGCAATCAGGAACTAAGAAACTGTACTGCATGAAAAAGAGTATCAGGGAAGGTTTATAATCGCAAGCAATGACCTTAATCTTGATGCTGAAAAGATGCTGGATTACTACAAGAATCAGAGTAAGGTTGAAAAAGGGTTCAGATTCATAAAGGATAAAAGTCTCAGGGTTTCAGAGGTTTATTTGAAAAAACCTCCGAGAATTGAAGCTCTATCAATGATAATGGTATTAACTTTGATGGTTTATTCGGTAGCGGAATGGAAACTAAGAGAAAGGCTAAAAGAAACAGGGGAAACAATACCTGACCAAGTTAAAAAACAAACTCAAAAGCCCACTTTGAAGTGGGCTTTTATGCTGATGAAGGAGATTACAGAAGTAAAAATGGAAATGGACTCAAAAATAGTAACTCAAATTGCCAACATGAATGAAGTTAAGGGCAAGATAATAAGGTTGATGGGGAAAAATTGTGAAAAATACTACTTTTGAGTGGAGATCTGCGGAAAGTCGGAATAATGCAACTACGTGGTTTTTATTGCAACAATTGCAGGCGTGACTATTTTGTGGAGCCTGCTCAGGTTACGGGTTTGAAAAGTGGTATAACCGTTTTTCATCCCCGCACAAGGCGGACATAGTTATAATATCGTTCGCCACCTTCACCCAATGCACCGCCTTCGGGAATACACCCTCTATAAGCAACATGATGAAAATAAAATCCCCAGTAAGACGTTCAACAAGGGTCTGGAAAAATCGGGAAAAATCTTGCTTGTATCAAATGTAGATTTGATACCAGAAGATGTTTTTCTTATGTACAAAAAAAGGGATACAGTAGAAAAACATTATGATACTTACAAGAGTATACTCGAAGCAGACAAACTTTATTTACAGGATAATGAGTCACTTTTCGGTCATATTTTCGTCTCATTTTTGTCCCTTTATGGCTACGTAAAAATTCAAAACTGTATAAGAAAAGCTGATCTAACGAGTAAGTATTCTCCGAGAGACCTTATAGAGCAATTCCGTAAAGTTTACATGATGGATTTAGATGGCCAAATGATTCTTACAGAAGTACCTAAGAAAATTGGCGAAATGGAAAAAAAAGTTAAACTTGAAGTTATTCCCTAAATGAGCAGAGTTAAGGATATAAAACTGATTATATATCTTATTTATATTTGCCTCGACAGTAAACGAAATTTTTGTATGGGTTGGTATTGACATTTTGCAAAACCAGTGTTATTAAAAATAGATTGTGAACCTGAAAAATATAGTTAAAAAATATAGTAAAAAATATTTCTACTCTATGAACAGCCCCGGAATCCTATTCACTTTACCGGCATACAAATATCAATAATATGATGCTTTTCCGGATGTTCGTCCGGAGAATTCAAATATATCTCATAACCCGGTCGGGACATATCCATTTCAAGTTTATTTTGTATCAACCACTCAACGACCTTTTCCCATGCAGGACCATATTCTTCGGCTCCCGTCAGTTCAGCACGCATCAGCACATACTTTCCTCCGGGCAGTTTTTTCTTTTTTACCTCTCCTTCAACTTCAACGTTATCTTCAATTGTCATGCACACATCCAGCTTAAGTTCTTCCGGAGGTGTAACACCCGGATCATCATAATAAGTGGAAAGAAAAAGAGTATCCGGTCCAATCAATTTTTTCGGACCCGCCCAGTTGAACAGTTTTCCAAACAACTCTGCGAAGACTTCGGTTTTTCCCACGTAGTTGCCGACAAATGAAACATATACTACGGTTCTTTCTTCTATATTTTTCATCACCGGTTCGATTAAAACTTCCAAACTTATCACACCCCTTTTTTGTTTAATACCAGTAAGTTATTCTACATTATTCTATATCAACAATGTTCAGGACATTTTTTAACCTGGCTTACGGGTACTTTTTCCAACTCCTCCCCAAACAAACAGAGAATTTTCAACAAAAGAGAAGACAGGGACAAAAAGGAGCAACACCTAAAGTTGCTATCCCCTATTTTCGCGGGTACTGTTTTCAACATGCTCTGCTTGAAGCTGAATGTCTAAGAGCCATTAATACGGCAGGTCTTGATGCTCATGTAGGATTTTTACATGAGATGAATCCAAGCAAGAACAGTTTAGCGTATGACTTACAAGAGTCTTTTAGATTCCTTGTTGATATGGCTGTAATCAGTTTTATTGAATCAAAGAAAATGGATAATAAGGACTTTATCAGGACTGAGAGCTATTCACTCAGGTTGAAGCCTTCGGGAGCTAAGAAGGTAACTGAGGAGTTCATAACTGGATGAACAAGAAAGTACCTTACAAGAAGCAGTCTGTTAAAATTGATTGAGAGACTGACAGATGATGATCTTTGAATGTTCATTCACTATGAAGGGTGAATCTTAAAAAGTCACTTTTCTATACTACTGGCACACAATATACATTTATCTAACCTTCAGGTATATATTTAGGCACTAATATATTCTTAAAATGAGGAAGAAAAATGCCTGTATTAAGCATAGTAAGTTGTGAAATACTTCAAGATGAAATTATCTGGATTTTTGAAAACGATTTTCAGATCAAGAAAATTCTAATTGTACAAAATGATAATATCTCAGAATTTACTGAAAAACTTGACGAACAGCAAATTTGTTACGATATTGTTCCTTTTGAAGAGCTGCCACAAATGCTTAAAGATGTTGATCAGGATGAACTAACTGTTGTAGTTAACATGCTGGAGCTCGGACTTCATATAGTACCAAAAAAATTGAAATCTGAAGTTTATCAAAACATAAGAAAAATGACACACTTTTCCAACGGATTACTCCTTTTTTATGGTCTTTGTGGTAACGTTCTGGGTAACGTGGAAGAAGATTTCTGCCTGGAAAAAGATGGTTGTGTCGTGAGAATACTCAGAGATGACGAAAGGATTGTTGATGACTGCATAGGAGCAACTGTCGGAGGTTGTGCAAATTACTTAAAATTACTAAAAGAACATAGTAAAGAGCCTGCATTCTTTTTCACACCTATGTATGCCAATTCATGGAGAGAATTCGAAGTTTCAGGTATTGATTATAATTCTAATCCTGAGGAAGCATTGAAGATGGGAAAAATGATCAATGACCTGGGCGGATACTCAAGGGTTGCAAAGGTCAATACAGGACTTGAATACACAAAAGATATCGACGAAAAGATAGAGGAATATGCAAAGCTATTCGGATATAGCATCTTCGAGATATGTGGTAGTCAGGAACTCTTCGAGAAATGCTATCGCTCGATAAAGGATGAAATAAAGAACAAGACCGTTTAATATAGAGAACCATGCCAATTTTAAGTATAGTTGCCTGCGAAATGCTTGAAGATGAATTAGTTAATGTTCTCTCAACAGACCCTGGAATTAAACATTTGTTTGTGGTAGAAAACAGAAACAGTTCCCGATTTATACAAAAACTTAAATCTGAGAATCTCAGGCCTTTTGTGTTTTCTTCTGATAGGCTATACCCTCTTGTTTCAGAAAGCAATAGACATTCACCTAATATTTTCATGAGGATATTTTCAAAGATTCCAGTCTTCAGGCAAACATGTGATTTGTTCAATCGAAATAAACAACAGGAATTAACGGTTGTTGTTAATCTCCTGACAAAAGATTTACATGAATATCCTGATAAGTTGCAGTCTGAAGTATATCTGAATGCCAGAGAAATGTCACAAATGTCAGATGGCATCCTTATCTTCTATGGGAAATGTGGCTATAGTTCTGAAAAAGTGCAGAACGATTTGCAGAGGCTAAATTGCCCTGTTTATTTTCTGAGAGACAATGAAAGAAATCTTGTTGATGACTGTATTAGCGTAGCACTTGGTGGTAACGATGCATACACGAAAACCAAGGAACTAGGAAAAGGCGTCTTCTATGCAACCCCAATGTGGCTTTCCGATATGAATAAAGAGAACTTCAGATCTACCCCATCTTATAAGGAATACGCTAGATATCTAAGAAACCCTGATTATGCTTTTCTTATCAAGATCAACAATCAAATTTATAAAGATAATACTTACCATGAGAATGCTTCTGAATTTGCAAAAGAGTTTGACATGGAGATTATTAACACTAATGGGACGATGGATATAGCCATCAATTCATATATGGAAACTAAAACAGGTATTTCCGAGAGTGACAGTTGCTAATGATAGGATTTAATCTACATAACAAAGAACAAACTAAACGAAACTATAGCTTGAAAGATATTCCATATGCATAATTTGGAGGGGATTTTATATGAATTCATGTGAACTTTTTAACATAAACAGGGATAGAAAGAAGAAACAATCCCGAATAATCCCCATGACCAAATACTCACCCCTCATTGCAGCAAAGGCTGTCTGGCAGCTGCGAATAAGAAAACAACCCTTTGTATTATCGCACGCCATCAATTCCAGATGCAACATGAAATGCTCTTTTTGCGAATACTGGAAAACAGAGGGAGAGGAGATGGAGCTCACGGATATATTTAAACTCCTTGATCAGGCAAGGGCTTTCGGGATACTTGTCTATAATGCATGGACCGTAGAACCCCTTTTGAGAGAGGACCTGCCTGAGATACTGGCCTATGCGAAGCAGCTGGGAATGGTGACCTCGCTCATCACCAACGGCCTGCTACTTGAAAAAAGGATAGGTGAACTGAAGGACCTTGACTACCTCTCAGTTTCTGTGGATGGGACATCCAGCTACAAGGACATAAGAGGCATCAGTCTTGACAGGATCATGCCAGGTATCCTGAAAGCCAGAGATATGATCAGGAATCCGCTTCTGTTGAACTGTGTCATCAGTGGTAAAAACCTAGATGATATTGAAGAACTCATAACCATGGCTAAGGAGCTTGATGTCAAAATATCATTCGAGCCCCTGTACGAATTTAAGGGAATAGATAGGGATACCTGGGAAAACATGGGGATAAGGGATACTGAGAAGTACCGCAAGACTGTGGGCAGGATAATGGAAATGAAAAAAGAAGGTTATCCTATCATCAATTCCTACACATACCTAGAAATGATCCGTGACCTCAGGACGGAGTTCATCTGTCATGCCAATGACATAATACTGAACGTAACCGCAGACGGAACTATCGAGAACTGCAGAGTGCATCGAGCACCAATTGGTCATATCGATGACGGGATTGCAAATGTATGGAAGAATACGAGGGAACTCAGAAAGGACATGGCATACAAATGTAAGAAATGCCTTTTTTCTGGTTACGTTGAGAACAGCCTTATGTACAATTTCAACCTGGAAGTTGCGCAACACTATGAATTGATGTAGAACTGACATCTTTCATCAGGCAACATATTTAAAAGGATAACACTACCAAATAATAATTAAAAGGTGGGAGCACCTCAAGCAGAGAAGATTCAGAAGAATACGTGTTCTCTACAGAAAGAATAGACGTTGATAGTATTATCATCTATGGCCGAAAAGGAACCCTTACGCTTGATGCTATTCGAGGTTGAAGGCAATCTGGACATATTCGAAAAGTGCTATAATTCCATAAAGACTGAAGTAAAGAACAACTAAACGAAACTATAGCTTGAAAGATATTTCATATGCATAATTTGGAGGGGATTTCATATGAATTCATGTGAACTATTATTTTTATTACAAAAAGAAGCTTCCAATCTATCTTCTGGGTATTTAGCAAGGGTTAATAAAAAAGAAACAGGAGATATTCAGGCTCCTCGTGGGAGTCTTCAGTATAATATTGAATATCTTGCAAGGTATAACCGTAAGAAATTTTCTGAGCTAAAAGAAAGAGATTGTTCAGAAATATCTGAGGAGATTGACATTGGAAAGCTTGAAGATTTTACTTTCAGGATTAACAAGTATATGGATGAGTATGCTCCCAATCAAAGTGATTTGAAGGAATATACTCGTATTATTTCCACATATCTGACTTTTATAGTGAAAGAACCACTCCATCCACCAGGAATGTACATAAATGAAAATCAGACGATTTTTGAAAATGATGGCGTTTATTACTGTCCTGCAAAGAGTAAGCATATATTAGAAGAAATGTCCCTGTGCAAATACTGTGTTTGCAGGACAATATAACTATTGCCTGCCTATAGGTAGATATTTAGTACATACTTAATCTGCACTATACCTAATGAACTTGGTTTTTCAGAAAAAATTATACCCTAAAGGACATTGCTTTTGTAACATCTATTAGGGAGTTCATGAGATTGAGACCTTGCAAAGTGATTTGATATTCGCCTCGTTCCTCACGTTGGCGTATCAATCCTTTGCTTTGTAATTTATCAAGATGGAATAGGAGATTTCCACCACGAAGTTTTGTGAGTTTTGAAAGTGCAGTGAACGATTTAGCATCATCATGTAATGCTTTAAGGATCTGGACTCTGGCGGCACTACTCAATGCATCCCCTATCAAAATGGAGATCTGGTCTTCGGGAAGATCTTGAACTTGTATATCCCCGTTATCGGGTTTACAAAAACCCATTTCTTGCAACATTTCGATCTGGGTCTCAAAACATGTTTCAGCATGTTGGAAGCAATTAAGACACTTTTTGGATTCCTCTGCAGCACGTTCCTTCATTTGGCCAAACTTGTTCCTTATACTTGAAACGTTATCGTCTGATAGCTCCCCTTTTATCGCAAAACCAGATAAACTGTCAAAGTACTCAGTGAAAACAGGTTCGCAATGGTCCCACATTGTACACTCATTTGACTCATTCCTGATGCTGTTTAAGTTATTTCCAAGAGAAGCATTGAGAAAATCTCCAGCGCATTGATTCTTGAATTCATTGAGCAATGAATGTGTTTTACCCGTTGTAACTTCATTTCTGAATTCATTAAGCTCCAGGCGAAGAGCACGAATTTCTTTTTCCAATGAAGTGCTTGATGATTCCGATATTAATTCACTCACAACAATTCCTCTTTGTACAGTAGTTTGATTTACAGTTATAAAAATGTATGCTTAGTATATTTTTATGACCAAAAATATGTTTGTATACTTTTATGACAGATTAGTATATATTCATGTACGTATTAGTGTCTTATGGTGACTAAATCGGAAACGTTAGGTCTGAGAAATAAACAACATGGAGGAGTTTAAAATATGAAAATACTCGGAATATCAGGAAGCCCAAGGCCAGAATCACGTTCAGGCTCTATTAAAGTTGTACAGAAGGTCCTGGAAAATACAGGATGCGAATATGAACTTATTTCACTGCACGGTAAAAACATAGGTGGCTGCATAGGGTGTATGGCATGTGTTGATGACAATATATGCAAAGTGAATGATGACATGAAAACCCTGCGTGATAAGATCGTTGAAGCAGATGCCTATGTTCTGAGTGGTGTCAACTATTTTGACACATTGAATGCAGTGATGCATTGTTTCATGGAAAGATGGTATCAGTTCAGGCACCGTGAAGCTGATATCCTCTGGGGAAAACTTGCAGTTACTGTAAGTCTTGGAGGTTTTAATCCTGCACCACCTACTGAAGTTCTAAATCATATCTGTTTCGCTAACATGATTAAAGTCGTAGACAATGTGCAGGGAATAGGTGCTGCTGGCTGCCACTATTGCGGATACGGTGAAACCTGCAAGGTTGGTATACCCTACCTTCTACAAGGACCTGATGTTGTCCCTATCAATGAAGATACGATCCCCGATGTTACAAAAGATGAAGAATTAATGCTTGCGGCCGAGCAGGCAGGGAAGAAACTTGGCGATATGCTGCGTTCACCTGATTACAGCCGTGAGAAAACCGTACAGGAACTAATGAAAATGATGGAAGCCATGAAAGCAGAAATGCTGAGGTACTAAAGAAGATATTTTAGAATTAATGAAACTACAACAGGAGGATATAACAAATGGCAGACCAAAAAAAGGCACCAATATTCTGTGAAAAGCTCTGCCCCATCTGCAAAGGTGCACGTGCTGGCAACAGCCTGTGTAAAACACTACAGAACATTGAACTGAAGATAACAGGTCCAAATGGTTGTCCATGGGGTAAGGCTAGAACTAATTACTATGGTGTCACGCCTGATCAACCTATTCCAAAGTAAGTGCTAAAAAACAAAGTAAGCTAAAGAGGAGATTGAACCATGTTTGACTACGAAGAAAGTTTCTATTTCGAAAAAGAAGTTGGAGTTCCTGCTAAGAAAGCCTGGGAAATTATCTCCATGCCAGGTAGTCTCACATTGTTTCATCTCTTTATGGAAAAGCATGCATCTGAGAGTTGGGATGGCGCTGGCAATGATTTAACAGAATTAATATAAGGAGTGAGTTCGAATATGTCTAAAATAACCATTGAACAGGCCATTAAGGACATCAAGGCAGGGCGTATGGTCATTCTTGTGGATGATGAAGATCGAGAGAATGAAGGGGACTTGACCATGGCAGCAGAGGCGGTAACCCCTGAAGCTATTAATTTTATGGCCAGGTATGGTCGTGGTCTGATCTGTCTTTCCATGACCGGTGAAACGGCTGACCGGTTAGACCTTCCCATGATGGTGGAGAATAATACATCTTCCTATGGAACCGGATTTACCGTTTCAATTGAGGCAAAGGTTGGAGTGACCACCGGTATTTCTGCTGCAGACAGGGCCACCACCATTCAGGCAGCCATTGCCGATGGTGCAACTGCGGACGACCTTGTTCGGCCTGGCCACATTTTCCCCCTGAGGGCAAAGGATAATGGTGTCATGGTTCGTGTCGGCCAGACAGAAGGCTCTGTGGACCTGGCGCGTCTTGCCGGATGCAAGCCTGCAGGTGTCATCTGTGAGATAATGGATGATGATGGTACCATGGCTCGAATGCCATCCCTGGAAAAATTCAGTGAAAAACATGGCATAGGTATCTGTACAGTTGCAGATCTTGTGAAGTATCGCTTGAAGACAGAATCTTTTGTCAGAAAAGCAGCCGAAACTGTTATTCCCACGAAATATGGCGGTGAGTTTCGAATGATCGCTTATGAAAATGATCTGGATAACCTTACCCATATCGCAATGGTCAAAGGTGAGATCGATCCTGAAAAAGACATCCTTGTAAGGGTTCATTCAGAATGCATGACAGGAGATATCTTCGGCTCCATGAGGTGTGACTGCGCCGAACAACTCCATAAAGCCATGGCCATGGTGGAGAAAGAGGGAAGTGGTGTTATTCTTTACCTCAGGCAGGAAGGCCGGGGGATTGGCCTGGTCAATAAACTCAAGGCTTACGAACTCCAGTGCCAGGGATACGACACGGTTGATGCCAATCTTGAGTTGGGATTTGATGCCGATATGAGGGATTACGCTGTTGGAGCCCAGATTCTTAAGGACCTGGGGGTTCGAAAAATGCGTCTGATGACCAACAATCCAACAAAGATAACGGGTCTTGAAGAATATGGATTAAGTGTGGTGGAACGGGTGCCCATTGAAGTAATGCCCAATACGCTTAATGATGATTATCTCAATTGTAAGCAATTGAAAATGGGACACCTTTTAAAAATGGATAGTCAATTATAATTTGTGATCAATCCAACATAACCCCGCCTCATCCAGGCAGATTCATATTGCCTATAATTAAACAGAACTTATCTGTTTTACCAGATCATTGATGGGACTTGAAGAAAGATAAAAAATTAAGTAACTATTCAGCCACTGATAAAAAAGTATGTTTTTTCAGCAAAATGCTGCAATTCTCAGGATAATAGCGGCGCTCCATTGAGCGCCGCGAGAATACCGTGTATAACAAACCATTCTTTTTAATTGTAGAAATGTAAGCTCTCATTCTGCAGAAAGCTTCCGCTCCTTGTATGGTTCTGAAAGTTCCTGATATTTTCTGCTGCAATTTCATCATCCTGATGTCTCTTTCTGCCTGATTGTTTTCAAATGGAACTCTCAAATCACTCAGGAATCTCAGGATCTGTTCTTTGTTTTCTATAAACCTATCCAGTAGGTTCCTTGCTTTTGTTTTTGGGTTTTTACCACGTTTTCCCTGTTTTTCAGGGTTTAGAGAAAGTGGATTTTCTTCAATTCCTTTAATGATGATAGCATCGAACCTTTCTTCCAATGCTTTGATTTGCTCGAAATCCAGATCTTTGACTTGCTCTTTGCACTCATCAGAATACTTTTTTATTTCTATTAACAGTTCATTCATCTCTTTAGCCCATTGCTGTTTATAGTTCTCCTCAATTCCAGTAAGTTCTCTCTGGAGATGAGCGTTGCAAAGAGCATGATCACATTCATAACTGTTATAAGGTTTCCATCCATCATGAACTGCTATTCCTTTAAATTCTGGAAGGATTCTCATAGCATTAATTGCTTCTGACCCTCTTTTAGGATGAGCAAAATAACATGTGTATTTGTCATTTGAAGCTACATGAAGCCAATGTCTTTTTCCTTTAATCTTCATTCCAGTTTCATCACAATGGATCACAGGAAAAGTTATTAACTTCTCCCTACTCACATTTTCAAATCCCTCTTAATTATGGAAGCATTCTTTTTCTGCTTTGATTATGGTAGCAGAACAGATTTTTATCCCCATAACGTCATCAAAAAACTCAGAAATCCTTTTATAGGGAATAAACTGGTAGTTTTTACAGTAAATTGCTGAAGCTAAGATATTAGGACCATATTGAACTGGATACTTTATTGATTCTGGAAAAACAGCTTTATTTGATTTTCCACAGTGAGTATAGGTCTTAATCTGACTTCGATGTTCCGTAACAATTAGATTTACAGGAGGAATATCAAAAATTTGTCTTCTCTCATAAGCTTCAACTTCAACATCCTCAAGAGTATGTCCACATTCTTTGCAGCAGGTCAAAGAATGTTCAATTACCTAATCAGGATCATTAACCATATCAAGAGTTGTGCCTGGATGACCTTCTTGACCTCCAGGTTTCTTCCCACTCTTTTTCCGGAGACTCTTGGGATTAGGTTTTTCTTTGACTAAAAAGTCAGTAGAAGGAGGTTTACTGCTGTTTCTGCTATTTTGATTTAAGCGAGATTCTAAAATCCTTACACGTTTTTCTAGTTCAGCAATTCGAATAGCTTGTTCTTCTATGATAGTTTCAAGTCTCTGGATTACAGAAATTACAGCTTCAGGACCAGCTTCATAGATAACGAGGATCTCTTCACGTGTAAGCATAATAACGAAACAAAATAGGATTCAATTTATATGCAATTTTTCCTCGAAAAGAGGAAAAATTGTAGCCTTTCAAAGGCTACCTGAATTGTTACCGCGATTTTAATATTTTTTATAGTTGCTCTTGTCGGAATATGGCTTGTGCTTGATTTCATTCAGATAGGCCCTGGACTGCCTCCTTCAAAATCAATGCCTAAATGGTACATCCCTGGGGCCTGGCAAGGAAATGCACATAGCTGTACTTCATCTTTTCCGACGATTTCTCCTTACTGCAAAGTTGGAAAATTTTCTGATGGAAGGTTTATAAGTGTCTGGTACTTTGATGCTGAGTCTGAATTCTTAAAAGGAGAAGATACCCTTTATCGTTATCTTGAAGAAAATGGCGATGTATTCCAGCAGGAGCTAAATATTAGTACAGAACTTCAAGACGAAATTGAAAGACGTGAAGTTGAAAATTTCCCTAATTTCACCTTTTTTAACTCGACCGGATATGAAAGCCCTGAAACGTCGGGATACTTTCTAGTGTATAAGAGACCTTTCCTTAAAGGGAGAGAAGATTATTTCATAGCTTATTACGGAATCCTGGGTACAATAAATCTAACTGAAGAAACACCAGCGCTGAAAAAATTGATTGCAGAATCCTACTATATGTCTAATGAAGAAGGAAAAGTTGATGGTTTAAAGAAGGAGGATAAAAAAGGAAAGGGCAATTCGTTACTACCATGGTTTTAACAAAAAGGTTAGATCTCATACCCATTTAAAGATGGGGAAGTCAAAAAAGAAACCGAAAGATGGAGATTGTTCCATCTATATCCATTTTTGAAGTAATCTTATTTCTATTTCCGCTTGAGCCTACATTTCGAACCCTAACACTCTTGTACCAATATGCTGCACAAAAAGGTTATTCTTCTGACATGGAGTCAATAACACGACCTGAAATCGTGCATTATTTGCCCATATTGGCAGGGGTTCGAAATGTGCACTTGAGCTTCTTTGTGGCAAGCTTTTCGATGATATCTAGGTTGAGCTCATCGTGGTGCTCAGCTTCCCGCTGGCAACTGCGCTTTCCAGGAGGTGCTGTCCGACAAGGGTTCGGACGATAAGGGTTGTGTAGCCGTCAGGGCTTCCCACAGCTCTGGCTGAAATGTCGGCTTTGAGGGCGGTAAAGTTCGTGCAGACCCCACAGCCGGGGCGGACGATGTCTTCAGTTCTTCAGTATGTGGACCTGGGAGTTAGTTATTGAAAGCTGTCAGCCGAAGAATGACTTTCACATCTGGCTAAAAAAGGTTGATATTCCCATTTTCCTGATTTGATTGATAACTGAAAAATCAAATTTGTATTTTTGTGAACTCTGCCTTCCCTTTACAATACCCAAAAAGCCTCTCTCCCCATTCAATGCCTTTCGGATCTAAACTGAATAGTTCTGTGGTGATGTCGTATTCAACGCCATCTTTTTTGTACAGGCTTAGGGAAAGCCGTTTATCCGTAACAATGAGCCCCGCTTTAATATCTTCATCAATGACCATTAATTTGAAATTTTCATAATCTTTCAATGCGTCTATTTTTTCCAGATAAGGCGATTGCTCCAATTTTTCCGCAATATGAGGGGGAACTATAAGCTCGACAGGGATTCCTTCTTTCACTCTTTCAGAGATAGAATCAGCATACCCTTCGGTTACCACGGACGATATGCTGTGTATATGACCTGCCTCTTTAATCATTTTTAACTGGTTGTTGTAGACATTAAGGATCTTCGTACCTTTATCATTGAGGACTTCAGACTCGTAAAGACATCTGATCTTTTTTAAATGGGAACAGGGAATTCCTTCAAGGTAATGTCCCGACCAGAAATGTTTGAATTTATTAATTGTTCCTACTGTCGCAAAAGAGTCAGATAATCTTGAAGCCACAACTTTTCCTGTTTGAGTCAGGTAATACTCATGTTCTTTTGCTTCTATCAGATGATCCGCTTCGAGTTTTCTGAGTTTTGGAATATTTCCTGGGATGTACTCCCGGTAATCTCCCGCAACTGGGAAAGCTTTCTGCTGCTTTCGTTTAACGATAGAAGTATCTCGGTTATAAGTCTGGATCTGTATATTGCCGGGACATCATCTTCAATTTCTTTATAGATTTTGAAGCTGTTCATTTCCTGTCACCACATCTACCGATTTTTTCTTACTTTCTTATTGAATTGTTCTAACACAATATATTCTTTTATCTTCTGTTAGGCATGTATGTTGATATCACTTTTGCCAATTTTATGGTTTAGTGAAGAAAAGAATATTCAGATTATTTGCTAAAAGTGAGGTCAAAATTCCTGACGCCAATTAGGACTCTGGGCCTTCATTATTTCGATGAAAAAGCTGATCGGTTGAGTGAATGTTAATCAGACTGATGAATATTCATCGTCGTAATTAATGTATAGGAGAAGATTAATAGAGATTTTTGGATGTGAAGTTCAAACGAACTTTCCAGAGTGGATTTGAACTCCACATTGCCCGGAGGCATGAGTTAGTGTTAGCTTTGTGAATATTTAAAGCTTGTCTGATCCTGCCTCCTGGAAAACTAAACAGGAGTGAAAATAATGGAGAAACTTAAAATAAGTGCAATATTTGCAGTGATACTTCTTGTGAGTCTCGCTTTTGTACCGGCCGTAAGTGCAAAAGCTGACATTTCTCAAAATGAGAAGTATGCTGATCCAATAGAAAATCCGAACAAAGTATCAATCTCTGAAGAAGACATCAAAAAAGCATTAGAAAACACGAAAGAAATCTCAGAAAGCGTGAATGTATTATCAGAAACCGATAATGAAAAGATAGTATCTTTCAAAAAAGATGATGGGTCAATTGGATACGCTATTTTATGGAAAGATGAAAAGAATTCTAACAGAACATATTTTGCTGTTGTAGATCGGAATGAATTGGTAGCTGAAAAATTCATATCTGCCACGAGTCTAAATGATAGTGCAGCAGTTGCAGCAGCAATCTCTGCGGCTAAGTCAAGTTTTGCGAATGGAAGTTATGTTGAAACATATGGCACTAGCGTAACAGGTGGACTGCACATCTACTTCTCTCCAAAAGATGCAGGTCTTATTGCAGATGGAAGTTCAGCTATAATTGGGTTATTAGTTACTGTGTTAAGTAGTGGATATGTTACACCTGCTGTAGGATCAATACTGGGGACATTAGTCGGTTTAGCGGTGAGAACTTGGTATTGGTATGAAGAAAATTCAGATGGCAGTTTAGATATAAAGATACCTTACGCAAACATAGCCACAGTGATTGCAACACAACATGTTTATTTGAAAATTGGTAGTCATTGGTATAGGATTTAATTGAGTATCGGCTGATTTTAGAATCAGCCATTTTTATTACATCGAGAGCGTGGAGGGTCACGAATACCCCGTCATTAAGAGGCGGTCCGCCAATTCAATTTCAGGTCAATAATATGCACAAAATAAGGTATATAGCACCTTTAAATCGAAAAAAAAGGATTTTGAATGTTATTGGTAGTAATTGTCGGACAGTCTGTTTAGGTTGGGGTGGCCGCACGCAATTTGATTTGGTGATTTTATGGAAAGACAACAAATATTAAAGATTTTGATTCCAGCATTTACGGTTGTTGCTATTATCGTACTTAGCGGAGTTGTGGCTAAAAATACAGAACATGATTATCGGTTAATCGAAATTTCACTTGTAATATTTTGGATTTTTGGAATTATTTACCACATGGCTTTAGTTAAGTTGAAACTTGAGTAAAATGATTTTGCTAAATCTCTTTTTTTAACTGTAGTTATAATGAGTTTATATACACACAAGAATGAACTTTCAGGTATCCTCTTCAAATATGAGGGGCTTTCAATCGACTCTGGTCCAAAATCTAGTGATTTTGCATTTCTTGATTGAAAATCTGAATTATTAAGAAGAATTCATCCTCCAATCAAAATTAACATTCGATATCTAAAGACTTCAACCCAGAAGTATAATTACAAAGATTGTAGCCATTACAAAATCTAGTGATTTTTTAATTTTACGTTCATCACTGGATTTTGGTACTGAGTTTTTCAATCGCAGGAAAAATATAAGATTCTTCATCATGTAATATGGGCAATTTTTTATAATAAAATTATAATATATATTAGTGTTACAATATTTGGTGCAAATAACTGCAGAGTTTGATTGCTCATTTGCGAAAAAACATTTGAAATACCTTTGAATGTCAGAAAACCATGGCACATAACAAATTTTGAATTTAATTCGGTGTCTGAAAACCTTGATGTCAGGCTTGATTTTGAACGTGGTTCTAAATTTCCGTGCCCTAAAAGCGGTAAACCAAATTGTTCCGCTTATGATACAAGGAAAAAGCGTTGTGCCTTGTCAACCATTTTCAGTACACTACTTATTTGCACTGTAGAGTTCCACGAGTAAAATGTGGAGATTGTGGAGTTCTCCAAATAAAAGTTCCCTGGGCTCGCGAACAAAGTGGTTTCACACTTCGAATGGAAGCTATGATCCTGGAACTTGCAAAAAAAATGTCAGTATTACAAGTTGGAAAGTTGCCTGGAGAAAACGACAAGAAGCTTTGGAGAGTCGTACAACATTACGTTGGCAAAGCAAGGTCAAAAGAGGACTTTTCTGATATATTTGTGGTTGGTATAGATGAAACTTCATGCCGCTCTGGCAACTGCGCTGTCCAGGAGGTGCTGTCCTACGAGGGTGCGGACGACAAGGGTCGTGTAACCGTCAGGGCTTCCGACCGAACCTGCTGAAATATCAGCCTTCAGGACGGTAAAGTCCGTGCAGACCCCACAGCCTGGGCTAATGATGTCTTCAGTTCTTCAGTATGTGGACATGAGAGTCAGTTATTGAAAGCTGTCAGCCGAAGAATGACTTTCAGATCTGGCTAAAAAAGGCTGATGTTCCCATTTTCCTGATTTGATTGATAACTGAAAAATCAAATTTGCATTTTTGTGGACTCTGCCTGCCCTTTACAATACCCAAAAAGCCTCTCTCCCCATTCAATGCCTTTCGGATCTAAACTGAATAATCCTGTAGTGATGTCGTATTCAACTCCATCTTTTTTGTACAGGCTTAGGGAAAGCCGTTTATCCGTAACAATGAGCCCCGCTTTAATATCTTCATCAATGACATTAATTTGAAATTTTCATAATCTTTCAGTGCGTCTATTTTTTCCAGATAAGGCGATTGCTTCAGTTCGTCTGCAATATGAAGAGGAAATATAAGCTCGACAGGGATTCTTTCTTTCACTCTTTCAGAGATAGAATCAGCATACCCTTCGGTTACCACGGACGATATGCCGTGTATATGACCTGCCTCTTTAATCATTTTTAACTGGTTGTTGTAGACATTAAGGATCTTCGTACCTTTATCATTGAGGACTTCAGACTCGTAAAGACATCCGATTTCTTTTAAGAGGGGACCGGGAATTCTTTCAAGGTAATGTCCCGACCAGAAATGTTTGAATTTATTAATTGTTCCTACTGTTGCAAAAGAATTAGATAATCTTGAAGCCACAACTTTTCCTGTTTGAGTCAGGTAGTACTCGTGTTCTTTTGTTTCTATCAGATGATCCGCTTCGAGTTTTCTGAGTTTTGGAATTATTGCCTGGGATGTACTCCTGGTAATCTCACGCAACTGGGAAAGCTTTCTGCTGCTTTCGTTTAACGATAAAAGGATCTCGGTTATAAGTCTTGACCTGTATATTGCCTGGACGTCATCTCCCATCTCCCTATATATTTTGAAGCCGCTCATTTCCTGTCGCCACATCTACAGATTTTTTTCTTACTTTCTTATTGAATTGTTCTAACACAATATATTCTTTTATCTTCTGTCAGGCATGTATATTGATATCACTTTTGCCAATTTTATGGTTTAGTGAAGAAAAGAATATTCAGATTATTTGCTAAAAGTGAGGTTGAATTCCTGCCGTCAATCAGAACTCTGAACCTCCATTATTTCGATGAAAAAGCTGATCGGTTGAGTGAATGTTAATCAGACTGATGAATATTCATCGTCGTAATTAATGTATAGGAGAAGATTAATAGAGATTTTTGGATGTGAAGTTCAAACGAACTTTCCAGAGTGGATTTGAACTCCACATTGCCCGGAGGCATGAGTTAGTGTTAGCTTTGTGAATATTTAAAGCTTGTCTGATCCTGCCTCTGGAGTAAAATAACTTTAGGAGAAAAATATGAAGCGTAATAAAATTGGACTAAGTATACTTGTTTTAGCAACACTGCTGGTTGGTATGATGTTAGTACCATCTGTAAGTGCACAGGAAGAATTAAAAGTAAGTGATAAGCCTTCAGAATTGGAACAAGGTCTAATAGATGCACTAAATTCTAATACAAACAAATTATCCACAGACGATGTGATTGCAAATTATGTTAAAGTAAACAAAGATAAAATTTCAATAAATGATCTTAAAGAGAAAGATACTGTTTCAGGTCAAATTAATTTAAGGACGTATCAACTAAAAGACGGATTGTATATAACTTTCACAGATGGAAGTTATTTTTTCATTACTGGCGTGGAGGAAGAAACAAATAATAAAGTAGCAACTCAAACAGTTAGTATAGCAAGTGTTTCGACTACTCCCATTATTACAGGATACAAGGAACTATATTCTTGGACTGGTATTAAAGTCTACACAATTACACAAAAGGGTATTTTACTTATAATGGTCAGACTGTAGATGCTCATTATCTAGATTCATTGTACGTAAGAAATTACGCAATATATTGGTCAGTTAGTAACTGGGAAGAAGGAAGTATTGAGTATAGTTCGGGTACTCGTTCGGATATCTACGGCAGAGGAACTTTCCAGTGGGGAATATTTATTGAAGGTACTGGCGTAGTTCTACGTGAGTTTTATGACAATCTTTACATAAAATGTGATCAAAACGGTAACTATAGGGTTATTTTCGAAGAAACTGCTCCTTAACTAAAGTGATTGTGAAAAAAATAATTTATTTAAGGTAGAAATTTGGTTGTCTAATGTATTAATCGAAAGGAAAAGATTAACTTTACAATTCTTTCATAATATAAATGTATATTATGCTTTCAAAAGCAACGTACTGAAAATTCTGTAAAATCATTAATACAAAAAATGATTGTATGGAAACTTTGACTTTTGCAAATTTTCAGGCTAACAAACAACATCTCAGCCAAAAATAGCTACCTTTTGAAATTTTTTATTTTCCGTCATTTTTATGGAAGAGGGATTAATCCTTACAGCTGGAATTAAGGTTCTAACTGTAGGAGAATACAATAAGTAGTAAAAGGATTGGTTGATTATGGAAAAATTAGCTAAAGCCATTATAGGCTTCATAGTATTGTGCGTTGTGATTTTTGTTCTTTTTATGATATTCACTTATAGGTAGTGTTTTGGGACTATTCTGTATCTAGATTACAATCTTTCTAATTTGTAGCGATATCGACAGCATGGGAGCATCTATAATAAATATTCAAATGTTGGTAATTTACTTAAATAAACGGATTTTCGGCATCTGTGGCCATACTTTTAAAACGTGAATAGTTACAATTACACAAATTAAAAAGTCAAAAAAGCACAAAAAAGAATGAAATAAAGATGAAGCCCAAAGCTTCACCTTTCAAGTTTTCTGTTATTTTACCGATTTTTATTCCTGTTTTCTTGCCATCTTCTTCGTGGCAAGTTTCTCGATAATGCCGAGGTTAACCTCACCGTCACCTACGCTCAGCTTCCCGTTAGCAACTGCGCTTTCCAGGAGGTGCTGCCCGACAAGGGTGCGGACGATAAGGGTTGTGTAGCCGTCAGGACTTCCGACCGAACCTGCTGAGATGTCAGCTTTGAGGGCGGTAAAGTCCGTACAGACCCCACAGCCTGGGCGGATAGTATCCTCAAGTTCGGCAAGGGGGATCACGTACTGGGTCCCGTCGTTGAGGGTGATTTCGAGCTTACCCTTAACATCAATGCGGCAGACCTTCATGGGTTCGAGGGCATACTCGCTTTTCAGCTTGCCTGCAATCAGTTTTTCGTAGTCGAAGCTTTCAGTACAGAAGAGCCCGAACACGAAGCGGATGGATTTCTTGTAGGGGCTGACCAGCTGGTGGTCGGATTCAAGTATCTTGCGGATTGCCTGGACCACACAGGGGACTCCCACAACTGCGATGTTCCTATGCTTCTGGGTAACAACGGCTTCCTTAAGTGCCGAGACCAGGGGAACCCACCAGTTGTAGCGGCTTCCTGCCTGGGCGATAAGGGCTTTACTTCTGGTGATTACCATGGAGTGCGGCTTGAGAGTCCAGGGGTCTTCAGTAACCGTAACCACAGCATCCACAAGGCCTGTTTCCAGGGCGTTTGCAAGGATTGCGGTAACGGCTCCTCCGCTTTGTTTTCTCGGAATGTCGAATTCTGCCTTTCCTGTAGTGATTTCCAGGTAGTCCCCGAGCAGGCTTGAAGGTTGTTCATCGAGCCTCGGGCAGACCTCATAGCAGGCCCCGCAGGGCACGTCATCAACAGCGGCTTTACAGTAGCCGTTGCTTTTCGGAGTTGTGGAATTACCGCCGGTTTCGAAATACAGGGCGTCAGCAGGGCAAACTGCAATGCAGGCCCCGCAGCCTGAGCAGAGGCCGGTGTCCCAGACTTTTGATTTCAGGTCAAGGTAAGTCTTACTGATTTGTTTCTTTTCTGCCATCTCTGATCACTCCCAGACGTATTTGCTTGCAAAAGGTCGGCTGCTTGCAGGTCCGATCTTTGTGTAATTGGTGTCCAGGAACTCTGCGGGGTCATATCCGAACTGCTCGCAGAAGCTCTTTATAATTGGGGCTATGCGTTCCAGGTCAGCTTCCGTAAACTCGAATTTCTTGGCTCCGACTCCGAGCAGGTAGTCATCCACTTCCCCGCGGATGATGATTTCTCCGCCGTGGATCCCGCTTCCGATGCCCCTGTCTGTCATGGCTTTTTCCTTGCCGATTCCGAGCACAAGCACAAGACCTCCTGCCATATATTCTCCCAGGAAGGAGTGGGCTGTGCCGCCTATGACAAGTATGGGTCTGGCTTCCACTTCATATTGCTTCATGTGGATGCCGCCGCGATAGCCTATGTTGTTCCTTATAAAGACCTTGCCTCCCCTCATGCTATGGGCGACGGCATCTCCTGCGCTTCCGTGGATAACGAGCATGCCGCTGTCCATTGTGTTTCCGGGGGCGTGTTCGGCGTTCCCGTGGATTATGCAGGTTGGGCCACTCATGAACATCCCCAGGTCTCCTCCGGGAACCCCATTGATTATGATGCGGACATTGCCTCTAACTCCATCTCCTATAAAGCGCTGTCCGAGCACGTTGTCGAGGATTATCTCCTCTGCCCCGTCCGCAACTGCGGCCCTGATTTTCTGGTTTAAGGGGGTGTAATGCATGCCTTTAGCATCAATTTTTACTGTCTTCATATTCAGGCCCCCGCTGGCTGGACGTCCAGAATTTTAAGCATTCCTTCATCCAGCATATATCCACGCAGGCGATCTCTGTTTCCACGCAGGCTTTCGATACTGTTGATGCCTGCTGCACCCATCAGTTCGCTGAGTTCCAGGGTCCAGCCGTGGATCAGGTTTGAAACCTGTGCTGCTCCTGCTTCGGGGTCAAGCCTGCTCACAAGGTCCGGGCGCTGGGTAGCAATGCCCCAGGGACAGAGGTTTCTGTAACAGTTTCCACAAACTCTGCAACCCAGAGCGACAAGAGCTGCAGTCCCAATGTAGACGGCGTCTGCTCCGAGAGCAATGGACTTGGCAAGATCGGCACTGTTCCTGATCCCACCGCTTGCAATGATGGAGATTTCATTCCTAACTCCCTGTTCCCTGAGTTTCTGGTCAACGCTGGCGATTGCAACTTCGATTGGGATTCCCACGTGGTCTCTGAAGACCTTCGGGGCTGCCCCGGTCCCTCCGCGGAACCCATCAATAACCACTGCATCTGCAGAGGACCTTGCAATACCTGCAGCAATGGGAGCTACGTTATGCACGGCTGCGATCTTTACAAAGACCGGCTTCTTCCATTCGGTCGCTTCTTTCAGGCTCCTGATAAGCTGGACAAGGTCTTCAATGCTGTAAATGTCATGGTGAGGAGCAGGGCTGATTGCGTCACTGCCCAGGGGGATCATACGGGTTTTGGAGACTTCTTCGTTTACTTTTTCTCCGGGGAGGTGTCCTCCTATACCTGGCTTTGCTCCCTGTCCTATCTTGATCTCAATTGCTGCACCCCTTTCGAGGTAGTCAATGTTAACCCCAAAACGGCCTGAAGCAACCTGAACAATCATATGGTCCTGGTAGGGGTAGAGGTCTTTATGCAGCCCTCCTTCTCCTGTTCCCATGTAAGTCCCGGTTTTTGCTACAGCTTTTGCCATGCTGAGCTGGGAGTTAAGGCTGATGGCTCCGAAACTCATGTGCCCGATCATGATGGGGGTGTCGAGTTTCAGGTTGGGAGCCAGCTTTGTTTCAAGCTCCACATCTCCACTTTCGGTTTTTTTGAACTCGAGTTTTTTTGGCTTTTTCCCTATATAGGTTCTGAGTTCCATTGGTTCTCTCAGAGGGTCTATGCTTGGGTTTGTGACCTGGCAGGCATCAAGTAGAAGGCGGTCATAGATTATTGGAAGGTCCCTGACGTTTCCCATCCCTGAAAGGATGATCTTACCGCTGCGGGCCTGGTTGATTATATCTTCCCTGGCTTCCCGGGTCCAGACGGGGTGGGAACGGTAGTCTACGGGCTTTTCCGTAAGGGTGATTGCGTCCCTTGGGCACATTGCAACACAGCGGAGACAGGCTGTACATTTCCTGGACTCGATCAGGATCTTGTCGCCTTCTCTTCTGTATACTCCATAGGAACAGTTTTCAATGCAGCGTCCGCAGTCCATGCACTGGTCGCGGTCAATGCTTACTTTATATTTTGGGGGTACACTTCCGAGCGTCATTCGATAAACCTCCCTATGATGGGTTCTCCTGCCCTGGGAGTGTAGATGTTCTTTACTTCTGGGTCAAGGGTTCTTATTGCAGCTTCTTCGCTGGATATGTAAAGTTTGCTTCCGTTTTCGCCAACGACGAGGGGGCGCAGTTTAATTCTATCGGTGAAGCCTACAATGCCGTTATCTGTCCCTACTACAATAGCAAAAGGTCCGTTCATAAGGGCAGATCCGTATGTAAGGCGGATTGTTTTGTTGAGTTCGGCTTCCTTTGCAGTCATGCGGTCGATATCGTCCCAGAATGGAGGGGCAAGAGCCCGGACAACCATCTCATATGACAGTTCATGCTGTCTTCCGAGCAGGTCAAAAAGGTAAGCTACAACCTCTGTGTCTGTAAGTGCAGTGCATTTGTATCCGTATCCCTCGACATAGCGCTGGTTTGTACCGTATGAGGTAATTTCTCCGTTGTGCACTACTGACCAGTTAAGCAGGTTGAAGGGATGGGCTCCTCCCCACCAGCCCGGAGAGTTTGTCGGGTAGCGGTTGTGAGCAAGCCAAATGTAGCCTTTGTAGTCCTCAATCCTGTAGAAGTTTGCTACATCTTCAGGCCAGCCGGAAGCCTTGAAGACTCCCATATTTTTCCCCGAGGAAAAGATTGTGGCGCCTTTTACATTGGCGTTTACTTCCATGACAATATACGTGACAACGTCATTTTCAGAATTCATTCTTCCTGCTATCAGGTCTTTTGAGGGCTTGAAGAAGTATCTCCAGGGGATATGGACCTTTCTTATTCCCGGCTGTGGGGTAGTCGGGATTTCTTCCTGGTGAACGATTTCTCCCCACTGCTGGAGGAGTTCATCAACCTTCTTTTTTGGTTCTGCCAGGTTATCAAAGAAAACATGAAGAGCATAATAGTCTGCATATTCGGGATAAATCCCGTATGCAGCATAGCCTGCCCCGTCTCCACTACCTCTTTCATTCATGAGGCTAAGGGCGACTTTTATGCTCGACCCGTCCATTCTGGACTTTGTTCGATCTATAAAGCCTATTATTCCACACATTTTGATCACTCTAGAAATGGATAGAAATCAACGTGATTTAAGTACCTTTGTCAGTAATTTCCCTGAAGATTTCTGCGGCTCATTTTTGGAAATAGTCAAAAAATTTGCCAGCCTGATAAACCGGGTTTCAGGGGATATTCTCTAAGTTTTCGTAAATTAAAGGAATATTTCACTTAAATTCATCTGATCTTCATTATATAATAAATTTGAATTCGTGATAGCTTTCCTGCCTCTGCTTTTATTTCTTCCAAAGAAATTGAGAGGGTTGCCGCTAAGGGAAGTAAGTAATTTAGTACCTATTTGACAATATATATATGTTTCTTTTTTTAGAATTAAACTTGCCTGCAGTAATACTGCAAAGCATGACGTTTTAACCGTTTAATTTCTCTTTCTTCCCATGTAATATTGTTCGTATTGTTAGACCTCCAAGCAGTTTACAATGATTGTCCTGCTCAGAGCTGCCAGCTTCTTTTGCGTAAGATGAATTTCATATACTGTCGCCTGTTAAAAAAGTAATAAACCAAACTTGAAAAAGTTGAACTGAAATTGTAGCATTTCTTGAGGAAAGCATTTTTATACCGAGATCCTTTTTACGGTCCGTTTTCTCTAAATAAAGCGAATTACCGCTAAACTAAAGATTTAGCGGCTTCCTGAGTCATCCTTCCCTTTACTGAGGATAAGTCATACAGGCTCTACCCCGCATACCACAGGTGAAATGAAATATATGATCGTGAGATTACTTGAGATGCTTGGAGTTTCCGGTTTTCTCCGGCTTAATGTTTCCGACCCCTTCAGATACACGATACCCTGTTATCCAACTCTTTCAGCTTGGTTTTCGTATTTTGGGTTGTGGTGACAGTATCTATTATTAACTTAACTTAATACGAAAAATAGTTTAGCAGAATCAACAATTGAAATATGTATGAAAGTTGACTCTTATATCCCATGAAATTAAGATTTCATGGGTTTTACACTTCTTCCTCTAAAAAAATAATTTTTTTCAACGAAATGAGTTCTCTTTTTTCTGAGGGGAATCTTTCCATTTTTCAATCCTTGTGGATGTTTTTTAAAAGCCGGAGCACACCTGCTGGATAAAATGTGCTTTCCGACTTCTTATTGAAATCTTTTTTTTAGTTTTCTTTAAAGATTTTCCGGCGTACTGTAAGCATTTCCGGATGATTTCCTTACAGCATAGGGAGGTATTTTGCAAGTTCCCAGGGATGAACCATTGCTTTGTATTCGTTCCATTCCATGTCTTTCGCACAGAGGTAGTGGTGGAATATATGGTCTCCGAGCGCTTCTTTTACAAATGCGCTGCCTTTCATTATATCGGTTGCTTCTTTGAGATCTGCAGGGAGGGAGTCGATGCCTCTTTCGCTACGTTCTTTTTCCGTAAGGTGGAAAATGTTCACGTTGGTAGGCTCTCCGGGTTCGATCTTATTCTTTATCCCATCAAGCCCGGCTCTCAGCATGAGGGCGAAGGCCAGGTAAGGGTTGCAAGCCGGGTCCGGGCATCTGAGTTCAACCCTTGTTCCATTACCACGGGTGGCCGGGATCCTGATCAACGAACTCCTGTTCGTTGCAGACCAGGTGATGTAAATCGGTGCTTCGTATCCGGGAACTATCCTCTTGTAGGAGTTTACTACAGGGTTTGTGATAGCTGTAAACTCTTTTATGTGTTTCAGCAGTCCACCAATGTAATACATTGCGTCCTGGGAAAGCTGGGTAGGGGTATCCGGGTCATAGAATGCGTTTTTCCCGTCCTTGAAAAGAGACTGGTTACTGTGCATTCCTGAGCCGTTTACCCCAAAGAGGGGTTTTGGCATGAAGGAGGCATAGTACCCTTTGTGATATGCAATGGACTTTACCACGTATTTGAAAGTCACTACGTTATCTGCCGTGCTGAGTACATCGCTGAATCTGAAGTCGATTTCATGCTGGGAAGGTGCGACTTCATGATGGGATGCCTCTATCTGGAATCCCATGTGTTCCAGGGCATAGTCAATGTCTCTGCGTACGTCCTGCGCACGGTCAAGGGGTGCGAAGTCGAAGTATCCGCCCTGGTCAGTAAGTTCGGTTGTAGGGTTTCCGTTTGCATCAAGCTTGAAAAGGAAAAATTCAAGTTCTGGCCCAACGTTCATTGAGAAGCCCATTTTTTTAGCTTCACTGATTGCACTCTTCAGGGCGTATCTCGGGTCTCCCTTGAAGGGGTTTCCATCAGGAAGGTACACATCTCCAAGAATTCTGGCAACGGCGCCTGTTGCGGGTCTCCAGGGCAAGATCCTGAGCGTTGACGGGTCAAGCACGAGTTTCATATCAGATTCTTCGATCCTTGTAAAGCCCTGAATCGAAGATCCATCAAACATTACACCGTTTTCAAAAGCTTCCTCCAGTTGTTCTGCAGGAATTGCCCAGCTTTTGATGATACCGAGTGTATCCGTAAACTGAGTTCGGATAAACTTTACGTCTCTTTCTTTTACAACCTCTAATACATCTTCTTTAGTTGTACACTTTTTCGTCTGCACCATTTGATTTCATCCTCACTAGGCAGTAGGCAACCATTTACCTATCTGATGTTATATACCTTTTTTCGATGTTTTTTGTGGCATAGAATGTGCTCAAAGCTCCAGGCAGAGCTAAGCAAACTTTAAAAATATTTATGTGATTTATCCCCGCTTCACTACGTATATTCTAATATCCTATATATAAATCTCATTCCAAAAGGAATGAATTTCTCAATAGGATTTAAATTTTAACTCACTTTCCGCACATGTACACAAATAGGTAATTAATTGCCGATAGGTAATTAATTGCCGATTTGTCTAATATTCTCAATATTATGGCGAGTTGATTTTTAATTCATGGCCATATTGAGAAAATTGGTGATTTTTTTGTGGACTTTTATGGAAGGTAGGTTTTTTCTTTTCATTCTGGCTGATTTTTCAAAAGGTTTTAAACTACAGGAATATTAAATTAAAGCTTTTTTCAAACTTATGATTATATAAGTGTTGATGTACAATATCTTTCTGGGGGCTTATATGAATAAAGTAAATGTCTTTAGGCTTCTGGTTTCCATAATTCTCTGCCAGTTCGTAGGGGCAATTGGTGCTATATTTACATCTTCTTCTCTTGAAAGCTGGTATCTTTTGCTTGAAAAGCCGGCTTTCAATCCTCCTTCCTGGGTCTTTTTCCCTGTCTGGACAACGCTTTATACGTTTATGGGAATCTCCCTTTACTTTGTATGGGAAAAGGGACTGCAGCAAAAAGAAGTCAAGGTAGGACTTTTCCTTTTTGGGTTACAGCTGGGCCTTAACATACTCTGGTCTTTCCTGTTCTTCGGACTACAGTCTCCTTATTATGCCTTTCTTGAGATTGTCTTGCTCTGGCTTTCAATCCTGTTGACGGCTATACAGTTCTGGAAAATTTCAAAAACAGCTTCCTATCTCCTCATTCCTTACCTTCTCTGGGTCAGTTTTGCAACGCTGCTTAATTACCAGATCTGGGTTCTTAATCAGTAACTGTATATTCTCATGAGTAATATTTTGGGTAAAAATTGAGTTAAAGGTCATCAGTATGGAGGGCACCGCAACCGCAGCTTCTTCCTAGAAGGGTTGATACACGATGCTTCAGATGGTGAATGTCATCTTCGGACATCTTATCAAGTTCTTCTTTATGTTTTTCTTCTATATGGTCAAACATAGCTTTTTCGACTTCTTCAAGCTTATTACCGGCAGCCATGAAGCTGCATTTGAACCCCAGATCGCTGCACTTTACAATTTTCATAGTGTCTCCTCTTGCAATAAAGCTGATCAAAATAGTCTTCTTCAAAATAGTCTTCTTCAAAATAGTCTTCTTCTATTCAAACTAAATATAATAAAAAATGATTAGATATAAAATTAAGTCTTTTCAGGTTTTTTTCTCTTGGAACGGTGCTTTTTGCTTTCTTCAAAGGCTTTTTTTGTGATCTTCAAGTTTTTAGCCTATCGGAACATATCTTGCGCAAACAAATCCCCCTTTATATGGGACTTTTATGGTGAGCATCCCATTATTGTTCACTGCAATAGCCCTTTCCGGATCTACGGGCCCGTCTAGGAAAAAAGACCCCAAGTATTCAACAGTTTCACTATAGGCTTTAAGGTAAAAACTGTTTTCATGCATTACAAGAGTTATATTCTCGTCCATGACGTCTGGAAGTTCAAGTTCTATAGTAAGGTTTTCATGTTTATCATCATGATACATGGCAATAACCGGGGTTTTTATTATCCTGGGCATGGGATTTTCCATTAAATGTTCCCCCTCTAAGAATAATTGTGCAAATTAACCGTATCAAATATCTATTTACTCAATTTTTACGTTCTTAACCGTATCAAATATCTATTTACTCAATTTTTACGTCCACTACATTTTCAAAAGGTTGTTGATAAGGAACAGTGACTTTCAGGACTCCGTTTGAATAGCTTGCAGTAGCTTTTTCCGGGTTTATAGGGCAGCATACTGCATAACTGTCAGCATATTCAACCCCTTCTTTGGTGGCTTTTACATAAAAACCGTCTTCCACAACCTTAAAAGAAATATTTCCCTTTTCTACTCCTGGAAGAACCACTTCTATTTTCAAATTTTCATATGTATCGTCTGGATACGCACAAATAGCCGGTGATAACTTCAAAATGTCCGCCATAATATTCCCCCAAATAAAATCGCCAATTAAGATATTTATATGTATCTTATCTATTTGAGGGCCCTTCAAAATTGGACCACGTTTTTAATATAAAATTTAGTATAGCTGAAAAACGTTATTATATGCCATAATTGCAAAAAAAAGGGAAAATATTGAATGGTTCCTGTGTAAGGGGGATCTTTTTCAGAGTTTCAGGATTCCCAGATCAAGCCCCAAGGACAGAGCAAGTGCTATTATTGAGAACACTGAGATTACAAGGTAATTTGCACGCTCTTTTGATACGGAAAGACTCCAGAGCAGATATTCCATTCCTTCAAGGTCTTTTTCTGAAAGTTTCTGTCTGGTCCTCACTTTTTCAAGTAGATCCAGGTCTTGAACTACGCTACACCTTCGCTTCGCAATATGGTATCTGTGTGTAAAGAACCAGAGGTAACCTGCAACTCCAAGATACCATATTGCCTTTCCCCAAAAAACACTGTAATGGTCAACTATGATTATACCTCTTAGCAGGATTGCGGAAATCAGTCCTACCCAGAAGTACAATTTAATTACAGACATGCCGTATCCGCGGGGGATTTCAAGGGTTGGAGTTTCTGATTTGAATTCGGTCATCATGGTATCTTACCTCATTCCTTGAATCGTTCCAGTATTTGATAATTAATTAAGGTTAAGAAGGAAAAAAAGGTGCCTGGTTAAAGGGCATCTCCATTCCTTTCTCCGGTTCTTATCCGGACTACGGTTTCAATAGGGATTACGAATATTTTTCCATCCCCTATTTCTCCGGTATATGCCGTGCTCTGGATCAACTGTATGATTTCTTCGACCTTATCTTCAGTCACAACTACTTCTACTTTGGTTTTTGGAAGAAGGTCCACACAGTATTCTTTTCCTCTCCATTGCTGCACGATCCCTTTTTGCAAGCCACGCCCTTTAACATCGATAATTGTCAGGCTTGGAAACCCGGCACTATCCAGAGCGTCCTTTACCTGATGCAGTTTCAGGGGTTTTATTATCGCTTCGATCTTGTACATTTTAGCCATTTTATTCCTCCCTCATCAGGTATTCGGGATATGCTCTGATTCCGTGTTCACTGATGTCCAGGCCAAGTATTTCTTCTTCTGCAGATACCCTGAGTCCGATTACGGCGTTAAGGATTTTGAAGATTATGAACGAGATCCCAAAAGCCCAGACAATGCTACACAGTACTGATATTAACTGGATCAACAGCAGGCTGATTCCTCCTCCGTAGAAGAGCCCTGGCACTTCAGCAGCGTATGTTGCATCTGCAAGGATTCCATTTCCGATTCCTATGGAGAAGAGCCCCACAGAGATCAGGCCCCAGCTTCCGCAGTATCCGTGTACGGCGATTGCACCGACTGGGTCGTCCAGTTTCAGTGTATTTTCGTTGAACATGACTCCGGCATAAATGATAATACCGGCTACGATTCCTATTACAATAGCTGCCCAGTTTGATATAGAACCACAGGGAGCGGTGACTGCTACAAGCCCACCGAGGAGCCCGTTTGCACTGAGTGATGGGTCAGGCTTTCCGGTTTTCATCCAGGTGATGGCCATGGTCACGACCGCACCGGCAGCTGCTGCCAGAAAGGTGTTGACTATTACCAGGTTCATGTAGGGATCGTTTCCGTCAAGGGTACTCCCACCGTTGAACCCCAACCACCCAAGAGCCAGAATCAGGGTTCCCAGGAAGGCAAAGGTCAGGTTGTGACCCGGAATAGGTATGGCTTTTCCATCCTTGAACTTTCCTATCCTTGCGCCCACAAGGAGCACACCTGCAAGAGCAGAATATCCTCCGATTGAGTGCACGACTCCAGAACCTGCAAAGTCATGACTTGCGACTCCGATTGCCTTCACAATCGGGCTTTCGGCTCCGGTTAGGAGAGCTGCGTCAGCCCCGCTCCAGACCCAGTGTCCATATACAGGGTAAATAACTGCAACCATCAGGACACAGTAAACAAGGTAAGCCTTGAAATTGGTCCTCTCAGCCATTGCTCCCGAAACGATCGTTGCTCCGGTGGCAGCGAAGACCATCTGGAAGAACCATCCATTCCAGAGCGCGTTGTCCGCACCTGCCAGGAAGAACTGGTTAGTTCCTATAAGTCCTGCCGCATCGGCCCCGTACATTACGCCCCAGCCTACAGCCCAGTAGACCAGGATACCGATGACAACCGTCATGAAATTTTTCATCAAGATGTTTGCAGTGTTTTTGCTCCTTGTAAGCCCCACTTCCACGAGGGAGAAGCCTGCATGCATAAAGAATACCAGACCACTTGCTATAAGCAGCCATACGAAAGTCAGTGCAGTCTGCACCTCTTCAATGGATTCTGCGTTTTCCTCCGCCGTTGCAGCAAATGCCGGTGAGGACAGCGCTATAAGCATCATACAGGTAATTATCAGTAATTTTCCTATTCCTTGCACATTTTTCATACTGTTCTTTTGCCTCCTTTTTTCCTATCGGCAACCGGTAAGTGCTTGTATACTTTATACTATTTATAAGTTTCGATAATGTCTTTCAATTTCATTGTTCTGTTCACTCAATACAAGTTGCTTTTCGAGCATAATCAAAAAAATCGAAATGTTTGGGTTTCAGGCTTGCAATATATTGTTAATCCGGCTC
Organism: Methanosarcina sp. WWM596; assembly: GCF_000969965.1. Lineage (GTDB taxonomy): Archaea > Halobacteriota > Methanosarcinia > Methanosarcinales > Methanosarcinaceae > Methanosarcina. The sequence goes on from NZ_CP009503.1 coordinate 2,652,305, forward strand.
TAACGTGATTATTTCAGTATAAACTCCGATCCACATATTACTGTAAGTGCCTGAAGTAGCTACAAGAAATATGTATTTTAGCCTCCTCTTTACTTCGTTACTCAGAGAAGGCTTGTAATTCCTTTCTTTCATTAATGCCGTAATTTACAGTTATCCCCACTAAAAGTACAGCTAAAGAACAGTAATTTTGGACCGAAATCCTCGTATATCTATGTAAATCTTCCATAGAGTACGCTTTCTTTGCCAATTTGAATACATCTTTTATGATTGATCTCACAGATCTTTATGGAGGGGCAGAATGCTCCTCTTTGTGAAAATTTGTCTGCAAGATCTCATATAAAAAACGTTTAATATTTCGGATAACAATTTTCATCTGAAATCTTTGTTTAGTGGTATAAGCGGAGCTTTCATAATATATTGCCAGAGGCGGATTGTACGTCCTCTTCAATAATATTTACGGTTTTTTAAGGCCCTAATTCGATTTTATATCAAAAATAAGATGTACTTTTTTTGGGGGAACTATTATCTGGTTTAATTAGCAGAAAAAAATGGAAAATAAGTTCCAGTTAAATAGTAAGTTTAAGAGGGCCTAATGTATTTATCAAAAAAGTAGATCAATATACAGGATACAATGTTCAGTCTTGACCTTATTTATAAAAGATGCAGTGGAATTCCCGTCTCGACTTTTCTTGAGTTTTCATCAATTACAGGTATCTAAAGTGGGGGATTGTAAATAACGATGAAAACTTATTACTTTATTTTATATTTGTCCGTATTACTTTATTTTATATTTGTCCGTATTACTTTATTTTATATTTGTCCGTAACCCTTTCAGTCTCTTTTTATCCCTTCCCAAAGGAAATTTTTTGTTTTTCAGTATCCCATATTCCTTTGAGTAAAATCCCTTTATATTTCAGTATCCCATATTCCTTCAAGTAAAATCCCTTTATATAAAGATATCTCCTTTTTATTTTTGATCCCTATTGAATAAAAATTGTTATGGAAAAAAATATTTTAAAAAAACCAAACTCGAGAAACTTATTGGACATTCAATCCACGAAATAAAGAATGATTAAGCAGGATCTTAATTATCCCCCCTACAGTTAAAACAGAAAACAAGGAGCTTATGGAATATTAGTTTAGGATCTATGTTTCCTAATTATATAAACCTACTGAGTTACAACTACTTGTGTAAAACTATCTTGATATTTATCCGAACTTAATTGTTTCAACAAATATCTTGTGTCTCTTATCGCTCTAAAGTGGGGTTTAGTCAGAGTGATAGAGTAAGTTCAATACGGAGTGGGAAGGGAGTTGATTATAAGTGACCGCAAATGTCATAGAGGTCAATGGCCTTGAGCATGAATATGGCTCTATAAAAGCCGTTGATAATATCAGTTTTAATGTGAAAGAGGGGGAAATCTTCTCATTTCTTGGTCCAAATGGAGCAGGCAAGAGTACTGTGATTAATATTCTTACGACTCTTAGGAAGATCCAGAAAGGAGAAGCTAAAGTAAACGGGTATGATGTGGCAAAGGAATCAAAATATGTAAGACAGTCAATTGGTATTGTTTTTCAGATGCTTTGCCTTGACCACGAAATGACTGTATGTGAGAATCTGGAATACCACGGTAAGATCTATTCAATGCCGAAAAAAGAACGAAAAATACGTATTGAAGAGCTTTTAAAACTAACGGAGCTTGAACACAAAAGGGATACCCTGGCAAAAGAGCTGAGTGGTGGTATGAAGAGAAGACTGGAGCTTGCAAGGGGATTGATGACGAAACCTGCAGTTCTTTTCCTGGATGAACCAACAATAGGTTTTGACATCCAGACCAGAATGAGAATGTGGGATTATTTGAGAGAGATTAAGAAAGAAGGCACTACGATATTCCTGACCACCCATTATATGGAAGAAGCCGATCAGCTCAGTGACAGGATTAGCATAATTGACTATGGAAAAATTATCGTAACCGGAACAGCAGATGAATTAAAGAACAAACTCGGTAAAGACCTTATTTATCTGGAAACCGATGATAATGAAACCGTTGCAGAGATTTTAAGAGCAATGGGGTCAGTAAAAACCGTAACCGAAGATACAAAATCTCTGAGGGTTATGATCGGAGAAGATGTAACTCACGTACTTCCTCAAATTATAGAGAAAATCAGAAAGGCAGGAATAGAAATTACGACCATAAACATCAAAAAGCCTTCCATGGATGATGTTTTCGTTCACTACACCGGGCATGGTTTGAGAGAAGGAGAACCGCAGGAAAAAAGCGAAGGAATAAACAACGAGGGGGTCTCTGAATGAATTTCGAATTTCAGGCCATATATTGGCGAGAAATGGTGAAGTTTTTCAGATTCAAATCGACGCTTATTAGTTCATTGATCCAGCCTGTGATGTGGCTGGCATTTTTCGGACTTGCAATGTCAGGTAGTTTTGACCAGCTGACCGCTATGATCCCGCCCCTCGAAGGGGTACGGAATGTTGATTACCTTTCCTATATGGGCGCAGGAATAATTGCTATGGATGTGCTGTTCAGCAGCCTTTTTGGTGGGACTTCTCTTATGTTTGACAAAAAGTTTAGTCTGTTAAGGGAAACTCTCGCAAGTCCGACACCCAGATTTCACATCATCCTGGGTGTCGGGCTTTCTGGCGTAACGAAAGCATTTATTCAAACTTTCATAATAATAGGGTTTGGGAAACTGATTGGAATGGATTTCTTTTCGGGGTATACACTTACTGAAACTCTTATTTCAATTACAGGCATCTTTTTACTTGTAGGAATTTTCTCTTTGGGTTTCCTTTTCCTTTCAGGTTCTATTGCCATCACAATTGATAACCCTGAAGGAATGCAGTCTATTCTTACCCTGTTCAGTATGCCCCTGTTCTTTATAAGCAATGCATTATATCCCATTGATGCCTTCCCTGCTGTCCTCAGGTTTCTCTCAATGTTTAATCCGCTAACACTTCTGGCAGATGGAATCCGTTACTTTGCTTTAGGGAATAACTTTACTGTAATGGGTATTCACTATATGTATACTCCAGCAGATATCATCATATCTTTCCTGGGCCTTCTGTTCTTCGCCTCCGTAATGTTATCTACGGCACTCTGGAGGTTCGAGAAGGTGGATGTGTAAATAAACTACCCTAATTTCCTTTTTTTTCACTTTTTTATCTGGCACTCCAATTTTAAACTAGGATTTACCTGAATTTTTCAGAGTAGAGATAAATAATCGCTTTAGTGCTCTTAATTTAATGCTCACAGTGATCAGCAATTTAAGGACCTAAAAAATCTTATGACACAATAAGTATTATATATGTTTTATTCCCTCAAATACCATTAAAATTAGTTTTTTTTTAAAATAAATTTTATTTTTGCTTAAAATTCAATTTCATGTCGTTAAAATTCGTAAAATTTATTGAAGTGGGCTTATAATCCTCTTTTAGTGTTTGTTTGTGAAACCTCTGCTTATCCCAATAAACGAAGATTACAAATGGAAATTGTTTTCAGAGATATTAAACGTTTTTGATTTACGATCCACCAAGCAAATTCTTTCCATGCGTCTTCGGTTAAGGAATTTTCTTGCCTGTATGTTATCGATTTTAGAGCAAAAATTAATCTCAAATTTCGAACACCGAAACTAAAATCGATACCCTGTTCCAACTTCAGATCAATATATGTTTTCGAGATATATCGCAGAAATAGGGCAATTTATCATGATTCTCTCTTTACCGAAGATGCATGAAATTCTTTCACAATTATCTTTTGAAAAATCAATACCTGCCCTAAAAATCGTCATTCTGAGCATGTATTTTTGCCTTGAAATTTCCTATGTAGTCAAAGAATTGGAAGAAAAGAATAAATTACGAAAATTTATGAAAATAACGTTAATACCTTCTGAAAATGAAGTATACAATATCATGAGTGGCTTTGATTCAGAGCAGTTTATCAACTTTGTAATTGGATTACTTAACAATATCTGTTCTCGGTGTAAATGAGGTTTAAGCCATATCATAATCGATAGCACAGACATCAATCTTGATCTTAATTGGTTTAGAGAAAAATTAGCAAAAAGATGCTAGAAGATCGAGAATTTAAATGGGGACACTCTAAACATCGAGGTTATTTCATAGGGATGAAACTGAGTCTTGCCATGGAATATCCAAGCTTAAAACCTTTAGCTTTCATCGTTAATGAAGCAAATGTTAGTGAATACACGGTTTATCCCCAGATTTTAGAAGAGCTAAAGAGAAGAAAGAAAATAAGACCAGGAGATGTACTTTATTTCGATAAAGGTTATTTTTCACATGAAAATTATGTAATAGGAATAGCAAAATACAAAATAGCTCCGATTATTTTTCTAAGGATAAATTGTAATTATTATAAATTTTTCGACATGTTAAGCTATCCTCTGAACATATTTGATTCAAAAAGAAATGCGGAAGAATAAAAGAAAATGTATACAAGACTTGTAGCAAAATTTAAAGCTTTGATGGAAAATTGGGGAGGACTTAAGCCTATTAGATCTCTCATTGAGGATGTATTTAAATTAACCAAAAAAACGTGCAATATGGAGAATTTATACCGATATACGATGCGTTCTGTAAAAGAATACTTCTTTTTGGACATATTTTTTACAGGGACAATTACTGCGTTCTTTATTAGTGACAAAAAGGGGTTAAAACACTTGGCTGAGAGTTAAGAAAAAAAAGCACCATAAAGCAATTCCTTTTATCTTATGTTTGGTATACCTTACCCACGTTAGTTTTAACATAGTCTGATTATTTCAATGAAGTATCACATTTCAATAACTAAAAAATAACTAAAAAATAACTAAAAAATAACTAAAAAATAACTAAAAAATAACTAAAAAATAACTAAAAAATAACTAAAAAATAACTAAAAAACAAAAATAATTAGAAAAAGGAGTTATTTTCATTATGCATTATAGCCTTGGAATTGATGCTGGGGGTACTTACACCGATGCAGTGCTCATAAAGGACTCGGATGGGGAAATTGTAGATTCAAATAAAGCTCTTACTACCTATCCTGATCCCCTTGCCGGTATCAAAAAGGTAATTGAGGGTCTTAATTCGGAGTATCTCAAAAACGTAAAACTTGTTTCGGTTTCCACCACGCTGTCCACAAATACTATCCTTGAAGGGACAGGTTTTCCCGTAGCCCTTATTCTCATAGGGGATCATCCCCTTGAGAAAGAACTGCCCACAAGACATGTGCTCTTTGCTAAAGGAGGGCATAACCACAACGGAGAAGAGGTGTCCCCTCTTGACCTTGAAGCTATCGATGAATTTGCCCTGAGCGTAAAGGACAAAGTATCAGCTTTTGCCGTATCTTCTTATTTTAGCATACGTAACCCTGAACATGAGCTTAAAGTGAGGGACTCCATACTTAAGCTTACAGGGCTACCTGCGGTTTGCGGGCACGAACTCTCGCAGGAACTGGGAGCCTACGAAAGGGCAGTTACAGCTTTTCTGAACGCACAGTTGATCCCTGTAACCAGGCAGTTTGTACAGTCCATTATTGCAGAGATAAGAAAACTGGGAATTAATGCCCAGCTTCTTATGCTAAAATGCGATGGTTCGGTGGTAGGGATAAAAGATGCCTTGGAAAAACCAATCGAAACTATCTTTTCAGGCCCTGCAGCAAGCCTCGTAGGTGCATCTTACCTTTCAGGGCTGAAAACTTGTGCGGTTGTGGATGTGGGAGGGACAAGTACCGATATCTCCTCAATCTGTATGGGAGTCCCTGACCTGAGTGATGAAGGAGCAATTGTGGGTGGCTGGAAGACGCGGGTTCGGGCAATCCGGATGGAGACAACAGCTACAGGTGGAGACAGCCATATATGGACTGTGGACAGGGAACTCTTCCTCGGGCCAAGAAGAGTCATACCCCTCGCAGTGGCTGCAGTGCAGTACCCGGATTTTCTGAATAACCTTAAAAGGACCTCCATCCCTGCCAGAGAAGACCTCGGCGAAAATATCCAGCCCACAAAGTTTTTTGTCAGGTCAGGCTACCCGGCAGGCGAACTGAGCAAAGCTGAAGTTGAAGTGCTGGGGGCAATCGGAGATGAACCAGTTTCCGTGCAAGAGATCAAAGCCTTTATTAGAAAAGATCTTCTCCCTCAGACCTTGGACTCCCTTATTCAAAAGCGCCTTGTCCAGGCAATCGGTTTTACACCAACTGATGCTTTACATGTGCTTGGAAACTATGCAGCCTGGAACGAAGAAGCCTCCCGAATAGGGGCTGAAAGGCTTTCGAGGCTCATGCGCATGACGCCTGGGGAATTCTGCACTGCCGTAAAAAAGAGGGTGGCAAGGAACATGGTGCTTTCTCTCCTTTCATATCTCCTGCAAGGAGTGCCATACACAGCCATTGAAAAAATCCTGGATGGAAACTACCCTGCAAAGTTCAAGCTTGGAATCCCTGTTGTCCTGCTCGGTGGCCCTGTGCGAGCGCACAGGAAAGAACTCGAAGAATTCATAGACGCTGAAATTCTCGTTCCCGAACATGCCGAAGTAGGAAACGCAGTAGGAGCTCTTGCAGGAAAAGGCATCAAAAGAGTGGAAATTCTGATCAGGCCTGCACGCCTGGTGTCTCCAGATGCTGATTTTTTAGTCTTTGCGCCCGGAAGAAGGCTAAGGTTTGATTCATACACAGAAGCCCTGAACGCAGCAACAGAACTCGGAAAAAAGATTGTTACGGACTATATGAAAGACTGCGGTCTTAGTGGAAACCAGGTTGATGTTTCCATTGATAAAAAGACCATCTCACCTGAGGGCTGGACCCATCCCCCTATGGAAACAAATCTACTGGTAATGGGGGTAGGAATGCGAAGGCTGCCTGACTGAAACAAATTTTTCGGATTTCAGGCTCTTTTCTTTCTCATTTTGAAGATCCACAGACTAAAATCAGTAGACAAGGATCATTAGGCCCACATTTTTTTAGACCAGGCCATTTCAATTTTTAGCCATATAGAAACTATAACCTATTATTAGAAAGGAGAAAAACATGAAAGTCCTGTTGATAGCCGATATCCACGCAAACCTTGAAGCCTTCCAGACAGTCCTTGATGTTCCGCATGACAGGGCAATCTGCCTTGGAGATATAGTGGACTACGGGCCTGACCCGGACAAATGCATAGACCTCCTGAAAAAAAAAGGAATTCCCACTATCCGGGGCAACCACGACAACGCTGTTGCCTTTAAGATGGACTGCCAGTGCGGATATAAGTACAAGCACCTCTCAATCGCAACCCGGGAATATACGTGGGAAGTTCTCGATAAGTCATATATGGAATATCTGCAGAATCTTCCTCTCGTCCTCAAGGAAGAGATCGATGGAAAGAAGCTTTTTTTAACCCATGCAAGCCCAAGGTCTATGTTTGAATACATAAAGCCTGAGACTTCGGATGAAGATATCATGGCAATGCTTGCAGACCCGATGGAACCTGTTAATGCCGAATTCCTCGTAGTCGGGCACTCACATATTCCCATGAACAGGAAATTGGGAAACCTGACAATCATAAATCCGGGTTCTGTGGGACAGCCAAGAGACAGGGACACAAGGGCAAGTTGTGCAGTCTTTAACACAGAAACCGGAGAAACTGAAATCTTCCGACTTGAGTATGATATCGATGCAGTCTGCACGAAAATAGAAGAACGAATGCCGCATGCAGAGGAACTGACAGACATTCTCAGAAGGGGATACTAAAAGTAAAGGGACCCGGTTAAAAAATAAAGATTAAGATAAAATCACAAATTCATATAATTGATTTAATTCTTTTATAGCCCGGATAATTTTTTTCTATATACTCTGGGTTTACATCCGAAGGTCTGGTTTTTTCAATCCCGAGCTCCGTGACCATAAGGGAAACATCAGCCTGTATTCCGGCTTCGTCGAGCTTTTTTGTATCACACCTGTCAGTGCAACCATCAAGAGCCATAATTCTGAAGCTTTCGGAGGCTGCATTTTCTGTTGCTTCAACTCCTTTGTGCGCAGCAGCAGCTCGATAAATATCCGGTCTCCTGAAGGTGAGAGTTGAAGCTGCCTGCATGGTAAGTTTTCCGGTGTTCGAGAGACCTGAACAGGCAAAAATGAGGGTATTTCTTCTTTTTATGTAATAATTATATATAAGTGAGGGACGATCAGTCAATCTTGAGTTCTGTAATCTCAACGTTCAGGTTTGCAATCTCAAGGATTGCAACAGTGGCTTTTCCTGAAAGCACCCCTGAACATTCCCCTGGATTTATCACAGGGGTCCCATCGATCATTTTAACGCCCGGATCGTGGGTATGGCCCCGAATCACTACGTCAAAATCCCCGGACTTGGCAAGGGCTTTGACCAGCGCCTCGTTTGTTCCGTGCAGGAGGGCAATATGCATCCCTTCAATCGTCAGGTCCCCAAAATTCCCGCAAGAGACGGCTCCTATTTCCTCGAACCATCTTGTAAGGGTTACTCTGTCTCCGTCGTTGTTTCCGAAGACAAAATAGAGTTTTGGACTTAGTTCTTTAAAGGCCCTTATCGTGAAAGGAGAAATAATATCCCCTGCGTGCAGCACAGCTTTTACCTGTTTTTTGTTGAAGAAATCCACAGCTTTCTGGATAGCTGTCAGGTTATCGTGCGAATCCGAAATAATTCCTATCAAGTAATCCCACCTCCTTTAATATTAGACGTTCTGAATATTTAATACATGCCCCGGGTTTCTCAGAAAGGGAGATGCTCCTACCAGAAAGGCAGTTATTTTTAAATATAAGTTAGAGGTATTACCGAAATAATATCTGAAGAATACCTCTCCCATCCTGGACGAGCATCCAATATCGGGAAATTTCCCATAAAATTATAGTAAGTGAGTTAAAAATGAAAGCTATAACCCTTCTGAGCAGTGGGCTTGATTCGGTTGCAGCTCTTGCGATTGCAACTGAGAGTCTGAAAATTGAGATGGCACTTACCTTCGATTACGGGCAGCGGGCATGTGGGCGGGAGATCGAGAACTCCCGAAAGGTCTGTGAACATTTCGGAATAGAACATAGGGTCATCAAGCTAGACTGGCTTGCAGAAATAACCCATACATCCCTCGTAAACAGGAAAGAGGACGTTCCTGCTCTGTCCTTTAAAGATATTGATGAAGCAGCTCCTGCCGCAATTACCGAAGCAACTGCAAAAGCTGTCTGGGTTCCGAACAGGAATGGGGTCATGTTGAATATTGCAGGAAGCTTTGCCGAAAGCAGAGACTGTGATTACCTGGTGGTGGGTTTCAATGGAGAAGAAGCCGGGACCTTCCCTGACAACTCCCTGGACTATGTACAGGCAATGGACCACGCCTTTTCTTATTCAACTCATAACGGAGTACGGGTACTGGCTCCCCTTATCAAACTCGGAAAAACAGAGATCGTAAAAAAGGCTCTTGAAGTAAAGGCACCATTGGAATACAGCTGGAGCTGCTACCACGGGGGAGAATCTCCCTGTGGGGAATGTGAAAGCTGTGTGCGAAGAGCCAGAGCATTTAAAAACGCAGGTGCAAAAGACCCGCTTCTGGAAAGGTCTGGAATCTAAATCTGAAAAATCATCCAGAAAGAGTGCTACAGAGTATGACACTGAATAGAATACAATAGAATGCGTTACAAAAAGAGTTACAGGGAGATCTCTATGAAGTGCATTATCCTACCCGAAAAATTTGACTACGACGGGAGCCAGATTTATTCCCTCTGGGCATACAACAGCTTCGGAGTGCAGGAAGACTCGATTATTGTTTTCAGAGGTACATGTGATGTAAAAATCGAGCACATGATTGACCTTGAAGACCGGAGGGCAAACGAGTCTATCTGGTCCGAAGACATGGTGAGTTTCATTATAGAACATTTTGATTCTACTGACCTTAAACTGGTCTATGCACGTCAGCGCTTTTTTACCGCCCTTGTAAGGGAACACCTTGTTGGATTGGGAATCCACACCACAAGAGGAGGAGATGATCTTTTCCTAAAAGGGAAAAAATTGACTGTATCAATTGCCAGCACCTCTGCCGTTTCCCAGAAGATCCACTTCGGGATCAACGTTTCCCATGATGTATATGGAAACCTGAAAGAAGCCGGAATAGGGGACGATGAAAGCATTGTGCGGTTCATGCAGGAAATAGGGGAAGCTTACGTAAGGGAATTTGAGGACATCGAAAAGGATCTCCGAAAATCTCGCCCGCTGGGGGTGGTATAAATGTCCTTTTCAAGCTATGAAGCCACCCCCATAAGAGAGGTCTTCTGCTCAGTACAGGGAGAAGGTCCTCACGTTGGTACAAGGCAGGCTTTTGTCCGGTTTTCAGGCTGTAACCTTAATTGCAATTATTGTGATACGAACTTTGGAAATCCAGGGACCTGCGATTATGAAATCGTCGAGGGAAGTGGTATTTTCGAAAAGGTCCCAAACCCCCTAAGTGTAGAAAAACTGGAATCCATGCTGCAGCCTTTCAAAAAACTTCATTCTGTATCCCTTACAGGAGGAGAGCCTCTCTTGCATGCAGATTTCATAGAAAGACTGAACCTCTCCGTACCTCTATACCTTGAATCCAATATGACTTTGCCGGAGCAGGCAAGGAAGTTACGTGAAAATATCGCATATGTTGCAGGGGACTTTAAACTTCCGGAAGCTCTCAGGGAAATTCTCCCCGAGGCCCGGGAGGTGCATGTGGAAAATACGATTGAGTGCTTCAGGCTCTTGAGAAAAAACAGTTCAAGAGACTGCTTTTGCAAGATTGTTGTAGGCAGGGAAACAAAACCTGAAACTGTGGTTCTGGCTGCAGAAGCAATAGCTTCCTATGTATCCTGTATAATCCTCCAGCCAGAAACGCCAGTTGGTAGTGCGGTAAGGACCTCACGGTTTACACAGGCCTCTGTGCAGGCCATTATAAAACTGCAGAAAACCCTGCTTGAACTAATCGACACGCGAATCATTCCTCAGACTCACAGGATGTGGGGGTGCTTATAACCATAACAGAAGATCAGATTAAATTTAGAACAACATTCAAAAAGAAAAACTAGAATCAATAGACAGCAAACGGTTTAATGGCAGAAGTAGTTAGATCAAAAAGGGGTTAATAAAATGACAAATATGAAATTGGGAATTATTGATTATATCGACAGCGCCCATTACCTTCCAGGACACGGGAAATGCGGAAGAGTACATGGTCATACATACAAAATAGAGGTAGTGGTAGAAGGAGAAGTCCGGGAAAACGGGATGGTAATTGATTTTTATGACCTGAAAAAAGGCATAAAGGAAACTCTCCAGGGATATGACCATACCCTGTTAAACGACATCATAGAGTTCCCCAGTGCTGAACATCTCTGCCAGCATATCCATTCCAAACTTCTGGAAAGGTTCGGCTTTCCTCTTCTTGTGAGAGTCTGGGAAGGAAAAGGTAAGTGGTGCGAACTGGATAATTTTTCGGATTGAATAGGTATATTCGAATAGATCAGGCATTATTACTCGTATCGGATTCCGCAATAGTTAAGAAATAGTCTTAAAAATATTACAAAAAAGGTTTAAAGATACCTCTAAATGATTCCAAAATGTATATCAAGGGTCTGCATCATAAATGCTTAAAATATCCTAATATCCCCTTTTACTGAGATTTTACTTCACTTTTAAATTCTGAACGGAGGAGAATAATTTGCCAGAAAAAAACCAATCTATAGACAAGCCCAATAACGGCCCCATACTCGGGGAAGAGCTCCGGAGAAAGATTTCAGAGCACCCCTGTTACGACAAGAACGCCCAGCATAAATACGGGAGAATTCACCTGGCTGTGGCCCCAAAATGTAATATTCAATGCAACTTTTGCGTCCGGGAATTCGATTGCGTAAACGAGAGCCGGCCAGGGGTTACAAGTCAAGTCTTGACTCCGGAGGAAGCTCTTGAAAAGACAAAACAGATCCTGGCAGAATATCCGTTCATCAAGGTCGTTGCAATTGCAGGTCCAGGAGACCCTCTGGCTAATGATGAAACCTTTGAGACCTTTGAACTTATAAGAAAAGAGTTCCCTGAAATAACACTCTGTATGAGTACAAATGGACTCATGCTTCCCGAAAAACTGCAGGACATGCTGCGCGTGGGAGTTTCCACACTAACGGTTACGGTAAATGCAATTGATCCAGAAATCCAGGCAAAGATCGTAAACCATATAGTCTACCATGGTAAGGTCTACAGGGGAGTTGAAGCTGCAGAGATCCTGATTAAAAACCAGCTGCAGGGAATAAAAGCCGCTGTTGATGCAGGAATTGTTGTCAAAGTCAACACCGTGCTCACCCCGACCATCAATGACAAACATGTAGTCGAGATCGCAAAAAAACTCAATGAACTCGGGGTTTATATTATGAATGTCATGCCCCTGATTAACCAGGGTGCCTTTGCAGACCTTGAACCCCCCACAGCCGAAGAGCGGAAAGACGTTCAGGCAGCCTGCGAGCCTTACGTTATGCAGATGCGCCATTGCAGACAGTGCAGGGCCGATGCTTACGGACTCCTTGCCCAGGACATGTCGCAGATGAGCGAAGAGCGCAGGAATATTATAAAAATCCAGACAAAAGAAGAGATGGAAAAAGCAAAAGAGATCCTTACCGAAAACGACAAGGAAGAAAAAGACTGAGAAAATCAGATTGAAGATTTTAGACTGAAATCTGAAGTCTAATATCTTCTATCTGAAGGTTTAAACAGGAATATCTTCTATCTTTAAACAGGAATTATTCAGATTAAAGAATCCCAATTTTTATAAAGTGCATATTTTTTTCGGTACATTTAATTCTTCGGCTCATCTTTATACAGTATTGAGCCGGATAAATTCAACTTTTCTATAGAAGAGCTGCATAAGTAAACATTCTAAATATCCGGCACCTGGAAAAAGCTTTGAAGCCACAAAAAAGGATGCTTTATATATTATGCATAATAATGCATAATTGGAAAGAAAGCACATTTTCTTTACTCTTCCCGGGCGCATCCGAACCCTTGCGCCAGGACCTTTAACTGCCGGAGGAAAATATTTGTCCGAAGAAGAAAACATAACTTTTGAAAGAGAACGTTATAGAATCATAGCTGAGCACCCCTGCTACAGCGAAAAGGCCAGGCACAGATTTGGGAGAATGCACATTGCTGTGGCCCCAAAGTGCAATATCCAGTGCAACTTCTGTGTCCGAGACTTTGCCTGCATAAATGAAAACAGACCGGGGGTGACTATGGAGGTTTTAACACCATCCGTAGCCCTTGAAAAAGTAAAGCAAGCCCTTTCCGATTACCCCTTTATCAAAGTGATTGGCGTTGCAGGGCCCGGTGACCCACTGGCAAACGAAGAGACTTTCGAAGCCCTCCGGCTTATAAGGAAGGAGTTTCCGGACATTACTTTTTGCATGAGTACAAACGGACTTATGCTTTCAGAAAAACTCCCGGAGCTCGTAAAGCTTGGAGTCGCGACCCTGACAGTGACCATCAATGCTGTTGACCCCGAAATTCAGGGGCAGATCTGTGATCACATAAATTACCACGGCAAGACCTACAAAGGAGTCGAAGGGGCAAAAATCCAGATAAAAAACCAGCTTGAAGGTATCGAGGCTGCTGCAAAAGCAGGGCTCATTGTCAAGGTCAACACCGTATTTGTACCGGGGATCAATGACCGGCACATGATGGAAATTGCAAAAAAGATCCGGGAAAGAGACGTATATATAATGAATATCATGCCCCTGATCCCCCAGGGGGCTTTCGCTCACATAAGAGCCCCGACCCCGGAAGAAAGGCAGGCGGCACAGGACGCCTGTGAACCCTATGTAAGGCAGATGCGCCACTGCAGGCAGTGTAGGGCTGATGCCTATGGCTATATTGATCAGGACATGACCCAGATGAGCGAGGAGCGCAGAAAGCTCATCAAAATCCAGACCGAGGTAGAGATGAAAAAAACTGCGAAGGGAATGGAAGAATAAAGGAAGAATAAAGGAAAAAATACAGGAAAAATATGTATAAAAGAGCGGAGTCAGAAAAACTCCGCCAAAGGGTTTTTTAAAACAGCTTATAAATCTGCTTAAAAGGTTTTAGTTTACTGAACAGATTTATTCGATTGTGATTGCCCCATTCGGGCAGGTATCTTCACATGCACCGCAGTCAAGGCATTCATCTTCGTCTACAACTGCAATATCATCATCACTGAGGGAGATTGCAGCTGCAGGACATTCATCTATACAGCTTCCACAGCCTGTGCAGGCGTCTGCATCGATTTTAGCTACCATGTTTTTCACTCCTGATTTCATCAAATTGAGATTTTTATATACTTCAAATTATATTAGGTTGACATACTAGGATATAATTATTTAATAAAAAGCTGTCGCTTTCGTCTCCTGAAACAAAGAAAAAACAGATAAAGGATAACCCGAATTACGTACTGATTATAATCCTCGCATTGACCTGAAATAAGTTTATCATTAAATACTAGGACTTTACCATTAGTTTCTGTAACTTATAGCGACCTTGACATTAGATATTATCAGTTTATTCTGGCCTTATTGCTAATTTGCTTATTGTGGTCATACCGTTAATTTATTGTTTAACCAGCAGTGATACAATTAAAAACAAACAGGAAGCCTTTGATTGAACCTTGAAGAACTAGCAGAAAGGATAAAGAATTTCGAAGGGGTTACCCGAAAAAAACAGATCGAGGATATAGTTTCCATCTTCGAAGCCGTCCGCCCGGAATATGGGGATGCTATCGTTGATTTTGGGGACGATGCTGCAGTGATCGATATTGGAGGAGATGACGTTATCCTCTTTGCAGCAGACGGCATATGGGGGAGGCTGCTGGATGCAAGCCCCTGGTGGGCAGGGTACGGGGCGGTTGTCGTTAATATAAATGACATTGCAGCTATGGGCGGAAAGCCTCTTGCCATGGTGGACATTGCCTCTGCGAATTCTCCTAAGGCCTGCAGGGAACTGATGGAAGGGCTGGCCGCGGGGGTCAGGAAATTCGGAGTTCCTGTAGTAGGGGGGCATGTTCATCCCGATACACAGTACAATTCTCTTTCCGTTGCTATCATAGGGATTGTCAAAAGAGACTGCGTAATCAGGAGTGATACTGCCTGCCCCGGAGATCTGGTAATTGCAGCCTATGACATGGATGGAAAAATCGGTCCAAATTCCCCCTACAGCTGGGACACGACTTCTTTCAAAGAGCCTTCAGTGGTAAAGGAAAGCTACCTTGTAACCCAGGAAATAGCAAAGAGAAAGCTTGCAACCGCTGGTAAGGATATCAGTAATCCAGGGCTAATAGGGACTCTCGGGATGCTTTGCGAGACGAGCAAGGTGGGAGCTTCAGTGGATCTGGAAAAAGTTCCCCGACCCGTGGATGTGGACTTTGAACAGTGGCTGAAAGTGCACCCTGGAACAGGCTACTTATTTACTGCAGACCCGGTAAAAGCAGAAGAGTGTGTAGATGTGTTTGAAAAGGCAGGGCTCACAACTGCAGTTATAGGAAAAATCGAAGAGGGCTCAAAACTCGATATGTACGATAAAACAGGCAGAGTAACTGTTTTTGACTTCTCTAAAGACAGTATTACAGGCATCGGTTCCGAATAATCGGAACCCCTCTGTATTTGTGGTACTTCTTTCAAATAAAAAATGTTTATTTGCTGAAAAGTTGTTATTTTACCTATCCAGCACCTGCGTCTACGGTTTTTATTCTCTTCTGACTGGGCCTGTGCAGGTTTACTTGTCTTCGATCCAGGCCTCCATTTCCTTATAGAGAAATTCTTCTGCAGCCTGAACCTTTTCAAGTGGGCCACGAAGGACAAGAATTTCCCTTTCTTCACTGTTTGCAATATTGATAGGCATCTTCCGTGTTACGGGTTCGAGACCATATTCTTCCACGATATCGTAGATGATGGACACAACCGTTCCAGGGGGGATAATCAGGTCGTAGCGTTCTTCATACTCCAGATCGGCATCTGTCTCAATATTCTCTCTCTTCTTTTTGTCGATTAAATCTTCAAGGTTGAGTGTTTTGTGCACCAGGGGTCACCTTCTTTTACTGATTGCAATTATTGGATCTTATTTTCCAGATAGTAAGCTAATTCAAATCGGGTTAAATCGAATTAAATTTTGTCTACATATATTAAAGTAATTGATAAGGTATATCAGAATGATTTCAAAGTAATGTTATAATCTCTTTTTTATGATCTGGAGAAGGGCTTGCCAGTCATATCTCTTTTTTGCATGAACTATGATAAGTATAATCATATTTATGGTTGCTTCTTACGAGTTGTATCTACAGTTATAAGGATCAGGTACAAAAGTAAGATTCTTATATATAAATAAATTATAAAGTTTTTTTCTGAACCAAAAAGCTTTCTTTCAGGAAAAATGAAAAATAAAGATGAAAAACGTTTGAGATGCCTGCTTGAAAAACTCTTATGAGATCCTTTCTCCTGCACTCGGGCCGGGAGAAACACTGTATATCTCCTCTACATGGAGAAGGGCTGCACCTTTTGGTTTGAGGTTTGCCATCTTGGAAGCTACCCATTCTTTAACCTCATCCAGAAGGGGGCCATTGTCGATCATCTCTACACTGCCTTTTATCTGGTAGGCTTTCATGGGTGGCATGTAAGCGCTGAGGGCAGCTTTCGGGTTTTCTTTCAGGTTTGCTTCGGTCTTTTTCCAGAAAACGTTTGCCATGATAAGAGTCTCGTCGTCCCTTACTTTTACAAAACCCATTAGGCATACGTTTGGAACGCCTTTTTTGTCTGCGGTTACCAGGGAGGCAACCTGTTGATTTGCAAGTGCTTCTTTTACATCTGCAGGAAGTTTTACCATGTCCAGTTTCCCCTGTGATTTTTTTAAGTTTAATGTACTTTAAAATTGATCGGATTTCGGGCCATTACCTGCCCCGCGGATACTTTTAAGCTGGAGATCCCTGTTTTTAATGGGACCTTCCTATTTTTTATTGAATATCCTTCTTTTTAAGCTGGGGATCTTTTTATAGGTTACATCTAGGCTAAGGAAATTTAAATAGTAGAAGCCGGACAATTACTTATTTATAATAACTTTAGCAATGGTTTTCAAACTAATATTAAAATTAATAATCAGTGGAACTATAAGCAGGGCAGAATTGCGGGAATTTATAGCCTCAAACAGGCACCTATTCTGTGGTTTTCAGTCCTACTGTTTCGGAATCAGGGGAGACGCCTCAGGCAAACTGATTCTAAGCAAACTTTATCTGAGATGAAAATATCTTATAAGAGGATAAGCAATGCAGCGGTATAAATTAAAGCGCGGTTTTAAACCTGAAATTGATAGAATCTACTCGGTAATGCAGGAATGCTTCCCTACTGAAATCTCCCGTAATGGGGACCATATTGAAACTTCCTATGGGGCAATGTCAAAGATAACGGTCTGGATAGAAAATAAAATGCTTTTTGTGGACACGGTTTCCGATGTCACTGTCAAAGATGATGGGACGATCCTGCAGACTAATAAGGTCTTCCGGGATTTTCTCTTAAAGGCCACCGGCTACACGGCAAAAGAGCGGTTGAAGCAGGCTAAAAAAGAAGTTGGAGAGGGATAAACTCCTGACCTCTCATTTTTATTTCACATTATCAAAACATTCAATGGTCCTTACCTGGAGGTATCGCTCTGGAAGTAGATTTCCTTGAAAAACTGAAATGCCTCGAAATTCCCACCTGCCTCCGGGTCTGCTGTGGGACCGATGGGTCCGTAACCTTTCTCCTCGAGATCATGACCCGAAAACCGGTAAATGTAAAAACTGAGTCTCAGTACATAATCAAAGCCGATAAGGAAATGGCTGATCTTCTTGGTGTGGAAGAAGGCAGCGAGGTTAATAACAGGACAGTCCTGCTCTATGCAGGGGATTCCGTATTTGTCCGGGCAAGGTCACTCTCTCCTCTGGAGCGCATGCCCGCAACCATGAAGGAACAGTTAATGCGAGCAGACATCCCAATAGGCAGGATCCTGCGCAACCACAATCTCGAAACCAGGCGCGACATGGGAGAACTCAAAGTCCTGAAAGGAGAAACCACCTTCGATGGCATTCCGGTCCTTTCCCGCTCCTATAAAATTGTGCACGACAACAACGTCCTGATGTGGATCAATGAACGCTTCCCCATCGATGAGCGCTGGAATCTCTAATAGACCTTAACTCCCAGCCTGAAATCTCAAAAAATAAATCTTAAAGAAACCGGCAACTTCCTCTGCCAGTTCTCCACATTTTTAATGACAAATCTCTATGTTTTTAGTATGTATCAGGATTTTACCCGGTCTGCAGCCGGTTCAGTCGAAACCTTTATATCTCTGGTGTGATATTTTGGAGATGCTCTTACAGCAACAATGCCTTGGTGGCTTAGGGGTATAGCGCGTCCTTGGTAAGGACGAGGTCGCGGGTTCAAATCCCGCCCGAGGCTTAAGTCTATCAGTACAATGCCTTACAATCAAGTAAGGCATTAATTGATAAAAACATACTCTTTTTTCCAAAAAAATTTATTATTTCTTTTACAATTCTCTTTTCAAAAAAGTAAAAATGCTTTTTTAAAAAAAGCTCTCTTTTTCCCCAGGTTCTTCAGGGTCCACAAAGTAAAGTCTCTTCCTATCCGGACAATACATATCAAGTTCAAGCTGAATCCTCTCAATAAGTTCCCTACAGCAGATCCCTGTAATCCCATAATTTTCCTTCAGGATTCCGGCAAGAACTTTCACCTCAATCCCGTCATGAATGATTCTCGCGAGCCCCTGCAAAACATTGCGGACAAGCTCTTCTTCTGTAAGAGTATCAGCTACTTCAATACTTTCAACTGCATACCTGCAGGCCTGTCCTTCCCCTTCAAAATTCAAATGTTCCAGAGCATGCAACCTTATATTATGGTAAACATCAGTACCACAAACTGAACAATGTGCTTTTATAAACATTTTTTAACCCCATATAAGTGAAAAAGTAAAACATCCTCAATTATATAAAAAATAGTTAAGCAGGGTGAAAGTAATAAATGTAAATTTAAGATGAGCCCAGATATAAAATATAAAAAGAAGACGAAAGGTATTAAGTTTTGGAACTGGTCATGTTATTGTCTTTCTTCTGTCATTCCAGTAGTTCTGGCAGCAGCACATACTTCTCCCCAACTAGCAAAGTATTCGTCATAATATTCTATTGGATAGTTTCCCCACTTGACTAATTCATTTCTATCTGGAATGTGACCTATTTTCTCTTTTACCCTTTTTACTTCTAGTTGCAATTCTTTTTTAGGGACTTTATATTTGATTCCACCCATCCTAGGAACAGGGCTATTCTTTGAAGTTAAACTTCTTTTTTCTTTTCTGAAAGGATCAATACCTTTTGATATTTCTTCATGTCTCTTCAAGATTAGATTATAATATTCTTTAGAGTTCTCAATACCTATGTATCTTCTTCCTAATTGGTGAGCCGCTAAAGTTGTTGTTCCTGCTCCATCAAAACAATCTAATACAATTTCATTTGGCTTAGTAAAAATCGAAATTAATCGATGCATTAACCTTGGTGGCAATTGGCATGGATGATCAACTCTATAACTATTATGTTTTAGTCGATAAATATCACACCAGAGGTCTGTTAAAGGAGCCCTATCGTCTATTTTAAGTTTTTTTCTTTTTTTAATGCAAGAGGTGCGTATACAAAAACCATCAGCTAATGGCTTCAGAGGATTGTAATAATCATTAATAAAAAGTTTATATTCGTCTCCAGTTTCCCCAATTAAACCTGGCAATCCTTGAGATTCTTTTTTAGTGAAACATAGAATTGCATAATGTGCAGGCATAATTAGTCTAACTGGAAATGATAAAGCATCCCATACAATCCAGTTCTGAAATAATAATTTTGATTCCAGAAATAGAAAATGTCGAATTGATGATAAAGGAATATTTAGTAATGCTAAAGTCTTTCCAGGTTTTAGTACTCTAGCAAGCTCAGATAACCATTCGTCACACCATTGAAAATATGTCTCAATATCTTTATCATCGTCGTAATTGAGATAATTTTTGTTAAGATTATATGGAGGATCAACGAATACGAAGTCAATTGAGTTTTCAGGAATTTCTCTTAATTTTTCAAGAACATCTCCATGAATTATCCTATTGACTAAAAAATCATCTAATTTACTTTCAACAAGCTTAGAATCAAAATCACATTTACTTTCAAAAATGGAATTTCGATTAAAATTTATACTTCTGCAATCTAAACACAACATTTCGTTATGTGTGCTTGTTCCCAATAGATCACTAAAACGAGATACTACTGGCTCGATGTCACTTTCCAAATCACAGCTTATATCCCGCCAAATATCTGAAATTAAAGTGCCTACCTCGTGATATGTATGTTTTTTACCACCATAATCTTTAGTAGTTTTATCGCACACAGGACAATAACTATAGGCAATTCTGGTCTTGTTATGTTTCAAAGGAGATTTATATTTTGTATGAATTAAAGCTCCAAAATGCTCGTGAGGTAATAGTTCTCTATTCTCATCGAATAAAATTTCACTTCTTTTTATACTAATCCAATGTTGATACCTTAAGTTGCTAGATACCGCATCATGAACATGAACTAAGTCAATAATTTCCCCAACAGTTACCAGTACGGAGTTAGGCCCTAAAGATTCCGCTATATCAATAAATAAATCTCTAATATTGGCTATTGGTTTATGTCTTTCTTCAAGTTTTACTGGCGGTAGTATAATGATACAAACTTCATTATAATTCGCGGTTTTATTTACGAGATCATTTGGATCAGTGACTTTATAGTATTGAGTTTTGAGGGGCTTTGAATCTTCAGAAACATGCATATACATACACCGTGGTAGAAAGTATCACGTATTTATTTTTTAATTTAATAGGACTTACGCGGTTGAACTAAAAAATCAGTATGCTTTGAACTTTCAACTCTCTAAAACACACATTTGATAACAATGTCTGTTGTACTTGATTTTGTACTTCAAGTGCGTAAGTCCTATTTAAAATTATTTTTTTAGCTATTTGATATGTTCAATTTATTTTAATTTTTGAAAACACCAATGAGAAATTTGCATAAAACATGAAGTTCTTCTCTAGAGAAAGCTACTGTGCAGTGACTGTATTCACAAATAGTGCTCAAAGCACTATTTCTTTGGAAATTACCTGCACCATCAATGACATATGCTATTTTATGCCCTTTAGATTCTGCTTGATCATAACGTGTACGTGCTTGACCTGATTTTCTTTCGATAGTACTATTTGTCGTAACTTGAAAACTTACTTCAATCCCGACATATTTTACACCATTTGAAACAACTACATCAAAACTAGAGTCTCTGTCATCAGATGTTTGAGTAACTCCGGGTAGAGAACCGTTTTTTACAACAATTTTATTTTCAATAAGTAAGTTTTCTTTGATATACGTTTTAACAAAATCCTGTGCTATCTGTCCCAAGTCATTTGCTTTTGCGCCATTTGTGATACGACTAACAATTATATATCTTTGTTTGACAAATTTTTCTAGTTCGTCTGGTCTTCCCAGATAGTTCCCAATTTCACATGTTGAACATAAATTCGAAACTTCTGGATTTTCACATTCGCTGCCAAAAATTAGTATCATAGATACATCTTTTAAAAGATTATCAAATTCGAAGTTATCGAAAATTTTACTTTTTGAGATTCCAAGCTTATCATTGTTTAAATTACTCTTTATGGGAAGTTCACTGAAAGTGTATTCATGTAAATTCCCATTGACAAAATATCTTAATTTGTTTTCAGGAAATAAAGATTTAAACTCTCTATTTAACCGCATCAGTTTTTCCCCACCAAAATCTGCAAGTACTGAAAGATGTTTGAGAAATAAGTTAGGACGGAGAGTTGATAAGTTTATGATTTTATATATGTTCTCAATATCAGGAACACTTATGTTTAGAATAGATAAAAATTGATCTTGTGTTTCTAATAAAAGAGGAACTACACTTACTTCTGCCGCTAATTCTGTTAATTCAGGAGGCCAGAATTTAGAAGCTAGAGCATTTAGTTCAGCAGCAGTTCTTCGGAAATTTGTTTCATTAGTCGCATTTGTTTCTGTATCATCTAGCATTTAAGTCAACCCCATAATAAATATAACTCAATAACCTTTCTTACAATGTAAAAGATAACCGAAAAGTTTGAACTCTAAAATTAAACAAATTACATCACTAATACTATAGAATTTGCAACAAGACGTTGATATTTTTTAAAATTAGTCTAAAATTACCTTCCGTGACTTATCCTCTTTATTCTCTGGTTTTTTTTCAGTCTTAAAAATGCATTTAAGCCATTCCTGACCTTCTTTAGTTTTCATGAGAGCATCAAGCAAATCAGGAATTCTATCCTCTCTTTCCTTTGATTCTTTGGCTTTTATGTAATCGTATTTCCCGAAAAACTCGGATAATGCTTGGGAAACTACATCAGAAACACTGGAAAACTCAGGAGTTTCAGCTAATTCTAAACATCGTTTTTTGATCCAAGGAGATACAGTTGCATTAATTTGCTCCTTTTTCTTTACGACTTCAGCCATTACAATCTCCGGTCGTTAAACTTTATTCTTAAGTTTCCTCAGAAATGTATAAATAGTATAGTATAGATCCTACTATACAATATAGTAATTACTACATTAGATAAGAGGAACGATGTTAATGGAACCGACTAAATCAAAAGTATGGAGAAACTGGCAGATTCTATTGCCTCCAGAATTGTGCGAGAGGTTAGCGTTGAGACCTGGTGACTACATCAAGTTTGCTGACCAGGAAGATAAAGTTGTAGTCGAGAGAAGCTGCGCTTGAGGTGCTCGCATGACCGAAGAGAAAGCGATAGAATCAACGCCTGAACCTGCCTCAAATGGCCTGCCTTTGTGGCAAAAAAAAGAGGTTATCAGGAGTGAGAAAACCGAGCACCAGCCGCCAAGCAAAGAGCCGATGATTCACTCCCTGCAAGACTACGTTTTTTCTGCATATGTATTTTTTGCGGGAATATTCGCTGGAATGGCCTCTCTCGTTATTACAGAACACTTCACCCTATCATATGGCATCGGTGGTTTTAGCCTTCCCTGGGCTGGATTGTTCTGTATAATTGCCCTGTTTTTTACATGGAAGCTAGAGCAGTGGGAGGTAAAGGCATGAGCGCAGAACTTGCCACACATTCCTTTTCTTATCCAGGATTTACTCCTGAAAACCTCAGTCTTGAAGACCTCAGAAAAAATCCTCTTGTCCAGCAGTTTGCCGGGATAAGTGAAGAGGTCACAAAGCACCATGCAACCCTCGGGCTGTTCTCCAACCTCTGTAAGATGATCTGCGGAGGCGGCCCGGAATAAATCACCGTGCAGTTGAAAGCTGGTCACGACTGCGGAAAAAATATCCCAGCAGATGGCCTGTGGCAGCCGTCTCAACCACCATGCCACAAAGGAACTCAGAGATAAAAAATGAAAATTGGTGATACAAGAATGAAACAGAAAGAAACGAGACCTGTAAACGTATATGTCCGCATCGACTTAAACAAACTGCCTTCAGACATTGGTTATCATGCCCCTAACGGCAGGATAGAAGTAAGCTCTCAGGACTATCCTGCTATTGTCGAATGGGTAAAAGAAAAAGTCGAAGAAGTAAAGTGCCCGGGAACTGCCCGCAAAGTTGTAGATATTGTTTCCTGGTGTCCTAATGTCCTCAGCATGATCCTCGGAGCAGTCCTAACCAGCATGTACTTAGAAGGAGAAATTGACGGCCTCCGGAACTTCCACCCAAACGGCGTTCAGCACGATATTCTCGGAAAAGACGGTTTTGTCTACCTCGCAGATAACCTCGAACTCGAGACCAAAATCAAACCCATGGAGGCCTGTTAGGTGAAACCCGAAAAGAATGAAAAATTTGCCTCGAGTCCGGAGGTGAGCAGAGATGAGGAGTGAGAAGATCGAGCACCAGCCGCCAAGCAAAGAGCCGATGATTCACCCCTCAGAGAACTATATGTTCTCAATCTATTTACTTTTTGAGGAGGTGCAGATATGAGAGAGGTCATAGGCTGCACAGCAGAAGGACGTTTTGTATATTGCATAGATTGCAAGTACCAAGAATCAGAACAAGGGTGTAGAGAATTCATAGCTCTCCATAATGCAGAACTAAAACTATCCCTTACAAAACCCAAGAAACAAAAGACTCTGAAGGCTCAGGTTCCGGAGGTGAGGATATGAGCCTTCTAGATATGGTTATTTTTCCTGTGTACATTTGCTGTCTGGCTGGAGCCATTATAGTGTGCGGGATAATAAGCCTGTTTTCGGGGGTGGAGCAGTGAGCCGGAAAAAGGCAATTTTCCTGAATCTGGGTCCAAACACCTTTTATCCGGCAGATATGGAAATTGTCCATACTGAGGCCAGCATAAAAAATGATGAGAATGGAAAATATCTTCCAGCTGTTGTCCTGGTCCCGGTAACATGCTACCCAGAAGAACTTCTATCCAGAGCTCGCCCTGCATCCATAGCTCTTGATTGGAGATGTGACCCACTGGAACCTATCTATTATGATAGGGTAGTCGAAGACGGTTCAAAACTCCATGTCCTTGATGAAGCCGGAAATATCATACAGACATATAATACGAATTCTTCCGCTTTTGTGGCTGTATGGTGGGAAACTAAGAAACAAGAATCTTATGAAAAAATCGCGGCTAAATATTTCTCTGATTCCTTGGACGAGGGGGCGGTCTAAGTGGCTTACGAATCAAACGCTCTTGCCTCTCGTAATGGTTGCCAGATAGAGGAAATTATCAGAACCCTTTATCCTGGTGCTCAATATGACTACAGGGGAATAATTGACCTCCATATAAACGGGCAGCCCGTAGAAATCAAGTCCTGCCAAGCTCATGTGACAGACCAAAGTCATGGGACCGGGACCAGATCCGGACGTTTCGTTTTTTCAGCCGAACAGCACCAGACCCTCATAGAAAATCAAGGTGAATACATCCTAGTGGTCCATAAAGACGGAACTCCTTTCTTATACTTCAGGGTCCCTGCTTCGGCTCTTGACCTTCCAGATTTTACCGGAATAAAAAGCGTCTGCTGGAAATCGGCAATTCAGGCGGCGATAGCATGAAGTCACGAGCTAGAAAAGGTAAAAGATCTGGCCTTCTCCCTCACAGCTATCAGGCTCTTTCTGAAGATGAAAAAACCCAGGTAAAAGCCGCATTTAGAGTTTATAACAAGAATCATCCTCATAATCTATACTTCGAGATAGAGGTTTTTTATCACCGAGTTTATAGAAAAGGGGGCTGGTTCGCATGAACAGGCCTTTCAGGTACATCTGGCGCAATCATCGCCATGAAAAACAGTATGCAAAAAGTGAAAGATCTGGACGTTTATTTTTTTCCAGAGATGTATATTCCACAGGTACAGGAACTCTCCGGACTGGTCCGCGTCACCATTTCCATAATCTCGCAGGGAGGCGGGTATAATGTTGCCTTGTCTCATTATCTGGCCTGAATATGCTGACGCAATCAGGAAAAAATACAAGTGCTTCGAGGTCCGCAATTATCCAGCCCCTGAAAAGTACATAGGTCAAAAAATCGGGATCTATGCAGGCAAGCGTAAGCCTGACCAAAAAAACAATGATCGTATAAACTCAATTCTGGATACATTACGGGCTGGTCCAGACTCTTCTTTCTATCAGGGTCCTTATGTATCCGGAGATGTTCGGGGGGCTCTGGTAGCTACTGCAACCCTCGTAAATTGTACCAAGATCAAAACATACGAGGTATTTGCTTATTGTGAAAAGTACCATTTTGCTCCAGCCTCGTTCTTTGAATCTGGACCTTGTTTCTTTTGGCAGCTGGAAAACATCAGGCCCTTGAAAATTCCGATAAGATTCAGTCTGAAAGGGCCAGTTACCTGGTTTTCTATCCCTATGGAAACTCTCAGGGTTCAGGGGGTGGGCCTGTGAACCCTCCCCTTTATACTCGCTGCCTTCGATGCGGGCGTTCTCTCCGGGATCACAAGAGCAAAAGCCGGGGATATGGTCCGGAGTGCTGGCAAAAGGTAAAACATGCTCTTCCCTCCCGCCCTCCCACGATAAAAACCCGAAGCATTGAAAATATTTTTACTGTCAATGCTGTATACGAATCTATCGGGGTCCGCGTTTCTTCTCATTCTTGCCCTTCCTGCGGGGCTCTTCTGGGCTCTGCAGAGATCCACAGCTACGACCATGAAGACGGGCTGAATCTGCGGGGCTTCCTGCGTCCTCAGTGGGTCTATCTGTCCTGTCCTCGCTGCGGGATAGATATTGCCCTGCACAAACTCACGCGGAACGGCTGCGGAGATCTTTGTAAGCATTACCGTCAGATCTCGATAGCTGAGGCTCTGCGGGTATAACTCTCCTTATTTTTTTTCAATTTTTTTGGGACCGAACTATACCAGTATACTACGGGGGGAGATTATGCCAGGGCTCACTCAGAGGCAAATATCAGATTTTTATGGAATGACTAGCGAGCAACCCTATAGCGTTAGCCAATTAGCTAAATATCTTAAAGAGAAGTATAATCCTAAAGAATCTTTAAAAAGAATTTATAAAAGAATCTATGATTTCTTAACAACGCAAGCGGGTAAGCTCCATTTTTTGGTGGGTAGGGAAGATTCTATTCTTTGGGTTCGGGCTAATCCTCTAAACCCACTTACCTTGATCCAAGATAAGCAAGTTTCCGAGAAGACCGAACTCGACCGCGGGCGACACTGTAATAAATCCGAAAAAAATTATAAACACTCAGAAAATTTGAAAGACCTTAAAAATATTAACCCTGAACGCTGGAAAGCCCTTCATAAACTCAGCCGATGTAACGGTTTCGGTTACATGGACCGTGAAACAAAAGAATTCATCTATACCAATAATATTTATTTTGAAGTTATACAGGGCTTCAGTGAATACATTTCAAGGATCAATACTGAAAATATTGAAATGGTTCATAGCATGGACGGTAACCCTATTTTTTCAAGTAAAGTCCATTTACCCTATAAAACCCGATTCACAAGTGTGGAACGCCAGGCAGCAAACAAAAAAGCCTATTGGGATACCTGGGATTTTGTAAACCATAGACATCTAAAAGGTGTTTTTCTTACCCTTACTGCTCCTTCTCGCGCTGGCGACCTCGTAACAGTTAACAATCAAATGCGTGAAGCTTGGGGTAAATTACGTGATCTTCTTAACTCTAAACTTGCCAGGGGCCTAACCTACATCAAAGTAAACGAATTCCAGAAAAACGGAAGGCTGCACTTCCATCTTGTAATTTTTGGTATTAACTGGATAATGCCTATAAAGCTTCTTAAAAAGATATGGGTAAGCTACGGGGGTGGCCCGGTGATGAACATTTGCGCCATTACCCAGACAAAAGAGGGCTGGACCTGGGCGCGTAAACCTCCAAAAGAAGCGGGTGGCCAAGCTCCAGCCGGCTTTCTCTCTGATTATCTTGAAAAATCCATGTCTCCCCGTTCTGGGGCTCTATATTGGGCCTTCAATATTCAGTTCTGGTCTGCAAGTAGGGATATAAAACAGAGTCCAGAAAAGCATGAAACAAAAGGATTCTGGGCTCGGGTGAGTGTAGTAGGAAAAGAAGGTAAAAGGCTTTTCCAGAAAAACAATGATAAAGCTAAAGCCTTTTTTGCGGGGACTTTCTTGCGAACTTGCAAGGGATCAGACTCTGAGCTGAAAGATAAGCCGAAAGAAAAAGAAAAGCCTTTGACGGGCTTTAGAAGAGCTACAGATTTAAGTTATCAATGTTAATATTATCTAGGTGTAACCATGGAAGAAACAGTTAATCTAAAAATAGAATATGGGGATATCTGGAAAATTTCATACGGTAAACATAATCATAAAATCCCTTCAGGCATAATTGCAGAAATAGCTAAATGCTTCCTTTACGAAGGAATCAAAGAATTTCCTTTCGGTTGTGAATTTGATATCGTCCCACCAAAAAGTGAAACTCCGTTTAAAAAATATACTGTCATTTTAATCCCTTCTGATAAATCAGCAGAATTAGAATATCTGTATGATCCTGAAGAAGATTTTGAAGAAGAATCTAAAGAGTCTGATGAATCAGAATCCATGTAAAAACCTACACCTATTTTTTGTTTAGAGTCCTTTAAATATACGTATTCAATAAATCTAAGGTTTTTCAGGTGGGTAACAATAAAAGCAGCCAGAAAAAACGTTTTTTAGTGAGGAAAAAAGGTACAGAGTCAATCTAGAAAAGTAACATTGATATGAAATTTAGCTTAGAGAAGACGAATATCTGAACAGATTTTTTTATTTTTATAGAGGTAGCATGACATCAGAACAAAGAAAAACTTCCTTTGAGCAATATGTTTGTTTTTTTTTTAATGATTTAGAAATTTACGAAGATCTCAATAACAACAAAGAATACAAACAAGAAATTATTACAGCAGTGCGTGATTTTTTAAAATCAGCAGATGTAGATTCTGCTTATAAAGTATATGAAAGTTTTTTTAAGGCTTATTGGATAGGTACATCCGAAAAAGAAAATCCATTCTTAATACTTATAGAAAAAATGAAAAATTTCGAAAAACTAGCAGGAAGATTGACCTCTAAACAGAGGGATCATTATGTTCATAGTGCCTTTGTCTTTTTAATTGGTATAGCGATTTATCAGCAGAATTCAAAATATAAAAAAACATTTGAAGAATATGCTCTTTGTAAAAATAAGTATCTTAACCCTTATGATACAAATAATGAGGAATTTTTTTATCGATGGGGACTCGCATCTCTGTTTCACGATATCGCATACCCTTTAGAAATTACTTTAGAACAAATAAAAAATTATGCTAATTTTATATGCAGCTACCCTAAAGAAAAAACAGATAATCTAAAAGTAACTTTGGAATTATGTAATTTTGAAGAGTTTATAAAACTTCCAACAATAAATCCAGACCCTAAGTATGAAAAAGATTTCATGACAAAGTATCCTAATTATAAAGAGGAATTTCCTAGTGATGCAATTGGACTGCTCTCCAAATCAATAACTACCAGTTTCAGCCTCAATTTCAATGAAGTGAATAATAACATTAATTATTTTATGAAAGCTATGAAAGAGGACAATTTCATAGATCATGGACTGTACAGTTCTGTAATAATGCTACGTTGGTATCATTACTTAGTGAAAAGTACAAAATGGAATCCTGCATATTTTTATTACCCAATAGTTGATGCAGCAAGTGCGATTTTTTTACATAACTATTTTGGTCATTTGATAAAATCTTTTGACTTAGAGCCTCTTCACGCTAAAGATCATCCTGTTGCTTATTTGCTTATATTGTGCGACAATCTCCAAGAATGGAAACGGGAATTTTATGGACAAGATAGCAGCAAAAACAAATATCCTTCTACAGATTTTGATATTTCAATAACTGATTATAAACTGGAGATAATATATAAACTTCCTAACAGTTGTTCTGAATATAGTGACCCTTCTGAAATAAAAGAAAAAGTTAATAAGTTATTAACTATTGATGATGTTTTTGAAGAATATAACATTTCCATAAAAGAGGGTTAATAATGGCTAAGAAGAAAGTTTTTGTTAGTTTTGACTATGAAAATGACAAGCACTATAAGTTTTTACTAGAAGCTTGGGATGCAAACTCAAATTTTGAGTTTAATTTTTCCGATAAAACTGCTCATGAAATTAACAGTGATAACGTCAGCAGAATTAAAGCAGGACTTACAGCAAAAATAAACGAAGCCACATGCGTTCTTGTAATAATAGGCAGAGAAGCAAATAAACGCCATCAGGACTCAGTATTGATTGGTGATATAAATTGGATCAATTGGGAAATTAACAAAGCAAAAGAATTAGAAAAAGGTTTAGTTGCAGTGAAGATTGATAAAAGTTATGAGTCGCCACTTGCAATTTTGAATTCCAATGCAAGTTGGGCTATGAGCTTTACGCAGGATGCAGTTATAAAAGCCCTATTTAACTGCAAGGAGTGATCCATCATTTTTTCATGTACCACACTTAATTCAATTTTTGTAATTAAAATAATTTAAAAAATTGTTATGTACTAGGAAATTTATGGGGAAATACAAGTTAGATAAGTTCAAAATAAAGTTTATAATTTTAATTATCTTACTGACTTGTATCGTTTTTTTAGGCAATAAAAATGCGAATTGTGAGAATTCGGATCTACAGAATTACTTTTGGATTCCTTCAACAGTAATGCAATCTGTAGCCGCAATATATGCTGTGTTTGTTGCAATTTTTGCGTTAAGTCTACAGCATAACAAAAAGAATATTAGTTTAGCTGCAGATGTGTTAAAACCACCATTTAAAAATGTATCTTGTAATATTGTTGTCATTATGTATTTTAATGGATTAATACTTTTGATTTTAAGTTTTTATAACCCTCTAGAATTAAAAATTAAAATTTTATTATTTGGTTCTTTAGTTTCACTACTCATATCCTTAGTTGTAATTATGAACTCTTCTTTTCATATATTAACTAACGTGGCAGGCTTAATAACTAATGATGAAAAATTTACTATGATTGAAGATTGCATTCAAGATCCAAGAGCATTTGATCCACTAATTCAAATGTTAAATGATGATAATGAAAATGTTAGAGAGGCTGCAGTATCTGCTCTCGGTCAGAGAAAAGATCCAAGAGCATTTGATCCGCTTACTCAAATGCTATACGATTCTAGTTCAAATGTTAGAGAAACTGCAGTATCTGCTCTCGGTCAGAGTAAAGATCCAAGAGCAGTTGGGCTGCTTATTCAAATGTTAGATGATCCTGAGGTAAATGTCAAAGAGTCTGCAATATTTGCTCTCTGTCAGAGTGGAGACTCAAGAGTAGTTGATCCTCTTTTTCGAATATTTAATGATCCTGATACAAATACATATATAAGAAAGTATTCAGAAGAAGCTCTTGAGAGATTAGGGAGATTAAATAAAAATACAAAATAATGCACAGAAGTTTTAACAACTACTTATCTTTTCAAATCAGTAACCTTCGCTACCTAGTGCTTCAATTTCAAAATAAATTCCTTGTTTATTGAAAAATTCAGGGTCAAGAAACAGGTCAAAAGTCAGTTTTTGTGTACATACTTGGGAATCGCAATACTAGTATCGCGAAAAATTAAGTATGGTTTAAAAGCTTCTTAGGGCTTATCCTGTTTTGATATATTAAACTGCAAACCAAAACCTTTGTGAGCCCATAAACCCAAGGGATTATTCGATGTACTTACTAAATTATCTGATAACTCTGAAGGCTTTACCTTTACACATAAACCATATTCGTCTGACGCAGATTGCACCAAATTAACAAACCAATCAGATGCATTAGGATATACTAATATATCTTCAATCAGATTTTCAAGAGAAATACCTACATTAAATCCACTACTACTGATATTCGTACATTCTATAACTGCTCTAATTTCATACTCATAATTATAACCTTGTCGTTTGTAAAAATGCCTAACAAGAGCATTATTTGGACGAAGAATGTGATCAAAATGTCTAAAATCAACATATTTGACTTTTCCAATATGAACGTCATATTCAACATTCGAAAAGCATTCAGTTAACTTCTTAAAAGTGGATCGAATACATACTCCCCTTTCACCTTTCAAGTGCATATCCCAAATCGCAAATGTTTCAAATTCATTAGCATACCAACAATTTATAAAAAATTTTTCTTTATCCTTTTTAAAACTATCGAACATATTAAACATCGCTTTATCAGCTAAAGTCCCATTCCCAAGTTCATCAGCTATAACAAGAGAAGCTATACGTAATCTCTCAAGGCATCCATCCGGTAATAATCCCTCACAAGTATCAGTCATTTTATCAGATCGCGCAAAAAATAGAGCACGTTCCTTCAACATTGACATAAATTGAGCAAAATCCATAAATCGCCAAACTTTTATCGATTCATCATCAGGAGATTTAATATCAAAACACTTTTGATACATAAAAACACCAAATGTAAAACAATTCAATATTACAAAAATGTATCAAAAATACTATTTTTTTGTAATGAGGAAAAGGGATATAGTAATGCGAATTTATAATGCACAGGTTTTATAGGAAAACCTGTGCATTTTTCATGATTTGATATAATTATGAGGTTATTTTGGCTCAAAAACACTCAATATACACAGCTTTAAATAAAATCTGTGTATATATTACTTTGGTGATTTTTTGGTGAAATATCCCAAATCAGGTTATGAAAAAGATTCTGAAGTCTTACATTTCTATGTGAAAGATGTAAGAATTCTTACCCCTAAAGAATATGAAGCATTAAAGACGGCTATTCCAAAAGATCAGCACAAAACAATTTTAGATATTCTATTAATTACAGGGATGCGATACGCTGAGCTTTTAAGGCTTTATGATAATCCTGCCTGGTATAACGAGAAAAGAAATCTAATCCATCTTCCGGAAGAAGCCCAGAAGAAACGTAAAAGAAGACAGTTAGAAAGAACTATTCATCCTCTTCCTTCAATGTTCAACTATCTTCTAAAGGACTTCTGGCAGGCCCGTAAACCTCCATTAGAAAGTACCTGGAATAAGAACCTTCAAAGATGGGCTCTATCTGCAGGCATAAACCCTTATGGCCTTTCTGCAAAATCAAGTAGAAAAACATTGGAATCCTGGTTAATTGCTTCCGGGGTTGTTGAGTCTACTGTATGTTTAAGACAGGGTCACGATTCTTTAACCTCTATGCGCCACTATCAAGGGCTCGCCTTTTCAGACGAGGAATTAAGAGATATTAAAAAACAGCTAATTGCATGGGGTTTTTCTTTATAATATCAAAAAAGGACTATGAAAAAAAGAGAACTTCCTTGTTAGATTAAGAAAATAATACCAACATTACTTAAAAAATAATACTTTTAGATACCTATTGGTATCTCTTTCTGTTATAATTTGTCTTTTTTTCCATTTTTCAGTTAATTTTCTTGAGCTTGCAATACTTACCAAAGTTGTATGCAATCCCTCCCCCATATATGATGAATGAAAAAAATGGACTGATATTAAGGAAATAGGAGATCCACACACAAACAAAACCTACAATAGTTAGGTTCCTTATGTTGTCTGGAATTGTCTCTAATGTCAGTTCTTTTTCAAATCCGATTTTTCTTCCTATTTCTAATACTCTTTCATTCAATGTTTTTACTCTAAAGTTCATGCTGGCCATACTCCATCTATTCTTTTTTCTCCAGCTGTGGATATCCACTTTATGCGGATCTTGTCTCCTGGCTGCAGGCCTTCCGGAACCTCACAGTCTTTGAAATAAATATACTCCTGAGAATTATCCTGGCTAACCTTCAGCAGCAGTCCCCCTTCCGGATCAAATAGATCTGTTTGGTGTTGTTCCAGGATTACATACTCCTGGTATTCTTCATGAGGAACAAGGACAAACAAAGCCAAGCAAAAAATAGATACCATGCTTGCAAGGAGAAGTATTCTTCCTGTGGTCCTGATATTTAGCTTCATATTTGTTTTACTGCTTCTTCTAAAATAATACGACTGAGAGCAGAGTCACTCATTTTGTATTTTTTAGCTTTTTTCTGTACATCATCCTTCAATTTCTCCGGAACGAGAACCCTTAGATAGACCATCTGGCCGTATTTTTTGTTTCCCATTGCAGAAGCCCTCCTGCGGCAGCAGTACCGCATTAATGCTTATAACAATCACATAATATTTATCATTATTCACAAAGATATATGTAATATAACATATACTATTTAGTATACACAAACTGGAGTATGACCTAATGTCGATGAAAGCCAAGTCCTTAGTAAAGTTCTTCTTACTTGTTTGTGCTTGCCTCACAGCAAGAATGTTTGGTAAGAAGAAGCAAGCAGACGAGATGCTAAACGAGCTTTATATTATCAGGCATCAAATGAACGAGTTCAGCAAGAATGAAGCTGGAACGATGGGTGTTATGGATGCTGTTCTGGTAGTTGTTACAGGCGCTGTTGTAATGGGTGTAGGTGCAATGATTCTTGCAAAGATACAGCCTAATGTGGTTGGGTCCGACGAGGTAAGCAACGGCACTATTACATCAATTTTCGGTACAGCCTGGGACGCATTCGGCCTGCTGCCTGTGGCTCTGATAGTGGTTGCAGCTGTTGTTATAATAGGTACTGTTATGCTGCTCTCAAGGGCAGCCTAAGGAGGGGATCAATGAACACTTCCCTCTACATTTTTTTCTCAACTATTACCTTCTTCATGCTCATTCTTGGGCTGTATGACTGGGGAGCAACAAAACAGAAAATAGCAGCATTCCCCACACTGTTGAGTACTATCCTTTCAATAATCCTGTTCGCTACTAGCTGGGATATTAGATACTCTTCGGGTGGGATAGAATTAGCTGCACTACACAGCTGGGAAGCTTATGTGATAGCGGTATTCTGGGCTCTGCTGTTTTTTGTCAGCATCCTGCTAACAATTGTAATCATATTTGAAAAATCAAAAAGTATCCTGGAGGACTTCAATTGAACGAAATTCCGGAGAGTTATTTTACAGCAGGATATGTACCTACAAACCCCAATCAGCAACGTCCTTTGCAGTTCAGGAGTGAGCAACTAGACTTTATCCAGGAACTTCTGAACAAAGAAGAACTGATGAAAAACATACCTCCTCATTTCAAGCTGTTCACATCGGCGTTTATAAAAAATCTTGCAATCTCAAACTTTACAGAGAAGGATATTCGGTACATAGTCACAGCATTTGATGACATTAAGACCGCAACAATAATGGCAAAACCTCCTTCTTTCTTCACCTGGGAAGATGAGTCAGTATTCACTCATCTCAGACCTATTGTGTTTACCGAAGCCTGCAGAGCAAAAGAAGGGCAGGAAAGAAAGCTGCTGGCTACTTCCATAAACCAGACCTATTTGCAACAAGATGTAAGAGGTATGCAGTCTGCCGGGTCTGGAGGCATATGGAACAGAATGAGGAAACTCTTTGGAAGGGGATACTAATGCAATTGCTCTCTCTTTTCTATGTATCCATATTTTCCAATTTCATAATCCTAATGATCTTCTTAGTGTTTGCTATGATTACAGCTCCTGTATCTGTTCCTTTCTTGCTTGCCAAGCTGAAAAAGGGCAATATTCTTATCATGAAGATGTTAAACGGTGGTATCCGCTTTATCTATGCAGACCAGGAAATGCATACTAAAAATTACGGAACCTTTCTTCCAAATCCAAAGGCTGCCACCAGACTCGCTGGAGTCTCTGCATATGTTGCCTATGAGGGTCACGCTACACCACCGACAATAGAGGCTTCCAAAGCAGCTGAAAAACTCAAGGAAAACCACGTTCTTCCTGAAGAAGAAATAAAAGAAACTGCTGAAAGGGCTTTTAACTCTGGAATTCTCGAGGAATACGATGTTTCTGCACTGTATGAGTACGCAGCTGCTATCAATCCACATTACGTGGATGCAAGGATAGAAAGAAGAGCTGCAGAACTGGCAAGAGGTATGAGAAATCCGTTACCTCAGATCTTTGGATATGCAATAGTTTTGATAATAGTATTGATCGGCTTTGCCCTATTCTGGAAAATCATCGCAGGGGGAGCTGGCGGTGCAGCTGTATCAGGTCTGGCAAACGCAGTATCCCCTTCAACTGTTAACATATGAGAATTATCCGGTAATAAGGAAGGGTTAAGCATGTCAGAGGATTACCAGGACAATTACAACCAAAATAGTAGGTACAACAATACAGGTTCCAAGTCCCTATACAGATTTGACATCTCAATGAGAGTCATAGAAGTCATAGATCTAGAAGGGGATCTTTATACCTGCCTGAGATTCCAGGGCATTTCAAAAGCAACCGAAGATTGCTATATCCTCTTCATCAACTCATTTTTCAAGCTATTCTACATGACTGCTATTCTGACTAAAAACGCAGAACTTCTGAGCCATATAGAAGCTGCGTTTCAGAAAGAGGACATCTCATTATACCTACAGGGTCCAAAGGGCGAGCCAGTAAATGCAAACCTGTTTATGAATCTTTTTGAGGACTATCTAAAGCAACTCAAAGAAGATGGAATTTATGATCCGACAATTACCCGCTACTTTATGAATGCTTTCAATGCATGGGAGGGGTCCCTGGGATGAGTTTCGCAAAATACGTTCAAGAGGCTAGAAATAAGTCTGAATTAAAGCAGGAACCTCTTGCAATCACTAAAGCGAATATTGCAAAAATTGTAAGCTATTGCCAGCAGAAAAGACAGGATTGGGTCTTTTTCGTTACAGGTCTTGAAGGGTCCGGAAAATCCACTTTGGCAGCCCAGCTGGCAAAGATACTGGACCCTGAATTCTCTCTAAAAGAAGGGATGATATATGATTTTAGAGACTCTGAACATTCCTTTATCAATTTCATGCTGAAATACCAGGATATACCGTATAAAGTAGCCTGGTATGATGAAGCAGTTACGGTTCTTTTCTCTCAGCAGCATAACACAAGGGATTCAGCCCTTGCCCAGAAAATATTTAAGATCAAAAGGGACTGCCGGCACTATGACATTCTTGTATCTCCCTCATTTTGGGACATAGTTCCAGATATCCGGGAAAGAAGAGTGAAAAGTCTGCTATATTGTTTCACTACCATCCATCACCCTGCTCAGGGAAGGACTGAGTTCAGATATCATGTAGCATACTTCTCCGGGGAAAAGATCATCAGACTTTCCCAGAACAGAAAGGCAAAAACTGCTTTTCGAAGTTATAAAGCTCTTTTCAAGCTCGTAAAACCCGATTATGTAGAAGACTTTCCAGAATTGCCTTCAGATTTTGAAAAGGAATACCTCAAGTTTAAACGGGATCACAGAACGGGGATCATAGAAGCAGCTGCAGGTATAGATGAGACTCAAGGAACTAACAAACTGCTGCAACCCGAAAGCGGAAAGCTGGATTTCACGGGGGTAAGACAAAAGCTTATAGAAATATCAGGAGGGGCCATTGAAGAATGCAGCGAGTGAAGACTATTGCAATATTGATCTTATGCATATTTCTTCTATCGGCTACAGCTGCAGCAAAACAGGACAACAGTAGAGTACTGACCAACGAAGACCTCTCAAAGCTTCGTCTTCAGGAGATCCAGAGTAAAAAACAGTTTGTTGAACCCTGCAAAGTCAAGACTGCACAGGAAAAACAGCTTTACAAACATCAGATAAAGGATCTGAACGAAGAGATTGAAATCTATGCAAATCTGGACAGTAGTACAATAGTCTGCGGAAAAACGAAGGAGGGTAAAATTCGATTAGTTGATATTGACAAAAAAGAGCATAAACTACGCAGTATAAAATTGAAGTATGGAGACATCCAGCAGGTACCAGGTTTTCAAGATAACTTAATCAAAATAACCCATTATAATGATGCTGGTCTTGCTGATGCTGTATGGCTGCAGGAAGTCCGAAATGATAACGGATGGGTGTATCTAGAGGATTTACCTTTTTCTGAAATTGAAATAGGCGGGTTCCTGGGAGAGTACCGGAAAGTAGGAACATTAACCTATCCAGTATCTCAAACTTTCAATTTAGGATCAGATTTCACTTCTGATAATGTTAACTATATTGAAGTCTCCATTGATCCGGTTTACAACAAAACAGGACCTTATGACATTCCTACCAATGGACTCGTAGCATGGTGGAGATTTGATGAAGGAGAGGGAACTTTAGTTCAAGACTTCTCTGGCAACGGAAATCACGGAACTGCTGAAAACGGAATGAACTGGACTGAAGGAAAATATAACGGAGCGGGATTATTTGATGGAGACAATGACAGAGTAATAATACCAAATAGTGCTTCTCTTTCAGTTGAAAATAATAGCTGTACCTGGGTATTCATATTGAATTCAAGTGGCGATACTGGGTCCCAAATATTTTACCAGCATGGTGGAAGTGGAGGATCGATGTCCATCAGACCATACCTGACATCTGTTGGAGGATTCAATCTAGATCATACCACACAGACAGGACTCAAATATTGGTCAATACCCGACACTTCCAGCATTAACACCACTAGAATGATACTGATAGAGTACATCAGAGAAACACCAACACTGAACGTCTATATTGATAACCAGCTTGTAGGGTCACGAGAACTTGACAGCGCGCTAATTCAGCACACAAGTTATCTATATATTGGCTACAGTTCGGGTTCATTCAATGGCTATATTGACAACGTAATGATATACAACAGGCTTCTATCAGCAGAAGAAAAAGCACTTCTTTATTATGATAATCTTCAGAACCTTAGACTAAAAACCAACAGTGATAGTACATATTCGGATTATCTGAATGGTTCCGGAACTATTCAGGTACCCTATGAAAACAGCGGTGAAGCATTTAATTCTCTAATTGCTAATATTCCAGATGAAGTCGAAATTGATGGAATTACTGTTAGAGATTATACAAAAACTGTTACTCCTTTTAATGTGACAGCTAATGTAGGATACACAGAAAATACAACGATTATAGAAGAAACATTAACTGACACTGAATACACGATATACGTCAGATATTCACCTTTAAACAGTTATGGGTCTGGAACAATCACTTACACAGCAGACCTTAATCCTATTCTTTCATCTTCTCTCCTGCAATACTCTCTTGAATCCAATAACCCGGCGGCAGATCTGAGCTACGACTCTGAGACATATACTTTTCTCATTGAAACCGGAGCAGTCTTGGAAGACCAGGTGTACAACTTCCTGATTACTTGCACGAAGGACGGAACTCCCATAGATCGCGTAATCAGTGACGGATTTGGAAACAGCCAGCTTGGAGTTTATGAAGCAATAGGGAGCGAGGCCTACATGATAGGATCTTTGTATCCCTCCAGATCTTCGAATTATGATTGGTATTTAAACGGCAACTGGGCAGATGTTGCAGGTCTTGCGGTAATGATTCCTTTGGTTATAGTAGCTGTGTTTATCTGCTTGATTTTCATCAGGAGGGACTGAAACGAAACTATACGAAGTTTCTACTATTGTATTAGTTACGGTCCTAGTTCTTGGGCTGGGAACCATGATCATTTCCAATCTGGACGGTTCAACAAAATTCGAAGAAAACGTTGCAGGCATTGCTGTATTTGTAAACGATGCCGGAACGGATGCGACATACGTTAGAGGAGCGATATACTCAGCAAATGGGGATCTGCTAGGGATCACAGAAGAGGTTGAGCTTGTAAGAGATTCCTGGAATGTTCTGGCCTTTCCTCATGATATTCGGATTGATACAAAGGACCAGCAAAACTACATACTTGCAGTCCAGGGAGACGGCCAGATCAATGTTCCTGCAGACGGGGAGAATTATATCCTTCAGGAAGCTGATTACGGGACTTTTCCAGGAAACCTAGAGGGGTATGAAGGGAATGAATCCAAGCTTTCGATATATGCGATCTACAGGTGATTGAATGGGTACAGGACAGGCAACGATCAGAGGCAGGGACGGAACTTCAGCAAGTGGGAAGAAAGTAAGCAAATACAGTCCCCAATATAAAGCCACAAGTACAGGTACAGCAGTGACAAAACCATCATCTGCAAGCAACAAGAACGCTTCAAGCTCTGCTATTGAAAATGCTCCTAAAAGTACAGAAGGAGTAACTACTCAGCAGCCTACAGAAACAGGACCGACGATTAGAGGCAGGGAAGGGACTTCAGCAAGCGGGAAAAAAGTAAGCAAGTATAGCCCGCAGTATAAAGCAACCAGTACAGGAACAGCAGTAGCAAAGGATTCAACACCTGTTTCTATACCACAGAGTAAAGGCTCAAGTCAGCAATCTAGGATCTTCATAAGAAACAGGTTCTATTATGAGAATGGGCTTCCAGCAGACGCAATACAACAACCTAAAACCGCTGTGGCTCCAGCAAAAGTAGCAGCAAATCAGGAAGCAAAAATTGAGCAAGCTAGAAGAATAGCTGATTCTGGAATAAAGTCTTTTGCAAACTTAATAGTTCCTGGAAAAAAATACGAGATTGAAAAAATTCCTACTGAGAGCGAACAAAAACGTTCTAATATACTTGCAACTGGGATAGAGATAGGGATGGGAGGAGCAGTAGATACAAGCAGTATCAAAAAGCCTTCTATCTCCAAAGATGATCTCAAGACCTGGAAAGTCTACGAAGAATCGCAAAAACTTGCACAAAAGATAGATGCAAAACAAGAAGCTCTTTTATCTCCCGTACCGGAAAGTACAGCAAAAGACTTCATCCGAGGTTTAACCAATGCTCCTGAACTCGCTGTGAGTATGGCAGGGATGCTTCCTGTAGGAATCGAGGGAGCTATTAAAGATCCAGGGTCAGTTCCCCATGGTATTGTGACAGGGGCTGGAATTGTGGCGGGAAGTCTCTATAAACAGGCAAAAGAGAGCCCTGCACAATTTGCAGGTGAAATGCTTGGGATGGCTGCAATTGGAAAACTAGGAAGTGCAGCCAAAAATAAGGCAAGCGTAGTAGGTAAAGAATACCTTCCTCCTGAGAAGGTAATCCGGCCTGAAGTCCTATCAGGTACACAGGAGTTTCCACTTGCACCTAAAGGTACAACTGCAAGTCAACTAATCAAGGATTTTGAAACGTCTACTTATAGATACCCTCGTACTGAAGGGCCGGGGGGATGGCATGCAACCCCTCAACGTTTTGCATCAGAAACTATTGCACAGCCTGGTAGCAGTTCCGTAGTAGGACTTCACTTAGGTCCAGATGTATCTCCACACTTCCTTGGAGTTTCAGAGAAAGGAGGCATCCCGAAAGTAAAACTCTTTGGCTGGGGAGAACCTTCAAGAAGACCAGCTGCAAACTGGGTAGATGTTCAGAATATCAGACCTCTTCCAGAAGGAATTAGGGGAAAGGGAGCAGCAGTTACTAATGAGTACCTTATGACTCAGGCCCCAAAAGGTCAGGGATATGTAACCCCTAAATTTGAAGCTCTGATAAAACAGAGAGCTGCAGAAAGAGAAATAGTAGTTCCTCCAGGAACTGAACTAGTCCGGACAGAATCAAAGTATTACACGAAATTCAGAGGTAAAGCAGTCCCTATTGATAGATATCAGGCCCTTCCAAATGAGTCTATTGGAAAACTAAGACAAAACGCAAAAGGGGCAGTTGGCAGAGATAAGAGAACAGTATCAGCTGAGGAGTTGCTTAAAGAAAGCGAATATCTCCGCAGGGGATATAGCGAGCCTATATTTACACCCGGAAGAATAATCCCAATCAGCACTAGCTACTCTTCTAAAAGACTGGAAAATTCATCTCAACCTTCAGGGTTCCATCCAATTTTTTCCGGAAAATACACTCCTGTCCCTCCCACAGAATATACTTCTGTTCCTTCTATAGAATACAGATCTATAACTCCAATACCTCATATCCCATTTACATCATATCCAGATAATTCATATGGTTCTCGAGATTACAGTCCTAGTAATAGTCCCAGCATACCTTTAATTTCTGGAAATACTCCTGCTAGCAGATCAAAAAGAGTTCTAAATCCTGACCAAAGCTTAGAAAGACAAAATATCATTAGGTCTTCTGAAGGCTGGGGTTTCAGGCAGAAAACCCACTACGTCCAAGACCCGCTTTCCCTGCTTACCGGGCGAAGGAGGCGCTAATGGCTGCCTATAACTGGTTAATAATTCTGCTAGCGCTTGGAGTCTTCGGGCTATTATATGCATCTACTTATGATGTTATAGCTACGGCTTACGAGAATTATGCATTTACAGATGACCCTACTGCAGCTTTGGGGGCAAAAATTCTCTGGCTTACCTGGAAATACCTTCCTGCTGTTTGCCTGTTCTCTCTTTTCGTGTATGGAGTTATGAGTGGACAGAAGAGTTCTGACGGAGGATGGAAATGAGAAAAACGTTCATTCTTAAATCAGCCCTTTCAGCCTCTTTTTTAATAATCTTGTTTTCGATAACTGCAAGTGCACTTCCGGGGCTACCTCTTGATTGGGGGCACTCAGAAATCTCTAATTGGAATTTTGAAACATGGAGTTCTGGAACTGTTAACACTGCTCCTGATGGTTGGACGCTAGCAGGCTCAGCTTACCAAAGTTTCGGCAGGTCGACCGATTCTAAAATATCAGATTATTCTTACTATCAGACTGCCAGGGGTGGAGATGTTGCAACGTCATCACTGACCAGATCTGTAAGTGTAACTCCTGGCTATTATACTATTGGTGCATGGGTAAAAAAGGATAGTTCATCTGGTAAATTTAATATTGATCTACAAGGAGGAACTATCGATAGTATAGGTATACAGGTTACTAATGCCTGTGATTGGACATATTATGAATATACTCAATACATAGATTATACGGGGTCATTAACACTCAGAATATTCATGGATGGTACTCCTGCAAGTGGTTCTGCTTTCTATGTAGATGGCATTACTTTTTATGAAAGTGGTAATGCCAATTTGGATTTTACTGAATGTTCTTTCACATTTGATGAAAATTATATGAATGTGACAATAAATTATGTTCCTGAAGGAAATTACAATCCTTCTATTCTTACAGCATTTCTTGACGACGGTACATACTATTTTTATGTGGTAGGAAAATTAGGTACTCCTTCAGCAAAATATACAACAGACGACGTAACTTTTACTCCAATAGATGCATATAGAGCAAAAGGTTCTGATTATCATGAAAAAAGTGCTTTATATATAGATACATCAGGACTTACTCCAGGTATACAATATGATCTCATAGTCTCAATTCCAATAAATCAACCTCCGAACTTATACTATCCTGAAAATGGAACTGTTATCGAAAGTAATTATCCTGATTATAACAAAGTCATCCTATCCTGGGAAGACTGTGCAAATCAGTATTATGGTGTAATATCCAAGTATCCTGACTTCTCTACAATATGGTATGAATCTACAATACAAGATGCAGAATGGGATGTTACACTTGACTCAGGTACATACTACTGGAAAATTCAAGCCTATGATGAGGTAAATGAACAATATTCAGAACCTTCTGTAGGAACATTTTCAATAGGAAATGCTCCATCCAAACCCGGATATGCTAAAATCTATGCCAAGAACGAATCCACAGGAGTAAACCTCACTAATTTTAGCGTGGATCTCTACAATGATACCACATATATCACAAAATCAACTACAACAGGGTCTATAGAGTTCTCAAGTTCTGAAATTGTTGAAGGAGAATATATAGCTAAAATATATGCAAATGGATATTCTCCCAGATGGAGGATAATTGAAAGTCCAGAAACCATTACGGCATATTTAGCTGCAGAGGATATGGCTTCTCTTGTCAGCTTTAATCTGATTGACTATACAAATCAGTTCAAATATAGGGAAACAAAACTTTTGATTACAAGACCTGCAGACGCAGGCACGCTTACAATATCAGAGAATTACTTTGACGCTGCCGGCCTGAACAAAGTTTATCTTGAAAATAACGTTAACTATGACCTGACATTACAGACAACCTCACTAGAGAGATCTGTAGGGCCCTATGTAGCTACTCAAACAGACTTTGTAAGCCTTGTAGTAGGGGATATAGAACTTATCCCTCCTTCTACTGTTTACGGGGGATTTAATTACTCTATTCAAAAAACAAATGAATCAGTTATACTGACTTGGACGGCCCCTGCAGGCTCATTATATAGTCCATTTATTTACAATATCACAGACACTTCTTCTGGAGAAATGGTTTA
This sequence comes from Methanosarcina sp. WWM596, assembly GCF_000969965.1. GTDB lineage: Archaea > Halobacteriota > Methanosarcinia > Methanosarcinales > Methanosarcinaceae > Methanosarcina. The sequence goes on from NZ_CP009503.1 coordinate 2,696,061, forward strand.
TTCTATATCCTCTATTGCTCCTCAGGGGATTGCTACATTTAACTATCCAAGTACTGAAAAGCAGTACTATATCCAATTCTGGGCAAATACTTCTGGTGGTGAACTCCTGCACCAAGAGTATTGCAGGTCTGACCAGCAGTTAATTGATCTGCAAGTCTCGGACTATTGGTACAACGTGGTTTCTTTCTTTATCTTGGCTACCTTCGGTCTACTTTTTGGATATCGAAGCTCAAAGATTGGAGCATTTTTAACATCTATTTTAGCTCTTGGACTTTATGTGGCGGGATTCCTTCGAGTTTCAGAAGCTATTGCTGCCTTTGTAGTGGTTCTCGGTCTTCTTGCAATATTAGGAGGTAGAAAACAGTGAAAATATATGAGATTGCATTATTTCTGCTGATTACGAACCTTTCAATATCGTTGCTTGGAGCTCTTAACATATTTCCTGTTCACGTATCAACACTTGCAGTAACTGAAGAAGAATTCCGCAGTAATATTCCAGATAAGATCAGTTACAGTAATGCAGATATAGGGCTCTACTTATTTGGAGACTTCCCAAGAGCCCTTGGGATGCTTGGTAAGATCTTTGTGTTTGCTCCTATCACTCTTGTTTTACTTCTTGGAGAGGCAGGTATCCCTGGGCTAATAGTAACTCCATTATCAATTCTTGTTTGGTGCGTCTATTTAATAGGACTTGCCCAGGTAATCATGAAGTTTACCCTGGTAGGAGGAGAATAATGAACTATACTTACCTCCCTATCCTATCAGAATCGCAGAATGTCAATATTCTGGGCTTTATAAGTAGCCCTTATACTGCGATTTTAGGAAACTTCTTCTGGTTATTTATAGGGCTTCTCGTTGTCTCAATGGCTTTCCTAAAAGCCCAGGATGTAGCACTTCCGGTAATTATAGGGATTATTTTTGCTGCTACTTTTGGAGTATTCCTGCCTGAAAGTGTGGGTGTATCTTTACTTATGCTCCTTGGCACTGGAGTAGGGGCAATACTATATAAAGTATTTAAAACAGGAGAAGGATACTGATGATTTTTACTTGGATAATTGTCCTATCACTGGAGTTCTGTATAGGTCTTCTTTACTTTATTTTATCCGGGTCATTAAACGATCTTCTTAACTCTATGGTTGCAGCTGGAGCACCAGAAGCAAAAATTTCGTTTATCTCCATGTGTTACCATGGAGCATTTATTGTTGTGGGCTCTGGGCTAATAATATACGCTCTCTTACGCAGTTTAACGAAAGAAAATGATACATACTCATACTGATCTGAAAAATCTAAATTACAATAGAATTAACCTAGGTGAAAAACATGGAAAAGTCAACACATATTTACACCGCAGTATTGTCTTTGATTATCATGGGATTGTCAGGAACTTCTAATAATATATACGAATTTGCAGGAGGGTTTGTAGGAACATACCTTTTCCTAATAACTATTTTATTCATTTTTGAGAAAGCAAAAATAAAACTTAAAAACAAATGATCGCAGGTATTCCGTCTCTTTCGGTTGCGGCAAAAATTGAACTCCATACTGGACCTAGTAACTTAATCCTTCCAGTATGGAGTAACTAATCAAAGTTTAACGCAATATTAATTCTATATTAATCTGATCCAAGCTTATCTAGTTTTGAAAAGAGCTCTCTTGCTTGGTCACTTTTCATTATAAGCTGTAGCAGTTCTGGAATTTTATTCTCCATTTCATGAATCTCCTGGATAGTCTGCTGGTCCAGAGGATGACCACAGCGGGCGCAAAACTTTGAAGTAGGGCCATTGATTTTTTCACATACAGGACAGGTCTTGCTGGTGAGTTCTGGAATCATATCTTCTTTTTTCTTCATTCCATAGATCCTGAGCATTGCATCATCTACCTGTTTTCCGGAAAGATGAACATATACGCTGGGCATATCTGAGCCGTGAACCCATCCTAGATGGGCCTCCATCTGAGACTCAGTTAAATGCTGAGCAAGTTCTGTACTCCTAGAATGTCGGAAAAGATGATTATAGACCCTTTTTTTAATTCCAGCCTTTGCTGCAAGGGTTATAATCAGTTTTCTAAAGGCTTGGTATTGCATAGGTTGCCCGTTCCCCTTGCCTCTAATGAGAAGCCATAGATAAGCATCTGGATTATCTTTTTGTGGGTGAATATCCAGCCAGGAAGCCAGATAAGGAACTGAAAAAATTACCCTAACTCTTCTCATTCCGGTTTTACCATTAACTGTTAAGACAGCTCCATACCGATCAAAGCTTAAATGCTTGATCTTAAGGCCACCTAGTTCCCCAATCCTACAACCTGAATCATATAATGTGGCTATTATGGCCTTGTCTCTTGGGTGTTCTGCAACCTCAATTAATTTTTTAATCTCTTGTTCACTAAGAAGTTCCTCTGGAAGTTTTTGTGTGTTATGTCTCATCTGCACATTTATCCAGGATACGAGATCGCCTTTTCCCATCCACCTAAAGAACTTACGTATTGATATTTTGTAATCATGCTTTGTCCACTCACTACGGTCTGATCTCTCTATACGAGCAACCAAAGCCTGAACATCATCAAAATCCATTTCTGAGAAATTCTTGTCAACAAGTTGAGCCAAAACATTTAGCTGCACAAGATATTTTTCAACCCTTACAGGTTTAAGGCCTTCAGCAAAAAGAGAGTTTTCAAATTTTAGTATTAAGGTCTTATTTTCCTTGCTGTAATCTGCGTTTTTAATCCGTTTTTCCACTGCATTTAAATTCTTTTCATGCTTATATATGCTCATATACCTTACTCCATTACGTCGCTATTAATAGACATAATCCAAGTGTTGTGAAAGTAAGGCAGTATACTGAAAGCAGATCTCCCGCCCGAGGCTTTTTTTTTGTTTTTATTTTATATATTGAGGTTCAAAGCCTATTTTTTCGTTGGAATATTTGTACGATGCATCCTAATAATTGAAGCAATTAAGGTTTGTGCTTCAATTGTATCAAACGAAAAATTATGACCAGAACTGATAAATCAGTTCTGTTTTTTCGATATATGGGTTATCTCAGACGCCTGTCCTGATTTCTGCCAGAGGATTTAAATTAAGGGTAGAGTAAAGAACAAGTTTAGAGACAAAGCTTTCATTCAGTTTTATTCTTCTTCCTCTTCAGGGTTCATGAACTCTTCATAACATGTGATACAGATGTATTTATCTTCAGGGCATGTTTCTTTATAGTCCAGCTTGGGACCGCCGGGTTTTGTGGTCCCTACCTTTAATATATAGAAGTGCTCACCGAGTTCGACTGGCTGCCCGCATCTCGAACATAAGAAGGGTGGATTCTCAATCGAATCAGCTGCACACTCAACGCATATCAGATCGGACTTATCTCCATGAACGTCCTTAAATTTTATTGGTTTCATATCCTGGCTGGTATCGACGACCAGCACGTCTTCCAACAGTTCCCTACCACAGATATTGCAAAATTCCTTTGTTTTGTCGTTTCCCTTCATTATATTGCCTCTATTTCAGAGAATTTTTCATAAAATTCTGCATCAAGCCTGCAAGAGGTTTTAGTGTTTCCCCGCATTTTATTTCGTTTTGTTCCCCTTTCTGGCTCCTAATTAATTTATATTATCTTATATATTTAAAAATATTGTTATTTTAATCTGTTGTCACTTGATTCTATATTTTCCAATTCAGAGTTTTTCTTTTTATCCTCAGAGATTTTGCATATACATTTTTTAGGAAGGTTTGAGTATTTGGACAACTGGTATAACTCACAGGAGATCCTATAGAGTAAGGGAGAAAAGGAAATGACAGATGATAAACGTACTATTTTAATTTATCACCATGACGATAATGATGGATGCTGTTCAGCCGCTGTCGCTGGAAATTGCTATGGTCGGAATGAATTTGCCATAAAGTTTGTTGCTATAAATTACGGCAAAGAGTCGTGGAATGAGGAAGAAATAGGGTCAGCCGAAAAAGTATGGCTTCTTGATTTTACAAGCGATAATATGAATGAATTCGTAAAGGCTTGCGGGTCCAAGCTGATATGGATAGATCATCATAAGACCGCTATGGAGAAATATCCGGACCTTTGGAATTCGAGCGATATTCCGGGAATCAGGTCTATTGAAAAGGCAGCTTGTGTACTTACATGGGAATACACTCATCCTGAAAATATTTCCCCTCCTGCAGCTGTTGCCTATATTGGGGATAAAGATATCTGGAAGTTTGAATACGATGAGACCAGGGCTTTTGCTGCTGGTTTTAGTCTGATGGTGAAAACCCCTGATGATGCCGTATGGGATGTGCTTCTCAGTTTTAGTTCCGAATGCGGGGATACTGTAAATAAAATGGTATCTGTCGGTGAATTACTCCTGGAAGCTCAAAATTACAAGCTTCAGAAAGCATTCGAACGTGGGGTAGATTGTAATTTCCATAACTGGAAGGCCAGACTTGTAAACACTACCGGGAACATCTCCGAGCTTGGAGAATTCATCTACAAGAAGCCCGAATATGATATTGCTATCATGTGGCAGGCTGTAGAGAATATAGTAGTATTCAGCCTGAGATCTGATTCAGGAAATCCTGACTCACCTGATTGTGCCAAAATTGCTCAGCAATATGGCGGTGGGGGACACAAGAATGCTGCTGGATTCCAGAAAAAGAACATAAATTTTCTACATCTACTTTTCGCATAAAATCAATCTTGTTGGCTTAGAGGAATAGTGTGTCCCTGGTAGGGACGAGGTCGCAGGTTGTAGAAAATTAGCATCAGGCAGTTTCAAAAAAACAATACTAAAAAGAATGTATGCCGATTGGCCTCAAGGTAATGAATCTGACCCCAATCGGCAAACTTGCAAAATATAGCGGAATTTAGACGATAATTAGTATATGCTTTCGATATATATCAATGTTTTCTGGACAAATATATTATTAACTGATAATTTTTAAAAATGTATGGTATCTAAAGAGTCTTCTTTGATTCTTTATTGGCTAGAATTCCATCACGTGTCAGTCGTGAAAGGGAACAGACAAAAGAATGGCCTAGATTTTTATGTGTATTGAATGCGGATTTATGGCAATATTCCTTGCAAAAAAAGTGGGAAGTATCAGTATCTAATTCAATAATACCTGAACTTAGAAGTGAGAGGAATCAGGCAACAAAAAGCTGCCTGCAGACTACCAGCCTACAAAAAATATCGTGGAATCACAATTAGCTTACAGGACCATCACACTCTTTATTTACGCTATCCAGATACACACTGTAAGTATGATTGTTTTTAACCCGGAATGTAATCGATTTATCTTGTTCGAGTTTATAACTGAGGAACTGTTCTAATGTATTATCGCATACTCTGGTGTTTTCCCCGGCATTTATATTTACATTTATCAGAGCATCAAAGCCTTTTGTATGTGCATTAAACATGAAAAAATTCTCTGTGTATTTCAAAATGTCAAAACTGGCATCATACGTATTGCGGCTTATCTGGTTGTATTCATAAAATGATACAATGGTCATCTTATTTGAATTGTAGTTATCCACCCAGTTATGGAATTTTGAACGGCTGATAGAGTATTTTATAGCTGGCTCCAGGTCGAGTTCGTGGGTGAAAGCCGGATAAACCATGCCTGCCCTGGATGCTGGCTCCCACCATGCCCAGGTTTCATCCCCTAGATTTCCAACATTTCTTTCGGCATGAATTCCCGAGTCTCCGTTTCTCCAGAACATCCCCAGATTTTCATATGCATAAATTGCATGTGTAACATTATCCCTGTTTCTCATGGAGCACCAGGTTGTTGGTTTCTTTCCTATTTTTTCATAAACATACGAGTATCCCTCATTCATTACTTTACAGGCTTGCTCATAAGAGAGGCTGTTTAATTCTTCAGAGTAGTGTACTCCTGTGTCCCAGGAATTATTAACAACAAGATTGCGCAGGTATTCAATGTCTGACTCACTGCACTGCTCAAGAAGCTCTATATCAAACCAGATGGTGCCTCTGTTATTTTTGCTGTTAAGGTAACGTATACCTTTCTCGGTAGTGTTTCTTACATGAGGCCCGTCAAGCCCGAAAGGAACCAGAGCGTTATCTCCTATTGCGGTTATGAATTTACGGTCTGCTCTCTGGCTTATGCGGTATATATTGACATCGAAATCTCTTCCTTTTCCAGCGAGAAAAGATGTGAACTTGAGGTACCCGTTTGAGAAATCAATATATGGCAGCTGTCGCCTCTCTGAATTATAAAAAGGAGTCGTGATATATTTCCCGTCTTTTGCGAATATGGTGTTTGTCTTGCCGCATCCGTCAAACATAATTTCAAAATCCAGCTTTTCCGTGGCATTCCCCATAAATATGGTTTCAGATCCGATACCGCCGGAAGAGCTTTCATAATAACTTTTTAATGTAATCCTATTATTTGTTTCCTGAATTACTAACTTTGAACCCGGGCTGTTAAGTTCAACAAAACTGTGAGGATTATCCGTTTTTATATCCATTGAGATGTGATAAGTACATCTAACCATTGGTGTAAGCCCGCAGATGTAGAGTGACCCTGTTTGCCTTTGCTGTCCTTGGTAGTGAATAGGCGGAAAAGAAGTGGCTTCACAGAACCTGTGAGTATCTGGAGATTTCATCAAGTTTCCCATGCATCTGTTTATTCCATAACCTAAAATAGCATCCACAGCTGAAAGCAAACCGCAGGGAAATAAACCGGGGACTTTTGTAGTTTTATACTTTAACCCTTTTGATAAATCGTTAAAAAGAACCTGCGTTTTCAGAATCCCGTAAATTGCTAAATATAGCCGGTCATAAGGCTTATTTCCTGAAAGTTTGGCCATGAAAACGTTATTTGGAACACTGTCATTTTTAGAGTAATCCTGCGAAAACAGGATGATACTACCCTGACCAGTATTTTCAGGATTTTCGGGATTAACTGTTCCAGAGGAAATACCAGTTCCTCCAATACAGGACAAGTAATGAATAATCTGAGAAGAAATCATTTTCGTTGATCAAAATAACTATACTCAATATATATTATTGAGTAGTGGTGTCTTATTACTCACGATATATTATTGCATGATACTTGTATTCATAATACATAGATTGCACATACTCCATCTTAAACTCATGTTTACTTGCAATATTTTCTATTGTATCGGGTTTATGAGTATATCCGAGAATATCTTTCGGGCGGTTTTTTAAGCTCGCTGATATGATATTGAGAGCTTCAAAACCTATTTTGTATAAGATTTTCCAGCACCCAAAATTTCGTGAGAAGAACCCTATTTTCCATAATGGATATAAGCGAGGGTCCAGTAAGTCAAAAAGTACTATTTTGCCCCCCTTATTAAGGTGCTCTGATGCATTGGATATAAAATTATCAACTTCTTCATCTGTGAGGTATTGGATCACTCCGGCTGCAGTTATCCTGTCAAAGGAGGTATCAAGCTTCTCCCAGACTGTTTTATCGTCAGCAAGGATTAAATCTACATGTTCATACTTTCGTTCCCTTATTCTTTTGTTCGCTTCATCAAGCATTGATTCCGAAAAATCAGCACCCACAAGCCTTTCATATTCAGGTGCGTAATATACCAGAAGCTCTCCGGCTCCGCAACCAAAGTCAAGAAGGGTTTTGCCCCCATTCAGATGATAGAGTTTTTCCCTGGCTTCTCTGGAAATAAATTCCTCAGCCGAAGACCGGTGACCACCGCTTCTCTTACCTGCAAAGAACTCTTCCCAGACAGATTTTGGTTTCGACATGTTTTTTATACCCCCAAATCCTGCTTTATCTTAACTACAAAATCTATCTATTGATCGATTAATTTTTCCTTCAATTATGGATTTATTTTTAATTTATACACTAGTTTCACTCATATATACGTAAATATTTATATCTTTCGAACAAAGAATCTTCATAAACCTTCAGCAGGAAACCTCTGAGTCTTTAGCTCAGGGGATATAAGCGTCAACTTCAACCCTGGTTCCGTATATAATATTCTGCTGCTTTTTTACTAACATTTTCGATAGTAGAAGCAAAATCCCCATCACTCCATATTCACTTAATTCTGCGCCAGAAACACCAGGTTCTGCCTGGGAACTTCCTCATTAACAAAAAATTCATTCGGCATATATATTTTAACTCATTTAAGATCTTATTGGTGTCTCAATGAAACGAACCTCAAAGGAATGGAAAGAAAAAAGGGTTGAATTCATTAAAGGTAAAACCTGTGCCTGGTGTGGCTCTTCTGAGCGCCTGTGTGTTCACACACCCGGAGCCTTTTCTCCGGCAGAAGTCCGTTCCGGGATTTACAGTCTTGCCTATGCCAGATTCAGGGAAGTGTACAGACAAAAGTATCAGAAATTCGAACATGTCCTCACAGGCAAACACCGACATAAAAGCCATCCTGCCTGGCACAAAGCCTCTACTGTGCATAAAGCCGAGCCTGACAATACCGACCTCGAAGAGCAGTGTATCGAGGTACTTGTTGAAGACACGGGAGAGGGAAACTTCAAAAAACTTTACCATGAATGGCTTGAAGAAAGCGGGATTAAAGAGTTAATTGAAGAAGAAACCCGAAAAGCCGAGGAAGAATACGCATCTTTTGAACATGCAATTGTGCTCTGCAATCGATGTCATTTTGCAAGCCTGAGGGGCATGGAGCTCTGCCCGGTATGCAAAAAAAAGTATAAGCCTTCAAGGTATGAAACCTGTTTTGACTGTCTGCCTGATGAAAAAAAGAAAGATGTTCTGGAGAGGCAAAAGGAAAAATAGAATTTTCCGAAGAATTCGGAGCAGTTTTCTGATAAATCATTTGCTGATGAGCCATAGTTTCATTTTATGCCTGAGGAGGTATGAAACGGGAACGTCCGGTTTTTCAGAAAAGAGCCCAACCACTTCCTCCGCATGCCTTGCAGGTTCCTGTTTCCAGGTTTCCTGCCCCACCGCAGAGAGGGCATATTATTGCAGGCTGGGCAACGAGCACGTTTCCCTGCCCTCCGCAGGCTTGACAGATTCCACCTTCAGAATGCCCGGTTCCGCTGCAAAGCGAACATTTTTCCGGAGCATACTCCGTATCGACATAGGTATAGAGCATCTCATCACCTTCTTCATTTATTAGCACAGGGTAACTTGTCTAAGCAAAAGATTCTTTTAATACATCTTTTCGGCGTTATGAGTTAAAAGATCTTGCAAAAAGATGAAAAAGAAAGTGTTATAATGTAATTGCCGGATTTTCTTTATATATTTCATATTTATAATAAAAAGTTTGAAACCTCCGGTCCTTTAGCTCGGGGTAGTTCACCCTTTTGTGCAAAAAAATATTTTTTCCTGTACGGTCTGACTCTATTTAGCATGAAAGTCTATGAGGAGATCTTCCTCACGTACTCTCTCTTTCTTCATTTCTCGCAATTACATATATTTCACTCATTATTTTGATCCTTTCATCAACTGAGAATATCTCAGTCTCCACTATCTTTCTCTTTTGAATTTCCCCCTTTTTATATCCAGTTTCATCTTCATACATCTCCTCGTTTGTGATCAGATGCCATATAATTGTTGCAATTTTTCTTGCCAGGGCAATAATTGCCTTTGAATGCCCAATCGACTTCTTTTTTCTGTTGAAAAACTCTTTTAACCTGCTATTTTTTGTTCTTGCTGCTGCCTGAGCAATCTGTGTTAGAATCCACCTTGCTTCCTTAGATCCTCTCTTAGTGATTCTTCCGTTATGGTATTTATCCGCTGATTGGTACACATTCGGAACTATGCCAAGCCATGAAGCAAGCTTATCCCCTGAAGAAAAATCTTTGAAATCGCCTATTTCAGCAATAAGAGTTGCCGCTCCAAGTTCTCCTATTCCTGGAACAGACATTAAAATTTCCATTTCTTGCTTATGATTTTTATAAGCATAATTGAATATTTCTTTTTCCAAAATTTTGATTTCATTGTCAAGATGCTTTATGATATCCAGACAGATCTGAAGCCTGAATGCAGCACCTTGAGAGATTTCTCTGTCCAGAGTTTCCCTTATCTGATCACTTTTTTTACGAACATTTGGGGAAAGGCTTGCTATAATCTGGTCAACGCTTTTACCTGAACAAATTCCTGATAGAATTGCTCTACCACTCTTACCAAAAATATCTGTTAGCACATTCTTCAGATTAAACATTTCAGGTGCGAGTATGGCGTGAGCTTCATTTTTTATATCTGTTCTTTTTTGTACAAGGTTATGGCGAAGCCGGATACATGAACGAAATGTTCTATGGTTTTTTGGGAAAACTCTTGATGGTTGAATCATATTATTCAATGCAAGTTGTGCGATGAATTCGGAATCGATCTTATCTGTTTTTTTGTGTGTAAACGCCTTCATATCTCGGGCATTTCCAACTATAACAGGTAGATGTTTTATCAACGCATCATAAATCGGAACCCAAAAGTCACTCGTTGATTCACAGGCAACAACGTCACATTTATCTGATATAACCCAGTTTTTAAAAGCTAAAATTTCGTCAGGGGTTCTAGAGAAATATTGTTGCTGTTTTTCACCAGATCTACTGAGGATTGTAGCAATGAAAAAGAGTTTGTGAATGTCTAAACCACAAGCTTTGTTAATGACTTCAACCAATTTAGATCACCAAATTAGATCACCAAATTAATTTGGGCAGTAGAATTGCCTCAAAGGCCAATTTAGCATCCGTGATCAAAGTCACATTTGAGCCTTCGATGGCAATTCACTGGTTAGTTTTATCACGGCTTCAAAGAACCAAAATAAGTACAACCTTACTGCCCAAGAGAATGATGAGGTTGATAGGTAAAAAAGGTAAGGAAAAAAAAGTACTTTCATTTCTTTGTGCCTGTTATTCGAAGAATTTCATATGCGTTTTATTCATAACTTCTTCTCTTTGTAACATAAAATGTTATTTGTAATGATTCCAGTAATTTTAAGTAACATTAAAAAAATAATAATCATCGGGGAGAGTTTTTCAAGTTGTGTCCTGGGGGGATGCAGGCTTTAAAATATATCTCCTTATTTTTGGGAGTTGGGAGTATGGCAAGTAAAGATGATCTACAATTTTTGTCAGCAAGCACAATAAAGAGAGACAGGATCCTTAATAGAGCAAGAGAGCATTTTGGAAAAATTGAGGAATTAATGATCGACCTTCAGGACGGAAGAATAGCTTACGCAGTGCTTTCTTTTGGCGGATTTCTGGGTATAAGCAATAAGCTGTTTGCACTTCCCTGGAAAGCTCTGTCGCTGAATGTGCATGAACACGCCTTCGTACTTAACGTCGACAAAGAAGTGCTGGAGCAGGCAGAAGGTTTTGATAAGGATAAATGGCCATTCACAGACCGCGAATGGCTTTCCAAAATGTATACTTACTACGAATACGAACCTTACTGGCAGCCTGAAATGGCAGGACAAACCGGAGTAAGGGCAGAAAGGGCGGCAGAAGGTAAAGAATACCCGGATTTTTTGTCTTCAGGCACGATAAAAGGGGATAAGGTCATCAATAAGGCTGGAGAACACCTCGGGAAAATCGAGGAATTAATGATCGATCTTGAAAATGGTAGAGTCGCGTATACCGTACTGTCTTTTGGCGGGTTCCTGGGTATGGGTGACAAATTATTTGCTATTCCCTGGCAGGCTCTTCAACTGAAAGTTCACGAGCACGCTTTCGTACTTGACGTGCCTAAAGAAACCCTGAAAAAGGCAGAGGGCTTTGATAAAGATAACTGGCCTATAACTACCCGTGAGTGGCTTTCCACTATGTATGGTTACTATGGATACCAGCCTTACTGGCAGTGGGAAAGAGAAAGAATTGAGAGTAGACCAGGAAACATTTAACACTTTCTTACTTCCCATGAAGGTAAAGGAATCAACCTTACGGGCCGATCGGATGCCTGTTTACATGTTTTTTGTAGCTTAAAGATGTCAAACTCTGATTTGAAGCTTGTAAGGATTCCATTTTTTTAACTCTCTGTTTATTTTCTGTGCCTCAAATTCTCAGTTCCTGTTAAAAGCTGTGCCAGTAGGGACTTTTTTATCTCCACTGCATCGTTAGGGCAGAGTTCCCTACAGCAGTAGCACAGGATGCATTTTTCCGGATTGATCCTGAATGTTCCGTCTTTCTGCCCTTCTACAGCCTTGGGGGAACAGTTCAGATAGCAGGTCCCGCATCGGGTACATTTCCTTTGATTAATCCGGGGATTAATGGTATAATATTTGCCGAGGCTGCGCTTAAGGAAAGCAGGGGTAGTACTGACTCCTCCGCTTGACGGCTTGAATTTCTTTCTCACCTCTTTTAACGGCTTTCCGACCACGACAGGGCACTGGTTTCCAAATCCCTTCTTAAGGGCTCCTGCTGTAGTGGGTATTTTGAGGGGGTCAAAACCGATCATTTCTGCTGCAACAATATCCATTGAGACGCAGTCCGGGCTTGCCATAATTACCCCTGAGTTTACAGGTTTTCCGTGGGAAGGCCCGTTTCCTTCCATGCCCCATACCCCGTCCATGATCGAAAAAGCAGGTTTGACAACTGAGTACACATCGGCTACGGCTTCGCCAAAAAGTTCCCGTTTCCCAAGAAGGTGCATTTCTTTTCGGCATTTCAGAGGGAGGGCCCCGAAGAAATTTTTGACCGCACCTGTATAATATGTAAGTTCATGGGTTTTCAGTTTCGGAAGAGAGATTACAATATCGGCTTCAAGGACTGGGTTTGCAATGTACAATTTCCGGAACCGGAGGGGTTCAGGGACTTCTACCAGGGTAAAGCCTGAAGTTTCAAAATTCACCACCCTTGCTCCGGCTTTTCGAGCAGCCTCTTCTATACCTGAGGTTTTCAGGGCTTTTGCCGTAGCCCCGGGTCTTGATATCCCGGCTCCGTCTCCTACAACTGGTTTCCCTCCTGCGTCGAGCACGAATTCACACATTGCTTCTACCACCGAAGGATGGGTAGTTGTGGCAGCTTCCGGGGGGCTAGCTGCAAGGATGTTTGGCTTGAGAAGTACGCTGTCTCCAGGCTCAATTATGTTTTCAACTCCGCCTAGCAGGTCAAGAGCTTTAGCTATTGCTTCTTTCGTATCAGAATACTCAGGGCAGGAAACTATTGAGACTTTGTTCATTGCTAAAAAGTGAATAGAAATAATTATTGAATTCTTTTCCGGTTTCAATTTGTTGTTTTAGGCTGTTATCAGTTTGTCAGCTTTCTTAAGTACTTTTTTTACCATGGGGTTTACCGGTTTTTAAGACCCATCATTGAATCTATTTCTTCAGCTATGTTTTCCAGCTCATCAAGTATCCTTTCCGAGTCTTTTCTCATCTCCTTTACTGCAGCTTTCAGACTGCCTCCCCTCAGATAAATCAGACGTTTTTTTCTGTAAAGGAGTCCGGAGTCATTGAGGTTTCGGAGATGATGATTGATTCTTGGGATTTTCATATCAAGGTCTTCAGCCAGATATTCTGTAGAACTGAGTTCGTCATTTGAAAGTTTTTCGAGTAAGCTGAAGATTATTTTGTTGGCTGTATTTTCGGTATCCCTTCCCGAAGAAAAGCCAAAGCTGTCACAGAACCATAAAAGGTCTTCTTCAAGGCTCTTTATCTGGGGCTTTTCAAGATTTCGAAGGATAATCTGCTGAACCATCTGTGTATTATTTTAGAGATTCATGTATATATATTTTATTTTAATTTGTAAACATCATTTCGATTTTTTTGCAATTATATTTATTTTATTTACAAATTTTGTCTGGTTTGCTGGTAATTTTTAAATAGAAGTTTTGCATTATATGGGGATAGTTGGGCGTTTTACAGCTCAATACATTCATTAATTCCATGCTGATTGATAGCAACTAGTGAATGTTCAGCTAATATGAGGTCACTTACATATAAAGGAGGAACAAAGAGTGATTATCAGACCTATTGGCGAACGAGTATTACTCAAACACCAGGAGATAGAAAAAGTGACTAAAGGCGGGATTTATATCCCCGATTCTGCACAGCAAGAGAAAAAAGAAGGAATAGTTCTGGCTGTGGGGACCTTTGAAGACGGGAAGGAGCTACCTCTGAAAAAGGGAGACCACGTAATTTACGGGGGATACCAAGCCGATGAGATTGAAATAGATGATGAAAAATATATTTTTGTCGACTTCAAGGATATTCTGGCAACAGTTGTTGAAGAATAATTTCGAATGAGGTCGCTTCTGAAAATATTTCATCATTTAGATCCCGAATGTCAGGTAAATCACGACTTCGATAAATCATAGCTTAACTAAGTAAGAATATTTTATCTTAATCCAGGTGAATACAGATGGCTTCAAAGCAGATAATGTTTGATGAGAGTGCAAGAAAAGCCCTCTTAAACGGTGTAGATAAAGTTGCAAATACTGTTAAGATCACCCTGGGGCCGAGGGGTCGTTATGTCGTGCTGGATAAAAGCACAAAACCTGTGGTCACAAATGACGGTGTTACCATTGCAAAAGAAATAGAGCTCCATGACAAGTTTGAAAATATGGGCGCCAAGCTTGTCAAAGAGGTTGCCTCCAAAACCCAGGACAACACAGGAGATGGGACAACTACCGCAACCCTCCTTGCTCAGAGCATGATCCGTGAAGGCCTGAAAAACATCAGTGCAGGGGCAAACCCTATAGAAGTCAAGAAAGGGATTGAGATCGCTACGGAAAAGGTTGTAGGGTATCTCAAGAGCAAGAGCGTGGAGGTAAAAGGCAAGGACAATATCATACAGGTAGCTACTATTTCTGCAAACAATGATGAAGAAATAGGCAACCTGATCTCCGATGCTATGGAAAAGGTCGGCTACAACGGGGTAATCACTGTTGAAGACTCAAAGACAATGGAAACCAGCCTTGATGTGGTCGAGGGTATGCAGTTTGACCGCGGCTTTGTTTCCCCATACATGGCACTTGATACTGAAAAAATGATCTGTGAATTTGAAGATCCCTATATACTGATTACAGACAAGAAGATCAACAGCATGAAGCAGATCGTACCTGTGCTTGAGAAGGTCGCTTCTGAAAGCCGTTCCCTCTTGATTATTGCTGAGGACGTTGATGGGGATGCCCAGGCAGCCCTGATCCTGAACATCATCCGCGGAGCCCTGAAGGTCTGCGCTGTAAAAGCTCCTGGGTTCGGAAACGAGAGAAAAGAGATGCTTGAGGACATTGCCGTCCTTACCGGTGGGCAGGTTATCAGTGAAGAAAAAGGCATGAAACTTGAGGAATTCAGTGACTACATGCTTGGAAGTGCCAGGAAAGTCACGGTTGACAACCATAAAACCATAATCGTGGAAGGCAAGGGTAACAAAGCAAAGATTGATGAAAGGGTCAGAGTCATCGAAGCTCAGATTAACATTGCTGAAGCCGACTACAGAAAAACCGAGCTTAAAAAACGCCAGGCAAAGCTTGGGGGAGGTGTTGCTGTAATCAAAGTAGGAGCTGCAACAGAAACCGAGCTCAAGGAAAAGAAGATGAGAATCGATGATGCCCTGAACGCCACAAAAGCCGCAGTTGAGGAAGGTGTAGTCACAGGAGGAGGAGTAAGTCTCTTCCGTGCAGCTGAAATTCTTGAATCCCTGAACTTTGATGGCGACAGGCAGGTGGGTGTAAAGATCGTCCAGAGGTCCATAGAAGATCCTGTCCGTCAGATCGCCATAAATGCAGGCAGGGAAGGCGCTGAAGTGGTGGCAGCCATAAGGGCAGAACCCAGCGAACTCTTCGGGTACAATGCAAAGAGTGATGTCTTTGAAGACCTCTTCGAAGCGGGTGTAATCGATCCGACAAAAGTGGTAAGAAGCGGGCTTCAGAATGCCGCCTCAATCGCGGGGATGGTGCTCACGACTGAAGCTCTCGTGACCGATTTCGATGAAGAGAAAGACGACAGGACAGATACAATTATTATCTGATTGTGGTTTTTTTCTTTTCTCTTTTTTTCTTTTCTTTTCTTTTCTTTTCTTTTCTTTTTTTTTCTTTTTCTTTTTTCCTGATTTCATTCTTCCTTTTCCCTAATCACTCTGAAGCCCTCCTCCTTTTTCTTTTATCTCAGGTAAGGGCTGAAAACCTTTTTCTGTCATTAGCGCAATATTTTTGTAAAAGCGTAATTTTCCATATTTCTAACTGTTAATTTATAGTCAAACTGTTATCCTCTCCCATCTTTATTCATAATCACTCATAATCCCCTTAATCATCCAGTTCGTTTACTAAAAACTCCCCCTGCCAGAAAGGTGAAAGTAAAGATGCTTGAAATTTACTGCGATTCATCCTATAATGAAGGTGAAAATTCTTACATCGGTTGCGTGGTGCTGCGGGACAGCATGCAGCTTCATCAATCAACAACTAAAGTCCCGGGTCATCCTCAAAATAATCTTGACTGTGAACTTGCAGCCCTCAATTTTGCCATATCCCTTATCAGGATTTTTTCAAAAGGCGATACAGAAATAGTTGTTTATAATGACTCTACTGAAGCCGTAAAAACTTTTCAGGCAAGGGCGCAGGAAGTAGAAAAGGAGTTTTCGGGGTCTGGAGTTAGCTTCGAGTATATTCCCCGTGAGAAGATGAATCAGGCAGCTGCAGATAGCCTGTCTAAAAAGTTTCCTGTTTTTTTCTCGAGTACATCCACGTCGGATGTGGAATCTTTCTCGAGGCGGGAAGATATTCTTTCAGACATTGCCCAAAATGGAAGCAACGTTTTTTATCTGGAAAAAGTTCCGGAAAAGTCCACTAATAAAAAAACCTGCTACAGGTTGATAGTCCGCACAATGGAAAAGACCCTTTCCGATGACCTGGTTTATCTGGTAAAAAAAGGAGGTCCGGGCACTCAGGTAAAGGCTGCGGAAGAGATTAGAAAAGACCTTTCAAACCCTGAAATTCTTTTTTCTCTTAAATCAAAGGGTATAAGACTTGAAAATTCCTATTTCCTGCTCACGGATGAAACCTGGGGGCTTCGGGGAACGGATAGCCAGGCATACTCCATTCTACCCTCTTCTATTCCCCATAAGGTCATATGCGATGAAGTAGATCGGTCACCTCAAAACCTCTTCAGAAGAGCAGAACGTTTCAGGTAATGCTTCTGCGCTCCGCAGTCCATTACCGAACATCCCATGATCAAACACCGGTGCACTGAAAGTTAAAGTATTCCACTTATAATATTATCATTCAACCCCAAAACCCAACTTAAACCCCTGAGTATCCATGAAACCCATAGATTACAAAACACAGCTCTTGCTAACAGTTTTCGTCAGCTCTCTGCTTCTTGGAAATCTTCTTGGGAGCAAGCTAATTGAGATCTTCGGAATTGTAACCTCAGTCGGTTTATTCGGATATCCGGTTACTTTTCTTATTACGGACATAGTAGAAGAGGTTAGGGGAAAAGAAGTAACAAAGATTTTCGTACACGCTGGCTTCCTTTCACTCTGCATCGCTGTACTTTTCGTATTTGTAAGTACAGGGTTGACCCCCTCCCCTCTGTATCCGCATAGTGAGGCTTATAATAATGTTTTCTCAAACTCCCTGCGGATTATCCTGGCAAGCATGATCGCTTTTGTCATAAGCCAGTACCATGACCTCTGGGCTTTTAACTTCTGGAAGCAGAAGACAAATGGTAGACACCTCTGGCTTAGAAACAACCTTTCAACAATTGTTTCCCAGCTGTTCGACTCCATTATTTTCATTTTTATCGCTTTCTATCATGCAACTCCCGAACTGGGAGCAGTCCCAATTCTTTATATGGTTTTGCCTCTCTGGGCCCTTAAAGCGGTTTTTGCCCTCCTTGACACTCCCTTTGTATATCTTGGAGTCCGGTGGCTTGCTTCTGAAAGCACGGACGATGCCCCCTATCATGGGGAAAGCATGGAGGCAGGCTCGGTTAATGGTTAAAAAAGGGGATGGTTCCTGAAATCAGCTTCGATTCTGAAGTGGTTCGGGAATATATTTCCGGGGCTTAAATCCCAATGCTTATGGGTATCACCGTCCTATACATTAACGGGGGGTGCTAATTATGGCAGAACATCCTGAGGTAAAAATTTGGCAGGTAAAGGCCGAGATCCGGAGTAATGAGACAAATTCCGAAAAGGATTACGAAAGAAAAGCTGAAGAGCAGGAGAAGTCAGGTAAAGAAACAGGTACTCGACACACAGGAATTCCCTCTGAAGAATTCTGTATCTCCTGCCTGGATATGCCTGAGGAACAGCGTAAGGGTATGACCCTGGAGATCCAGCAGGTAGCTGAAAGGATTCTGAAAGCCCATGGAGTTATTAACGAACCTCGAGACCTCTTAAAGGGAGAGTGGTTTCTCAAACTTCAGAAGCCGGAGTTTGAAAAGAAACTGGTTCTTGCAAAATTCGGAGAAGAGATTTTTATAGGTTTTTATATTTATCCGGAAGAGACTCCTGTCCCTGACCCTAATTTTGTTTTGCTTTTTCAATATGGGCTCTGGTATCCCCAAAGAATAGAAGATAAATTTGAAGAAACTGTCGCTTCTTTCTTTACGGGAGCTTATGGAGACTACGATTTCCTCAATATTGTCCCTGAAAACGTTGAAAAATTCCTGTCTTCTCAATGTGATTTTGCAAAAAAGCTTGAAGACCAGGGATGGGATGAGCCGGATGTGGAGGTAATTGAAAAAATTATGCCGAATGATTGAGTTCCTCTGAGAACTCAAGTTTCTGTAGAATTTATCCAGTTCAGAGGGTTCGTTTTTTCTTTTCAACCTCTTCCGAGAATTAATTTTTTCTTCTAACTTCTTACGAAAATTAGTTTTTTTTTATGCTCTCTCATCTCTGATTCTATGTTTTTCCCCACAGAATATTTAAATATTGAAAGCATACGCAGTTTCAGGTACATTCAGTGATAGTATCTACTCAATGATGGAACATATTTGATGATATTACTTGCTTTTACCCTGTGGCTTTTATAGTAATCGCTTTTCAGAAGGTCTTTTATGTTTTTGATAAATTCCGAATGCATCCTTTCAAAAAAATCCGAAGATATCCCTCCTTTCTATGTGATGGAAGTACTGGAAAGTGCCAAGGCCCTGGAAGCTCAGGGCAGGCATATAATCCACCTCGAGGTCGGAGAGCCTGATTTCCCTACCGCCTCCCATATATGTGAGGCTGCATGTACTGCGATTGGTCAGGGACTTACAAAGTACACTCATAGCCAGGGACTTCCCGCTCTTAGAGAAGCAATAGTTGAGTCTTATTATCAGAAGTTTGGAGTTGACCTGGATCCCAATCAGGTTATTGTTACTTCCGGGACAAGTCCTGGTCTCCTGATGGCTTTTATGGCTCTGCTTGAAAAGAGGGATGAAGTAATTATGTCGAACCCTCACTATGCCTGCTATCCGAATTTCGTAAAATATCTGGGTGGGGTCCCTGTTTTTGTCTATACGAGTGAGATAAACGGCTTTGCCCTTGAACCGGAAACCGTAAGACAGTGCCTGAGCCCGAACACCAAAGCCATTCTCATTAATAGCCCTTCAAATCCTGGAGGGCATGTTATGTCTCCTGAAAGCTTGCAGGGCCTTGCATCAATAGCGGATGAAAAAGGAATTCCTATCGTTTCGGACGAAATCTACCAGGGCCTGATCTATGACGGAGAAGACCACAGTATTCTGGAATATACTAAAAATGCCTTTGTCCTGAATGGCTTTTCCAAACTGTATGCAATGACCGGCTGGAGGCTTGGCTATATTATCTGTCCCCCGAAATGCGTACGTGCAATTCAGAAAATTCACCAGAACTTTTTTATCTGCGCTAACTCCTTTGTCCAGGAAGCAGGCATTGCAGCCCTGAAAGGTTCCCAGGAACATGTTGCTGAGATGGTCCGGATTTATAATGTGCGCCGCCAGTACATGCTAAAAAGGCTTCTTGGCATGGGTCTCGATGTTCGCAGAGAGCCACTGGGAGCTTTTTATGTCCTTGCTGATGCCCGCAAGTTCTGCAGTGATTCTCTTAAACTGAGCCGCAGGATCCTCAATAAGGCAGGCGTGGCAGTAACTCCCGGCATAGACTTCGGAAACGGGGCAGAAGGTTACCTGCGCTTTTCCTACGCTAACAGCCTTGAAAACATTGCAGAAGGCATGGACCGTCTAGAAGTTTTCCTGGAAAAAGAATTTGAAGGTGAAGGATGAGACTGATGGATGAGACTGATGGATTAGACTGATGGATTAGACTGATGGATGAGACTGATGGATGAGACTGATGGATGAGACTGATGGATGAGACTGAATTATGAAAACTTCCAGAATCCGAAAGCAGTCCTTTTCTGCCTCTCAATTCTTATAATTATCTTTCTAATTTTACAGATGGATACTTGCATCACTGCAAATATCCAGGTGACGTAATCACTCGAAGGAAGTTCCGTCCTCGCTTTCATCAGAAAGCAGGGGGTAGTTCACTCCGTTTAATTCAGGTTATTATTTTTTCCGCTGTCGTAGCTTCACTCCCCTGCTTAAAATCAAAAATACTGCTTTGATTCCGACCTTCTTTTTCAGGACAGAAAATCCCCGTAATCATCCAGGTTCCATATGTGAAATGAGTCCCCATGATAAAGTAAAGTTCTTTTTCTTTCAGGAGTTCAAAGAGCTGTTCTTCTATTTTCTTTTTCACAGCCTCATGCTCCCTTTTTTCCCTTACAATATTCCGTACGGTTTCATTGAGTTCCCAGTCAAGCAGGTTAATTCTATGCCCCCTGCAGGCTTCTTCTCCCTCACACCTGAAAGTGTACCTGACCTCCACAGGCATTCTGGCTTTTTCCCCTTTTTCCAGAAAATCTCCCATCATATTAAAGTACTGCTGCCGGTCATAGGTTTCAATGCTGTTTACCTTAACCTCGACATCCAGAAGCTCTGGCTTTACTACTCCCAGACTTACTCCTTCAATGCTCAGCCTTTCTAAAGACGTCACCAGTGGCAGGATAAGCTCTTTTATTTTCCTGTCCTTTGCGGGCTTTTCCAGGTTTACATAATCAAGGACTTTCCTGCTTTCCAACCTCAGGTCATGCTCAGGCTTCGTAACCATAACCTCGAGCAGGTCATTCTTCCTGAAATCCACCAGTCCTTCGCCATACCTGAACCTGAGAGGGTAAAGCCTCAGGAGTTCTCCGGCTTTGTTGATGCCCGTAACTCCGACGGCATGCACTTCCCCGTTTCTTCTGCTTTTCTCCGGGGTAGCTCTGATAAGGACTGTTATCTCTTCTTTTTCTCGTTTCAAAGGGGGAACCTCAGTTGTTTTTGAGTTAATCTGGAGAAAGATTGGTTTTCGGAAATATTAACTTTTGAGGAAGCTTTGTGAAAGTGTTTCCTTCCGAAACTATCGGTTTCTCTACCTCTGTGACAGGTTAGGCCCGGAGATCTCAAAAAGAGGATATTATCAAAAAAGGGGTAAATATGGGGAGTGTCGATACTGGACTTAGAGGCTGCCTTAAAATTCAAACCATTTCTACATTTATATAGTGGTCATTGCTGACTTTTAATTCAGACTGTAAATTTATTACATCAGGTTTACTCGCTCGATGTATGAAAGTAAATACATTAGACATCATGGTTAAAATTTACACATTAGACATTTATCAGATTAATGACACTGTTTTTCAGTTCAAATGATAATTACTGTCATCATTGTAGAATCAAATTTAATTTTAAGACACGTTCTTAGAGATGCTTGAATTAGATATACTGGACTTAGATATACTGGACTTAGATATACTGGACTTAAAGATACTTGAATTAGAGATACTTGAATTAGAGGTACTTGAATTAGAGATACTTGAATTAGAGATTCTTGAATTAGAGGTACTCGTACAAAGCTGAGAAAGTTTTTCTGAAAATCAAAATTAAAGAAAAGAAAAAACGTGGGGCTGGTGAGATTCGAACTCACGATCGACGGGTATCTCCGAACAACTGCTTTCACAGTTTTTCTGGTGAGCATCTATCAGTGCTCCAACGGTTCCTCATTGTCCTGCCCCGTCGGGAAAGACTCGGTAGACCCGTTGTTCATCATTTATCCGCTGGAGCCCATCGCCATGCCGGGCTAGGCCACAGCCCCTTTATGAAGATTAACAAGGATACTCTCATATCCTTTCTCTTTTAAATAGTTAACGGAAGGAAATAATGTTTTCGGAATAATATTTCTATAAGGTTACTATTTCTTACTCAGTACATGAATTTGAAGTAAATTATTCCTGCAAGAATTGCGAGCATAAGTATTGCAAAGGAGATATAGCCAAGCAGCCGGACTGCAAAGTCATATGTGCTTATCTCACCTGTCCACTTTCCTGTTCTTCGGCGGTCAAAGTATTTTATCCATTTCTTGTTTAATTTCAAAGGCTTCAGGGCTCCCTTTTTAATTTTGTTCTATATCGAGGGTTTTACAAATAAAGTTATTTATGACTCCCACAGGATAGCAACATATCATATCTTAACTAGTGTTTCTGATGTGGTCAAAGAAGACCAGGAATGATTTTAATCTGTTTTTTGAAAATGTTATAAAAAAGGTTGGAATTAAGAGGTAAGGACTTCCTCTCATTTTTTTAGATTGGTGACAGGTTTGTGGGTGAATCCAATCCGGATCTATTTTTCTACCAATTTTTCCAAGTATATACTTGTCCGGAATTTTAACACTTTTGTAATATATGCTAGTTATGGGGTTATTGGAGCCGATTCCCCAAATGGGGTTCAACGTTCGTAGCATTTTCCGATTGATTAATGCGAGTTATTGAAAAATATTAATATTGAGTATATAAAGGGTTTCCTCTTAATCTTTAGGGTTATTTTTACCTTATGTTTCTGTTTTTTTCAAGTTATTATATTACTTGTTATTATGTTAATTCTCATCATAATGTTAATATATTTTCATTCTGTATGAGGAATATTTTTTGATAAGTTTGGTGTTCTACTTAGTTGGGTGTTCTACTTAGAACCTATCCGAAAAGTCCCGCTGCTCTGAATGTTATCCATGCGCATGCGAAATGAAGCATCGCAAAGTAATTCTCAATTTTCTTTTCCCATCTAATAAGCATTCTTCTGAATCTGTTTATCCAAGAATGTGTCCTTTCCACAACCCATCTTCTTGCCCTAAAACCTGGTATCTCTATTCTTATGTTTTCCTCTCCACGGCTTTTGATATGGGCAGTATAACCATATTCTTTAACTAATTCTCTGATATCAGGAAAATCATATCCTTTATCCATACATATATTCTGAATAACATCATCTTGAGACGGTCTTTCAAAAATAATGGCATCTAAAGTCTCTTTTACAAGCTTTTTATCGTGACGATTTGCTCCATCAACAGTAACCGATAGTGGTATACCTTTACCATCTGTTAACAGACTCCTTTTTGTACCTTTTTTGCCACGATCAGTTGGATTAGCTCCGGTCCCAGCTCCACCTAGTGGAGCTTTTGTCATAGCACCGTCAATTGCTTGCCACTCCCACTCTAATCCGTTTTGATTATCATACTCCACTAGACCAGCTTTCCACATATTCTCAAATAACCCTGATCTTTGCCATTCCTGAAACCGATCATGGACAGTGCTTGGAGCTCCATAAAAGCGTGGCAACGCCTTCCATTGGCAACCAGTACGAAGAAGATAAAAAATACCACTCAGTATTCTCTTATCATCTTTTCGAGGTCGTCCAGGCTTCTTTTTGGGTTTAGGGAAAGGTAATAATGGTTTGATTTTAGTCCAGAATTCATCAGAAATCTCGTAGTCATGTCCGTTTTTTCGTGTTACCACTAATCAACATTACCCTAAAATATAGTTATTCTACTTTTCGGATAGGCTCTTAGTTTGGTGTTCTACTTAGTTGGGTGTTCTACTTAGTTGGGTGTTCTACTTAGTTTGGTGTTCTACTTAGTTGGGTGTTCTACTTAGATGTCCAGTTTCAATTTTAAATATACATTCTCCTTCTTTATGTCGGAGGTGGTTCTATCTCATGATAGCAAAAAAGTAAATGGAGAGCTTTTTTTCTTATCTGCTGGCTCTCGATATGTCCCGCTGAACGTCAGAAACGTTGTCGTCTTAAAACGTTGTTTTCGAGTCTCGGCTTTCAGTCAATTTTGTTATATTTGGATGCAGGTGCCCCACAAATTGGACAGTTCCCTTCAGGTTCACCTTCCATAGTATGTCCACAGACCCCGCAGACGTAATAATCAACCTCTTTATTGTTCCCAATTTCTTCCAGGGCTTTTTCATATAGTCTGGCATGGATCTTTTCTACTTTATTTGCGACCTCAAAGCTCCAGAGAGCCCTGTTGTCCCCTTCTGTCTTTGCCTCCTCTATAAATGTGGGGTACATTGTCTCAAACTCATATGTTTCCCCGTTTACGGCCTCTTTCAGGTTGTCCATTGTAGTTCCAATCCCGCCCATACGCTGGAGGTGATTGAAAGCATGGACTGTTTCTGCAGCAGCAGCGGCTCTAAATAGTTTGGCTACCTGGTGATATCCTTCTTCATCTGCTTTTTTCGCAAAGGCCAGGTATGTTCTGTTTGCCATCGATTCGCCGGTAAACGCAGCCTTAAGATTATCCTTTGAACTCATGTTTATTTCCCCTTGATTTGAAATCTTTTTTCACTCTATTTACTGGTCATATATATTATTCTTAACGCCCATAAGAACAATGAGCTTCTCTTGCTCAAGCGGACTAAAGGAGTGAATTACAAGCATTTCTTCCCCATACAACGTCATTCATTGTATTGTGTCTTTTTCACAACTGAAAGATTTCCTCGGAGATTCCGGAACGGATTAACAAATTAATCAGACAATGCCTGTTTTTCTAAAAAAGGTTTTAATATGTTTTTAATCAGGAATTTACGCCCAGGGCAGGATTCGAACCTGCGCTCTCCCAAAGAAGAAACGGTTTTCGAGACCGTCGCCCTACCGCTAGACTACCTGGGCATTTTGATTTAAGAACGTTTCAGATAGGTTTTAGTTCGACTTATAGTTTCATGTCAGCTTAAATGCCGGATGAATCTTAAGTAATGAGGAAGTTTCCGGGCAGTGCCCGGCGTTTTTGGTGCAGAGTTAAGTGAATACACTTTCTATCTTATATATTTTATTCTCAGCGGGATCCGGGATGTTAAAAATCAAAAAGTGACCTCTGACCTGCAGGTTTTTCTGGACTTTCTTCATTCGGTTCTTTTGTTCCTGCTCCGGCTGCCTTTTCTTCATCAGCATCTACTGTTTCCGCTGTTCCTGCCGATTTTATTCTCTCAAGGTCAGAAAAAGAGGTCTGAGTTCTGGGCTTTTCTTTCTCCCTTTTTGTTATTTTTGAGGCTCTTTTCTTTTCCTCGGCAGCTTTTCCTGCAGGTTCAGCCTTTTCTGCTTTCAGGTTGCCGGGCAGTTCGAGCCAGCCGTATTGGCCGCCTCCGCCGGGGTGGATTATAACATCGCCTTTTCTGAAGGCAAGAATTGCGTTTACTACCCTGTCGTCCACTATTTTCAGAGCTTCAGGTTCTGCATAGATAAGGGCTTCAACCTCGTTTCCGAAATGCTCCACAAGGATTTCCCAGGCAGTCTTTACGCCTTTTGTCTGGACGCTTGCATGGCCGAGTGCCATCTGTATGATCTCTGCAAGAGGCATCAGGTGGAGGTAAGGAGGTCGGTAGTCAGGATGCCTGGGGTCTTCAAAATCTGCAAGTTCATTGACCCGGTCAGCCACTCCTTTTTTAATAATGCCTCTGCATATAGGGCAGCGCCATCTGCTGGCTTCGGCTTCCAGCAGTGGGTACTGGGTAAAGCATTTGATGCATGCAGATCGGTTGTACTTTCCTTCTTCAGGAAAAAAACCGACGTTCAGAGTAGCCCCGTATCCCTGCTCCCTGAGAATGGCTTTTTTGATGCCCTCAAAAGTGATGTCCGGAACATTGAACTGAGTAAATTCCCTTGCCAGTTTGTTGGTATAAGGGGAATGGGCATCAGAATTTGTAAGAAAGGTTAGTCGGTGCAGTTCTTCAATCCTGTCCGCATAATTACTGTCTGCGCTCAGACCAAGCTCAATAAAAGAAACATAATTTGTCATATCTCCATAGCAGCTTTCCAGGCTGTCGTGGTAGGCGTAGAGAGCAGTCCAGGGAGTAAAAGCGTGGCAAGGGCCTATAAGAGCTCCCAGGTCTTTTGCAATCTCTGCAATTTCACAGCCATCCAGCTTAACTGTGGGGCGCCCATCTGCTTCAAGGTTTCCGAAGGGTGCAATTCTTTCTGCCAACTCTTCGGCCTTTGAAATAGAAGGTAATATCAGGAGGTGGTGCACCCGGTCGATATCCTCAATTTCGGTAGTGGGGATAAAAAATATATTTCCTATCCGAATTTCTTCGTCTGAAATGGCTGCGTTTTTAATGTCTTCCAACCACTTCGGATGAGTACAGTCCCCGGTACCGATAAGTTCCATCCCTTTTTTCGAGGCTTCCCTCGCAATTGTGGGCAGTTCCATTTTTCTGGAACAAGCCATCGAGTACTTCGAGTGGAGATGGAGGTCTGCATTGACTTTCATAATCCTTCAGCAGGAAACCCCTGAGTCTTTAGCTCAGGGGAGGAATGCGTCAACTTCCCCATCCTGCTCTATTGAATTCGTTTTTTATCTATGTAATGAGGGCGAATAAATCACCCTCCTTCTACCTGTAACTTTCAGATCCGTGTATTTATCCTATATAACGCAGGTCTTCTTCCGTGGGTTTAACTTCGGAGAAGTTCTGCTGTTCTTCTTTTTCTTTCAACTTTTCGAGGATATTCTCCATTTCCTCGGCTTTTTTCTTAAGAGAGTCCGTGTTTACCTCGATCCCGAACATATTGCACAGCACCTTCAAAAGAGACTGGGCACTTTTTGGATCCATCAGGTATCCGGGCGTCATTCCCATAAGGCAGGCGGCATCTATGCCCCTCATCCCGCTGAAAGCCACAAGCAGGCCGGAAGCTCCTACGATTCCTCCGCTTGGCTCTGATTCCCTGAACTCAATCCCGTATTTCTTAATCTCTTCGATCAGTTCCGTACTGTTTGCAACCCCCAGGACTGTATCTTCATAGGTGAGTTTGCCTGTGGGGTAGCCTCCGAGGGTGTATATCCTGGGCACTTTAAATTCCTCTGCGATGTCCAGATAAAGAGAGCAGAGTTCGTAATGTCCCTGTGAGGTAGTGCTCTGGTGGTCTCCTACAAGAAAGAGAACATCAGTTTCGTTTGCTTTTCCATAGTATATGGTGTTGCTTACCGGGCGGACCGTACAATCTTTATTGACAAGGACCTGGGGTGGAAAATGCGGGGAATAAACCTCCATAATCTTTTCAGCCTCAAGTTCGTCTACCAGGTGTTCTGCCACCAGCTTGCCCACAAGCCCCACTCCCGGAAGTCCGACTATAAGTACGGGGTTTTTGAGCTCAAGGTTTTCTTTCAGGCGGACAAGTGTACTTTGCTGCATAAAAATCTCTTATCCTTTCTTTGCCAGTCTTCGGTACTTACCGTAAGGGTCCTGAGGAGAAAAGCGAGCCGGGATAGCGGGTAAGGTTTCTCCCCCGCAAACCGGACATTTTTCCCTTAAAGTGTACCTGCCGCAATTTTTGCATTTGCGGATCTTTTGTCCCAAAGGGTATCACGCCTTTGTTGATTCGATATGCCGTTTGAAAATCCCGTGTCCACCAAGTTTGGAAATAGTGTCTACTGCCGTTTGGGCGGATTTTTTAAGGACTGATTCGGCTTTCTTATAGTCAGGAGCTATTACCTTGATTCTGTATCTCGGAGCCCCTGTGTAACTTACTTCGAGCCGGATATCTTTTCCATCAACATCGCTGATTGAATTTGCAGCATGGAGAGACTGTTTTATGACCTCTATGCCTTTTGGAAGATTGCAGGTCAGATCCACATACCCTGCGATATCCACGAAGGGCAGTTTGATATTTTCTCCCGCGATCTTGATTATGCTCTTCAAGTCTTTCTTGTTGACTTTAAGCCCTTTAAAGGCTTTTTCCCCTTCGATGGCTGCTTCTTCGAAAGCGGAGTATGCGCTTCCGAACTCTTCTACAAGTTTCTCGTGCAGAGCCTGAATGCTGCCTTCATCGTCATTGGTTTCTTCGGCCACGAACTGGAGCCACTTGGCGGCTTTCTGCTCGTTCTTCCATTCCTGGATCTTAGCCCGCCGCTGGTGCTCATTTACGTCTTTCAATGAAAGGTCTATGTGGCCGCGGGAAGGGTCCACGTTCAGAACCTTGCAGACAATCTTCTGCCCTTCCCTGACGTAGTCCCTGACGTATTTGACCCAGCCTGCTTTAATTTCGGAGATATGGATGAAACCTTCCCTCCCTCCGAATTCCTCAAGCTCGACGTAGGCTCCGAAATCTGTTACATTCTTCACCGTACAGACAACAAACTCTCCGATTTCAGGCCAGTTATCGTTTCCCATTCGTACCACTTCTCACTTTTTGTTTTCTATTATTTTCTGCCATATTCCTGTTCAGTATTTTTCCTGATACAGTTATTCAAGCACTTCCAGAATGTGAGTGGTAATTGTCGATTTTCCACCGGTTGGTTCGGCAAGGGTCCTACCACAGACTACGCAGGTAATTTTACGGCTTGCGCTTCCGAATATAATCTGTTCGTTTTCGCAGTCGTTGCACTTTACGCGCAGGAACCTGCTTTTTGGTCGCTGGGTGTAGTCTATCATTTTATCTTACTCCTTGAACTCGAACTTCTTTGCCCTGAAACAGGGTCTCTGGTGTGCTTTCTTACATACGGTGCAGCGGTACCTGAGCCAGATGCGCTTTGTTGGTTTGTCGCCACCGGGCACCTTGGAGAACTTTCCGCTGTTTCCTATACCTTGCTGTCTTTTCTTCTGCCTCGCAATGTGGGTCATTGATGAAGCCTGGCCCTTCTTGACCCTCTCTACTACGTGTTCA
This sequence comes from Methanosarcina sp. WWM596, assembly GCF_000969965.1. Classification (GTDB taxonomy): domain Archaea; phylum Halobacteriota; class Methanosarcinia; order Methanosarcinales; family Methanosarcinaceae; genus Methanosarcina. The sequence continues at coordinate 2,724,932 of NZ_CP009503.1, forward strand.
CTGTGGGTCTTACAGAACGGGCAGTAAGTTCTGAACCGCTTTGGAATCTTCATTCTTTACACCTTTTTTGATGATTATTGGTATGTTGTGCATATTCCGGCTTTTGCGGAAAAGCACTGTTTAATATACTTATTGAATATACGTATGGCGTTACGTATGGCGTTTTATTCACGGGAATCTATTATTTGGGAAGCTTTAATTGATGAATTTGGGAAGCTTTAATTCATAAGTTTGAAATCGTCTGACCTCTTTTGCCTTAAATCTCTTTTGCCTCAATATCCTGAGTGGTGGTCTCCTTTCGAAGACGAGGTCAGAGCACGCTAACAAGGTTAAGCTACACAGATATAGCTACACATATAAATACTAATACTATTGCCTGAAGTGCTTTTCCTTCATAAGGCATGAATCTGTTGTTTACAGGATTTCTGAAATGCCTGTCCACAATTGTTTTTCTGGCTAAAATAAACTGCATGTCTCAAAGAGTCAGTTCTTTTCGGAATTCTTTTCTTCAGAGCCTTTCTCTCTGGCAACAATCAGTTTTGCCGCTTTCCGCTTAATCAGTCCGGTTGCATTCAGTTGCGGCAAAACAACCACATCTTCGGCATTGACCTTATAGTTTCGGCTATCCGCACCTGTGAAGGTAGGCAGGTCCTTCAGTATTCGGACAACAACATATTTTTCGTTTATATTGTTTTTGTCCGGTTCTGTCCCTGTTTCCTTCCCGCTCGCAGCCGCGGTTATTTCTCTGCCTGTCTGTGCTTCTGGAGGAATCGCGGCAGGAGCCTGTCTTGTTGACCATACACAGGGCCAGACGGCAGTTTTCCCTGAATTTGGATATAGAATGGGGCCTAAAAGCTCTACCTTTGCAGCTTCTATGCCCTGAAGCACAAGGTCATACAGTAATTTTTCCGCAGGAAGCAGCTTTTCGATATCCTTTGAAATAGGTTTATTTGCGTGAGACTGGATCGTTGCCCTGGTAATGACCTTTCCTATCCTTTTCATAAAAATAGTCTCAAGGTCCGAAAGCGCCCTTTCATGCTCGTCATTGAGCATCTTTGATTCAGGAGAACGGGGATTATTGGTCTTCTCAATCTCTTTCTCAAGCTCTCTGATGTATTTTTCAGCTTCCAGGTAAAAATCAGCCGGAATTGTTTTCAGTGTCTGGTTTTTTTCTTTATACAGTGTTTGGCTGATTTCTTCTATGTCCATACTCCGCAACACCTCTACAAATTAGATATACGGCTGCATACTCCGGAACTTCCTGTATGCCTTCCTCTATTCTTAAATCCTTGCCCTTTAGCTGTATTGAGAAAGGCTTTGAAACGGTTATCTTTGTCGGTTTGTCGCTAAAGATAACGGCATCATTGAGTGGTTCAAATCCTTCCAGCTCGGATAAAGCAAGCTTCTTAACCAGCATCCCGGACCCGCCGTGAAGGGACCCGGGTACACGGATCAGGCGTTTGATATCTGCAGTCACCGGTTCATCAACACTGGCTCCGAACCTGTGTAGGAAGTCCTCAACTGATTCCTGCATAAAATATGCGGCTATCTCCTTAAAATTTCTTACGTCGAAGTCCAGCCTTCCCCTCTCCAGAATGTCATTTAAGCCATTTTCACTGTTTGTAATATTAATCAGCTTTTTTATTGTGGTATCTCCTACCTTCTCATGCCTGCGAAGCTCAGGAAACATATATTTCTTGTATTTTTTTTCACATTCAGCCTTCATGTAGTCCGTAAGATAAATTGCAATCCTTTTTCCCCACCCGGAATCGTATCCAACAAGCGTGCACTTCACAGGCACGTTCTTAATCCCTTTAAATGTCTTTGAGCCTGTCCCGAAATCCCCATCCATTGCAACTTCCTTGAAAAAGTGTTTAAAATCAATGTCTCTCCCGCTCACATAATTCACTATTTCCCTTCTTTCTGAACTCCCTAGATTCATGACTTTTGGGTTTGTAATATGGAAGTGGTATCCTCTTCCTCCGGAAAAAACAAGTTCGATATCCTTCTCTGAAAACCCGAAATCGTCTAAAAGAAAGTCCATGAGCTTGAAAGTCTCCTTCTTCACAAGCTCCAGCATGTCAGCATAGTTCTTTGGAGCGTTTGGAAGGTGGTCTGCATCAAGGTCAAAAATCAGCTCTGCCCCTAGCCAGTTCTTTTCATTCATCTTCTTTGCGTCAGGGTATTCATAGTAAGCTGTAGAATTATAAACATGTGCAGGAGCCATGCCATAAAGGTAGTCAAGGGCTTCCCCCTGCGAGCCGAAAGACTTGTGCCGGTGCATCATCTTTTCAGGCATATCGTCATAAAAGATAAAAGCCCATTCTCTATTAAGCAGGTGATCAGGAAAACCTATCTCTGCGGTCTTATAATAGTTCTGGAAGCGGGATTTCAAAAACTGGGTGGTTCGGATGTCCATGTTTTTCTGGTTGCCTGGATTTTGAATCTTTTAGTTAAAGTTTTGGTCTGGGGTTTCTTTAGATAGATTAACTCATATTTTACTTTTGTTTATATGAATTTTTTTTTAGAACAGTTCATATTATCAATTGATGTCAAGGTCAGCGGCTTCAAAGTTGCTGGAAAACCACCAGTTAAGGATTACAGAAATTGTCATTGGGAAGGACTCGTTATAGGTTAAAAAGGGATGGGATTTACTTAGAAAGAAAAAGAGCTCATGCGCAATATAACCCAATTGATCAAGAAGTGTAAATATGAATTTCCTGTTACTATATATAACATCTCTGTAAATGTTCCTGTTAATAGCGTGATAACTCAGTATATAACATCTCTGTAAATGTTCCTGTTAATAGCGTGATAACTCAGATGAACTATCGAAACAGGTTACGAAATAAGAACTTTTGGGGGAAGGTCTTATGGGAAGCAAAATTAGCCTTAAAAATTACATTAATTTAGTTCTCTGCTATCTGAAAAGGGAAAAAATTGAAAACTCAGGTTCATATGTTGTGGCAAAGTTTGGATACTCAGAAATTCTTGAAACCTTTACTAGCTCTTCTACAGGTATGGAATTTGTATTGATTCCTCCCGGTGAATTTTATATGGGTTCTCTTTCTGAAGAGCAGGACATATCAAATTCCGAATATCCTGTCTATAAAGTAACAATTGAAAACCCTTTTTACATGGGTAAATCTCAGGTCACACAGAAACAATGGAAGCACATAATGTGGGATTCTCCTTCACACTTCAGGGGCGAAGACCGACCTGTTGAGATGGTTTCCTGGTATGAGGTCCAGGAATTTGTTGAAAAACTTAATACAGCAGAAAGCACCGATAAATACCGTTTACCTTCAGAAGCCGAATGGGAATACGCCTGTAGAGCCGGTACACAAACAAGGTATTCTTTTGGTGACGATGAGTCAAAGCTTAATGAATGTGCATGGTACGCTGAAAACTCAGATAGTAAGACTCATTTGATTAGCTGGAAGCAGCCGAATCCCTGGGGGCTTTATGACATGCATGGGAATGTCTGGGAATGGGTCCAGGATAAATGGCAAGAAAACTACAACGGTTCCCCTTCTGATGAATATTCATGGGAAGATGGGGATTGCTTCGATCGGGTTTCTCGTGGGGGCAGCTGGTACTGTGATACCAAATCCTGTTGTTCAGCTAGCCGTTTCGGGCGCGACCCTGAGAGCCGTTTCAGTAACCTGGGCTTTCGCCTTTTGAGGGAACTGTAACTACTACTACGATTCCGAAGTAGGTTCATAAAATTTGATTTTTGAATATATTTAACAATCGCTAATATTTTCCTACTAAATCAGGAATTTATTTTGGAATCGATACACTATTTTCTACTTTACCACTGCCTTGAGATCAAGGAATTCTCCGGTGAAGCCTGATAGATCGAAGCATTCGTTTTCGGTTTTTGTGCCTTTTTTGTCTTCATATTTTTAATGTGTATTACGGGAAAAGCCGCACCGAAGGTGTGGGACAGGACAGGTTGAATACGGCTTTTACGGTTACTGCCTGGACAATAGCCTTTTACGGTTACTGCCCGGACAATAGACTTATACATGAATCCTCTATTATATCCACTTCATGAAACAGGATATGTCAAGTGCCGACGTTGCTGCAGTTGTTGCCGAGCTGTCAGGGGGTCCAAAGTCCATTCTGGATTCGAAGATCGGGAAGATATACCAGCCCGCAAGTGGGGAAATTCGCATCAACCTTTACATTTTTCACAAGGGAAGGGACAATCTGTTCATTGAGGCCGGGAAGCGTATCCATTTAAGTAAATATTTCAAGGAAAGTCCCACGCTTCCTCAGGCTTTCCCCATGCTCCTCAGGAAATACCTTGCAGGGGGCAGGATCGTATCCGTGGAGCAGCATGACTTTGACAGGATCGTAAAGATCGGGATTGAGAGGGGCGGGGTTAGAAACACCCTAATTGTGGAGCTGTTCGCCCGGGGAAATGTCCTGATCGTGGATTCTGAAAACAAAATTATTCTTCCAATGAACCCCGTGACTATGAAAGACCGCAGGCTGAGGAGCGGGGAGATTTATGAGCTTCCGGAGGCACAGTTGAGCCCTGTGGAGGCTAAGGTTTCGGACCTTATGGATGCGTTTTCAAAATCAACGGCTGATATAGTCCGGACCATTGCTACAAGATTCAACCTTGGAGGGGTCCTGGCAGAAGAAGCCTGCGCACGTGCAGGAATTGAGAAGTCTAAACCTGCAAAAGAAGCCACTGTAGAGGATGCGGAAGGGCTCCGGGAGGCGCTACAGGATCTCTTTTCTCCGCTGTTCAAAAGGGCCGCAGGCAAAGGCAAAATAAAGTTTGAATCTGAAACAGGTGCCGAATCTGAAACAGGTGCCGAATCTGAAACAGGTGCCGAATCTGAAACAGGTGCCGAATCTGAAACAGGTGCCGAATCTGAAACAGGTGCCGAATCTGAAACAGGTGCCGAATCTGAAACAGGTGCCGAAACTGAAGCTGGAATTGAAACTGAAGCTGGAATTGAAACTGAAGCCAGCAATGAAATACAGGTTGAAGAAGGTATAACTCAGGCTGGAAGTGAAGATCAGGTTCCGGGACTCCGACCTCAGCATATAAAGATGGAAATCAACGGGAAGATAGAAACCTTTGATGTGGTGCCTTTTGACCTCTCCCGTTATTCTGAATACGAAAAAGAATATTTTGATTCCTTTAATACGGCACTTGACGAGTTTTTCGGGAAAAAATCACTGGAACAGGTTGCAGAGGTAAAGGAAGCTGAAAAAAAGGAGAAACACCTTGGCGTTTACGAAAGGCGGCTTCTCCAGCAGGAAGGGAGCCTTGCAAAGTTCGAAAAAGATATCGAGAAAAATAACCTTCTTGCAGAGATAATCTACGCCAATTACCAGACCATCGAAGAGCTGTTCTCCGTACTCAACGGGGCAAGGGCGAAGGGTTATTCCTGGGATGAAATCCGTTCTATCCTTAAGCAGGCTAAAAAGGCTGTTCCTGCTGCACAAATGATTACAAATATTGACCAGAAGACCGGAACTGTAACGGTTGAGCTTGACGGCAAAAGCGTCAACCTTGATATCCGGAAGACAGTGCCTCAGAACGCCCAGGAATATTACGAAAAGGTCAAAAAGTTTACTAAAAAGAGAGATGGGGCTATCAGGGCTATTGAGGATACCAGAAAGGCTATTGAGAAAAAGGCTGCTGCAAAGGTTTCAAAGGCAGGGAGGAAGCTGCTGGCATCCAGGAAAAAGCACTGGTACGACCGGTTCAGATGGTTTGTGTCCTCAGACGGTTTCCTGGTTGTAGGAGGCAGGGATGCCGACACTAACGAGGAAGTTTTCAAAAAATACATGGAAAAAAGAGATATCGTCTTCCATACACAGACTCCGGGTGCTCCTCTTACAGTTATTAAAACCGGAGGAAAGGAGGTGCCGGAGTCTACTCTTCGGGAAGTCGCACAGTTTGCAGTTTCTTATTCTACCCTCTGGAAATCCGGGCAGTTCAGCGGGGACTGCTATTGGATTAAAGCCGAACAGGTTACTAAAACTCCTGAGTCCGGGGAGTATATTAAAAAAGGGGCATTTATTATCCGCGGGGAACGCAATTACTTCAAAGACGTACCTCTTGGAATTGCAGTCGGGCTTGAGCTGAAAGGGGAAACAAGAGTCATAGGCGGGCCTGTTTCTGCAATCCGAAAGCACGGAGACTATATCCTTGAACTTATTCCGGGAAAATTCAATCAGAATGATATCTCGAAAAAAATCTACCGGACTTATGCGGATGAGCTTGGTGACCCTCGTTTTGTAAAACAGATCGCATCCCCTGACCTGGTAGCTATGATGATCCCTGCCGGGGAGTCAGACCTCAGAACCCAGAAACCCGGACGAAAAGGCCAGGGGATTGAGCCCGAAGGAGAAGAATACATACTTCGGGAATTGGAAGACGGACTTGAGGGCAGTGAGGATGAAGCCGAAGAGGAATTTGGAGATGAAACTGAAGAGGAATTCGGAGAAGAAACCGGAGAATGTATTGAAGTGGAAATTGAAAAAGAGACCAGAGAGGAAAGTGAAGAGGGAAGTGAAGAGAAAATTGAAATGCATGGAGTGAAAAAGGTATGAGGGTTACGAACCGTTCTCTGAAAGGCAGGGAAGGGGAAATTGCCGTAACAGCCGAAACCCTTGATGACCTCTGGCACCTGAAATACATAATTGAAAAAGGGGACATGGTCTTTGCCCTGACCAAACGGAAAGCCGATAGCGCAAGCGACAAAATCCGCCCGGAAAAAGTAGAGAAAGTAAAGGTCAGACTTGGGATCAGGGTTGAGGAACTGGAGTTCCATAAATTCGCGAACAGGCTGCGAATACACGGACCAATAGAACATGGGATGGACACCGGCTCCTATCACACTCTTAATGTAGAAATAGGGACTAACATTTCCATCGTCAAGGAGCACTGGAAAAACGACCAGTTTCAGCGTATCCAGGATGCTGAAGAGGCGGGGAAACGTCCTAAGGTTGTTCTTGTGGCAGTCGAAGAGGGCGATGCAGACATTGGTTTTGTGCGCCACTACGGAATTGAGATATATTCCCATATCCGGCAGTCTTCGGGGAAGCGAGAGACCGGGCTCAGGAATGTATTTTTCAGTGAAATTGTTGACCAGCTCAGGCATGCGGTTCCCGAGGACGCATCTATAGTGATTGCAGGTCCCGGGTTTACCAAAGAAGATTTCCTTAAATATTTCCGTGACGTTGAGCCTGACATGGCTTCAAAGGCGCTGACTGAAGACACTTCCATGATAGGGATGTCCGGTTTTCAGGAAGTGCTCCGCAGGGGGGCGGTGGACCGAATAATGCAGGAGTCTCGTATAGCCCGGGAATCCTCTCTTATGGAAGACCTCATCAGGGAGATTTCAATGGACGGAAAAGCCGCTTATGGTTTTGATGATGTTAAAAACGCTCTCGGGTATGGGGCTGTCGAAACCCTGCTAATTGCTGATGAAACCCTGCGGGAAGGGCGGGAAAAAGGAGAAGATGTAGACAGACTCCTGATGGAGGTTGAGCAGGCGCAGGGAAAGGTTGTTGTATTCAGCACGACCTTTGAGCCCGGGGAAAAGCTTCACAAGCTGGGAGGAATTGCAGCTTTGCTCCGCTTCAAAGTGAAGGGTTGAACCGATGCTGGACCTGTGATCTCAGCTTTTTTACTTTTCATATGCTCTAATTTATTTTACTTTTGTTTTTGCCCTTTTTTGTCTTTTTTGTCTTTTTTGTCTTTTTTGTCTTTTTTTCGTTATTGATGTCTTCTGTCTTCTATTTTATGTGACTCTTATACGATTTATTTTATTTTCTGTGTTTTATGTTTTATTTAGTATTATTCTAATTTTTCTCAATTCAATTTCGTAAAACTTATTAACTATTCCGCTTTATTTGTTGTTACATTTAATACAATATATAACACAATTTGCTTATTATTTCCTTTAATTTATAACTTAATTTATATCATTTGATAAAAATGAGTGATGATGTTTATGTGTTCAGGTATCAAAAAAGCTTTGTCTTCACTTTTTGTTGCATTTGCAATCTTTTTGATGCTCCCGCCTTTAGGCCTTGCAGCTATTGCTATCAATGGGGCTCCTCTTGACACCAATGAAATCTCCTCCGATGGTTTTTGCTGGAATGCAACCACTTTTGGGGGCTTTTACTATTCAGCAAACAAACACAAGGACTTTGTAGCCTCTGAAAACTGGTTTGGAGAGCACCTTCAGTACATCGAAACCGACGGTCAGGATGAACTTGGAGTCAACAACCCCGGAAACCATGTTATTGGTGAAGGAGAACTTGTTTATTCTACAAGGCAGTTCCCCAACAAGTATAATCTGGTTTCTGACCTCGGGCTTGATGCCTGTAAGACTCCTGCAGATCTTGGAGGCATGTTTTTCTACAAGATCCCCTGGTTTGGAAAACCGTATGTTGCCGTTGAAAATGATGCTACTCAGCTCGCAAATCTTGTAATCAATCAGAAGAGCAGTGAGAAAAAAGAGCTGAAAGCCGGTGATGTCTGGGAGCTCGGGAAAGGTTACTCTCTGACTGTGAACCAGGTTGATGTCGATGGGAATAAGGTCTGGTTCTCCTTATCTAAAGATGGAGAAGAATTGGAGTCCGGGATTGTGAATGCAGACGGGACTGTGGAAAATCAGACCTTTTCCGCAACTGCAGACTTTGGAGGTGGAAATGACCAACTCTACTTCATTACCTATGTGGACTCCGTTTTTGTGAGTGCTGTTGATTCCTTTGCAGTCTTCAAATATACCTGGCTTATTGACAAAGATGACCTCCTGATTATTGAAAATGGGGATGAATACCAGGGCTTTGAAGTAAAAGAAGCTTCTGAAAATGGTATTGTTCTAAAAAATTCTGATTCGATTACCCTGAACCTTGATAAGGATAAAAAGAATTATTTTACCGACTCCTGGTATTTCCAGACCTCAGATGAGGGAAAAGGCAGTACTTCTCCGAGTGGATACATTATTTATCCTGCAAAAGAACTGAGCAAGCCTGGAAATTACACTCTGAGAGGTCTACCTCTTGACACCAATGAAATCTCCTCCGATGGTTTTTGCTGGAATGCAACCACTTTTGGGGGCTTTTACTATTCAGCAAACAAACACAAGGACTTTGTAGCCTCTGAAAACTGGTTTGGAGAGCACCTTCAGTACATCGAAACCGACGGTCAGGATGAACTTGGAGTCAACAACCCCGGAAACCATGTTATTGGTGAAGGAGAACTTGTTTATTCTACAAGGCAGTTCCCCAACAAGTATAATCTGGTTTCTGACCTCGGGCTTGATGCCTGTAAGACTCCTGCAGATCTTGGCGGCATGTTTTACTACAAACTTCCCTGGTTTGGAAAACCGTATGTTGCCGTTGAAAATGATGCTACTCAGCTCGCAAATCTTGTAATCAATCAGAAGAGCAGTGAGAAAAAAGAGCTGAAAGCCGGTGATGTCTGGGAGCTCGGGAAAGGTTACTCTCTGACTGTGAACCAGGTTGATGTCGATGGGAATAAGGTCTGGTTCTCCTTATCTAAAAATGGAGAAGAACTCGAGTCCGGGCTTGTAGAAACCGACGGGACTGTAGAAAGTCAGACATTTACCGCAACTGCAGACTTTGGAGATGGAAATGACCAGCTCTACTTCATTACCTATGTTGACTCCGTTTTCGTAAGTTCATTTTATTCTTTTGCAGTCTTCAAGTATACCTGGTTAATCGATAAAGATAACATCCTGGTTATCGAAAATGGGGATGAATACCAGGGCTTTGAAGTAAAAGAAGCTTCTGAAAATGGTATTGTTCTAAAAAATTCTGATTCGATTACCCTGAACCTTGATAAGGATAAAAAGAATTATTTTACCGACTCCTGGTATTTCCAGACCTCAGATGAGGGAAAAGGCAGTACTTCTCCGAGTGGATACGTTATTTATCCTGTAACGGATGTGGTTATTGAAGTCGAAACCGTCTATGAATCCGCAGACAAGTCTACAGAAGAATCCAACGTAACAGATGTGGCTCCGGGTTCAAACGAGTCTGAAGACATCTCGCCTGATTACAGGTCAGCTCCTGTCGAAATTGCGGGCTCTGAAGACATTAATAGTTACCCTGAGGAAGCTGCAGAGGAAGCCCCCGCAAAACTTCCGGGCTTTGGAATAGTTTCCGAGATTCTCGGGGTTATGGGATGTCTGGCTCTTAGAAGAAAGAGTTAATCTGTTATTATCAGGTGAAGAATATAATAGAGAGGTATTCTCTTGGAGGTTTATTCTCTTTGAGAATTATCTCTCCCCTAATTGCGCCTCGCCCGAATTGCGCCTCGCCCTAATTGCGCCTCGCCCGAATTGCACCTCGGGAGTACGCGGTCCTTTTCGCTGCGCTCAAGAGGACCAATTGATGGATCAGAGTAGTTGATTTGCCCGCTCAAGCGGAATAAATTGCAGATCTTTCTGACCCGTACAACCATATTCGCTATCTTGTGTCGTTCTTGTCACGCTCGACGCAGGAGAGCGGTTTTTTCCCAAAATGAAAACAAGAGAAAAGAAAGTCAGAGGGTAAATATAGCATAAAAAAGCAAAATTAAAAACGCTAGAAAAATCCGGCACTTATTTCTTTTTTTGCAGGGCCGCCAGAAAAGCTGGCTGAAGCGCTTATATTTTCTGTGAATTGAAAAAAGATTTTCGGGGTTAAGGTAAGTATTCTCTCAGCCTCGGCAGCATTTTTTCAGTATATTGTCTCTCTTAATTGCGGTACCGGTTTACAGGTTATTTTTTCTAACGTGGCCGGCAGGGCTATGTCCCATGTGGTGCAGGGAGAAAAAACTGAATAATTCCCTGGATCCTGGAAATAGATCAACCGGTAAATAGGAGGCCGCCTTTTTATGTTCCGGTTCGTATTATTTTTATCTTTTTTAGTTCAAATTCGTAAAATTTATTAATCATTCACTTTTATTTGTTGTTACTTTTAGTCTAATTTATTATATTATTTGCTTATGTATTGTTGCTTATTATAGTTATATTTATTAATTTTAATAAAAAGAGTGATAATCTCCTATGAAACCCAATATCCAAAGAACTTTGTTTTCACTGTTTGCTTCGCTTACAGTTTGTTTGATGCTTATCCCTTCGGGTTTTGCAGCTCCAACTCCTGCTGTCTCTGGTTTCCCCTTCGACACCAATGCAACCTCATCTGATGGTTTTAACTGGAATGCAGCCACTTTTGGTGGCTTTAACTACCCTGTAAACCAGCATAAAAACTTTGTAGCTTCTGAAAACTGGTGTGGTGAACGCCTTCAATATGTCGAAAAAGACGGGCAGTACGAACTCGGCAACGGCGATCCAGGAAACCATATAATAGGTGAAGAAGAACTTGTGTATTCTACCCGCCCGTTTTCCAGCAAATATACACTTGTTTCCGAACTTGGCCTTGATGCCGGAACAACTCCTGCAGAACTTGGCGGAATGTTCTATTACAAACTTGCCTGGTTCGGAAAACCCTATATTGCCATTGAAAATGATGCAAGGCAGCTTGCAAATATTGTAATCAGCCAGAGTGGCGGTGACAAAAAAACACTTAAAACCGGTGAGACCTGGGACCTTGGGAAAGGCTATTCGCTAACAGTGAATCAGGTTGATATCGATGGAAAAAAGGTCTGTTTCTCCTTATCTAAAAATGGGGAAGAACTTGAGTCCGGTATTGTGGAAGCTGACGGAACTGTAGAAAATCAGACCTTTTCCGCAACTGCAGACTTCGGAGATGGAAAGGACCAGCTCTATTTCGTTACCTATGTGGACTCCGTTTTTATGGGTGCTGTTGATTCCTTAGCAGTTTTTAAGTATACCTGGCTCATCGACAGGGATGACGTGATGCTCATCAAGAATGGAGATGAATATCAGGGTTTTGAGGTAAAGGAAGCTTCAGAAAACGAGATAATCCTGAAAAATTCAAAATCTATCACTCTGAATCTTGATAAGGATAAAAAGACTTATTTTACTGATTCCTGGTATTTCAAGACTTCAGATGAAGGAAAGGGCAGTACCTCTCCTGCTGGATACGTTATTTTCCCTGCAAAAGAACTGAGCAATCCTGGAAATTACACTCTGAAAGGTTTACCTCTTGATACGAACGAGACTTCATCCGATAGTTTTTGCTGGGATGCGACTACTTTTGGCGGCTTTGTCTATCCTGTAAACCAGCATAAAGACTTTGTATCTTCTGAAAAGCGTTGGGGAGAACGCCTTCAGTACATTGAGACAGATGGGAAGGATGAACTTGGAAAAAACAACCCCGGAAATCACGTAATAGGTGAAGAAGAACTTGTGTATTCTACAAAGCAGTTTTCCAGCAAATATACACTTGTTTCCGACCTGAAGCTTGATGCCGGGACAACTCCTGCAGAACTTGGCGGAATGTTTTACTACAAGCTTTCCTGGTTCGGAAAACAATATGTTACGATTGAAAATGATGCAAGGCAGCTTGCAAATCTTGTTATCAGCCAGACTGGCAGTGATAAAAAAGAGCTTAAAGCCGGTGAGACCTGGGACCTCGGGAAAGGCTATTCGCTAACAGTGAATCAGGTTGATATCGATGGAAAAAAGGTCTGTTTCTCCTTATCTAAAAATGGGGAAGAACTTGAGTCCGGTATTGTGGAAGCTGACGGAACTGTAGAAAATCAGACCTTTTCCGCAACTGCAGACTTCGGAGATGGAAAGGACCAGCTCTATTTCGTTACCTATGTGGACTCCGTTTTTATGGGTGCTGTTGATTCCTTAGCAGTTTTTAAGTATACCTGGCTTATTGACAGGGATAACACCCTGATTATTAAAAACGGGGAGGAATACCAGGGATTTGAAGTAAAGGAGACTTCTAAAGATGGAATTGTCCTCAAAAATTCAAAGTCAATTACCCTGAACCTTGATAAGGATAAAAAGAATTACTTTACTGATTCCTGGTACTTCCAGACCTCAGATGAGGGAAAAGGTAGCACTTCTGCAGAGGGATATATCATCTATCCTGCAACCGATATTACTGTAGAAGATAAATCTGCTTTAGGATCCACAGAAAACATGACTTCTGCAAAAGAGGAATACGTAACAGAAACAACGCTTAATACCACTGACTCTAAAAGTGTCTCTAATGAATCTGCATCCACTCCTCTGATCCAGAATTCGTTTGACGACAAAGGTATTGATAGTCAACCTGAAGAAGAAGCTTCCTTAAAAACTCCGGGTTTCGAAATACTTGCCGGAATTTTCGGGGTCGTTCTTTGTCAGGCTCTTCTAAAAAGAAGAAATTAACCTGCTGTTTAAAAAGGGAGACTAAAAAAGAGTGACCTCCTCAAGTCTCCCTTTTTTCTCTTCCTTTTTTCTAAATCCTGATTTTCGGTGTATTTTTTACCTTATAACTGCCGTTTTTAACTTTATCCCATTCTTTGTTAAATCAAGAGAAGGGCGATAAATCCGCTTAAAAAAATTCCATCAAAGGTCCCTGCTCCTCCTATGCTTGCAATCGGTGCTCCAAGGTTCTTGATTTTTCCAAGATTAAGTAGGTCGGCTCCTATAAGGGTCCCGAGCACTCCTCCTGTATAAGCAATAATAACGCGGCATGATTCAACAGGGCAGCCAGAGATATGGATAACCGAAGTAAGCAAGACTGCGGTAAGAACAGCTGTCAGGGGTGGGATCAAAGCTGGGGTTGCAATGCCTATTCCTCTTATTGGCCTTGCTACGGCATAGGTTATAGCTGCAACAATCGCCACACCAATTCCAGCAAGATAGATAGAAGAAGGAAATTGTTTCAGGAGATAAGCGGAAATCAGGATCGGAATTATTGCACCTCCTACATTGATAGCAAGTACGGTTTCATTCCTGACCATCTCCCGGGTAGGAACCCTGTAGGAAATCCCAAAGACCTTTACATAATTTTCCCTGACAACAGGAATATCAGACTTCAGGATTGTAAGTGGGATATTGATCCCGCTTCCAAGGAGAGATAGAAGCAGGATTAAGAGCGCATCTTCTGCGGAAAATCCTATTTTCATGAAAGCAGAGGCAATAATCCCCAGAAACAGAGATCCAAGCCCGAAGATCATGATGATAATTAAAAGGAAAAGGAATTTCAGGCTGAAAGGCATGTAGAAGGCCTGTCTGCTCATGGAATCACTCTCTTTTCTTCTGTTTTCTTCTCCTGTTTTCTTCGATCCTGTTTTTTTCTATCCTGTTTTCTTCCATTCTGTTTTTTTCTATCCTGTTTTCTTCTCCTGTTTTCTTCGATCCTGTTTTTTTTATCCTGTTTCCTTTTATTAAGGGGTATGTGTACTCTCTTTATTAATGAGTATCCGTTTCATTCGAATTTCCATGCCTGCACCGGAGGGCTCTAATTAATAGGCAGTTAAAAAAAGGTCGTTAAAATATTTTTTTCCTGAATTTTCAGGTCAGATGTATCTGGTAGCAGGCTGTAAGGATTCCATACAGATGGTTTCTTTTGCGTCTTTGTATACTCTGAGGACTCCTCCTGACTCTGATACTGTTACTGAAATTGCTACTGTGTCCCTGCTGATGGCGGCTGCTGACACATGCCGCCCACCCAGCCCTTTTTCAATATCAATATTTTTCCCGTCCACGTCAAGGTATCTTCCGGCTGCATGGATTAAGCCTGTCTCATCTATCACAAAAACTCCGTCAAGCTGGGCAAATTCTTTTATAGACTCCCAGTTTTTTCTGTCAAGGACGTTTCTGTGGATTTCCTCATGACCTGCATAAGGGTTAAGGATTATCTGATGGGAGCGCTTCAGGACTTCTTCTGAATCACCTACAATAAAAGCAGCCCCTATTTTTTTCCCTTCTCTGCCTGTGAGGGCGATATCAAAAGCGATTTTCAGAACTGCATTCATGACTTCAGGCATGACCCTCTCTTCACATTCTTTCATTGCTTTTACCAGAGGGTTTTCATCGAGACTATGGACTATAATAGAGCTGGAACCGCGAGTTTCGACAACACCAACGACAGTCCCGCTTCTGGGCCCACCAAGTACGTACTCTATAGCTGCGGCATGCTGCAAGTGGTCTACGTTGCCCGAAGCTTCTCTGTTGAGTTGGTCGCTAAGTTCTTTTGCAGGACTTTTTCCTTCTTTACCGGTTGCTACGAGGTGATCTATTATGCTTTTCGGGCGCATGGAAATATAATAAACCGGTACCCCTCCGGTCTCGATCTCCTCAAAGCTTACATCCCCTGAGACCATAATTGCGGCAGCATCAAGTTCCTGGGAAATACGGGCTGCCGCTTCTGCAATTATATGTGCTCTGTCCATGTCGTCCACCCCTTTTCTATTTTTACGCAACTATAGTTGCAGTCCTGCTTTTTTGCTATGAGGTTAATTTATGTTCTGCTTTGATTTTGAAGTTAATTATTATTTCTTTGAGTTAATGTTATTCCCATAGGGGGAACATTAGTACTCAGAGTTAACATTAACGGTAATTGCATACATAACAGGCCTGTTTACTGTGTAGTGTAATATTTGATATATTATAATTGTTCTGGGATTGCTCTTATTTTTTCTTTTTTCTCTGTTATTTTTCTTCTCAATTCTTGCTACCTATTTCTCTCATAGTTTTTTTAATGTTTCCAGATCACTCAGGTTTACAATTTTTTATGGAAACGTCATCCTGAATTCGTTTTTTCTGAACGGCAACGTGATAGAAACGTTTTTCTGGTCCTTTCTTCTATTTTATACTGGTGGAAGCTTTGATCAGGACGTTTATAGCAGTGGAACTGGACCCGAATTTCGGGGAGCAAATTCGTCAAATCCAGGAGAGATTTTCTGATTTTGACCTGAAGTTTGTTAACCTTGAAATCGTTCACATAACTCTGAAGTTTCTCGGTGACATTAAAGAATCAATGGTTATCCCTCTGGCCAAGGCTCTTGATTCACTTACTTGTGAGCCTTTCGAAGCAAAAATTGAAGGGATCGGGGTTTTCCCAAAGGCTTCGAATCCTAAAGTCCTGTGGATGGGAGCAACAGGAAACTTCGAAACTCTCCATGATGATGTGGAAACTGTACTGAGACCTTTTAAGTTCAAAGAGGATGAGAGGACATTTACTGCCCACGCTACCCTTGCCAGGGTAAAATCCCTGAATAAAGATCAAAAAAACATTTTTGCCGATGCTCTGAAAGAGTTTAAAGATACAAAAATTGGTAGCATGCGGGTAAATAAAGTGCTTCTGAAGAAAAGCACTCTAACTCCCAAAGGACCTATTTATGAGACCCTGCATACGGCATATCTGGATTGACAGCTGCTTGCGCTGGACTATGTCAGTCTTCCATACTCCGATCAGTTCCTTTTGTGTATCTTTACGACAAAACCTCACACTGATTTGACCTCAGTTATAGCCTTCTGCTTCATATTCTTTAAATCCGCTTGAATACACAAGCCTGTGGTCTTCGGTTATTATGAGGCATTCAATACCTTCAAGATTTTCTATCATCTCAAGTCCTTTTTCTTCTCCCATCACGAAGACTGCAGTTGCAAAAGCATCGGTGTCAATAGCATTTCTGGCAATTACCGTGCTGCTAATTATGCCTTCTGAAGGATATCCTGTTCTCGGGTCCGAGATGTGGGACACTCTCGCCGATTCGTTAAAGTAGCGTTCGTAGTTTCCGCTTGTTGCTACTGCAATATCATTAGCTTCAATTGCAGTGACGTATTGCCCGCTTCTGTCAGGGTTCTGAAGGCCCACTATCCAGGGTGCCCCATCGGGCTTTTGACCTATATATCTCCCGTCTCCTCCTGCGTTTACAAAAGCGTTTTCAATCCCTTTTTCCTTCAAAGACTCTATTGCTTTATCAACTGCGTAGCCTTTTGCGATTCCTCCCAGGGCTACTTTCATCCCGGGTTTCAGACTTACATTACCATTTTCGGTGTTTATTTCCGAATAGTTTACGAGTTTGAGTGTTTCGTTCAGTTCATCTGCAGTTGGGGGCTTTTGCGATCCTTCAGGGAGGAATTTACTTTTCCAGAGATCAAGTACTGGCTGGATGGTGATATCAAAGGCTCCTCCGCTTTTCTCTGAATAATTCTTTGACTGTTCCAGCACGTAGATAAAAGAAGGGTCAGCATTTTCAACTTCTCCTCTGGTATTCAGGATATTGAGCTGACTGTCTTCTTTTGAGGGGCTCATAAGAGTGTCAACTTTATATATCTCAATAAAGGCATCATCTATAGCCTTCGAAGCTTCACTTTCATTCGAAGTATATACGGCTATCGTAACTGTAGTATCCATGATGCTTTTTGTCTGTTGAAACTCCTGAAGTTCTCTATCCTCTTCAGGCTCAGATTGCACGCAGCCTGATACTAAAATCGATATACACAGTAAAAACGCAAATAGTGTTTTATATTTTGAATCCATGTCCTATCAATTTTTCCTGCTTGTTTTTTAATTTTGGGTTATTTTTATGATTCGATCCAGATGTTTTTTTTCACCGGTATCGAGATAAAAATGAAAGTGAAAGTGAAATTTTATTTTTATTCCTTTTTTTGATTACTTTTTTATTTACAATGTTTTCCTTTACTTTTCTATTTTTTCTTCTTATTCTATTTTTTGTTTTTTTTTTGTTGTCTCTTTTTATTGATGGGAAATCTGTTATGATCTTTTGCTATCTCTTTTGTGTTGCATATATCCCATGTTATGTGCAGGACATTCTATAGTTGTTCTTTTTGATTACTGGTTGACTCATGATTAATGGTTAATGACTTATTAGTTATTGACTACTTCATAATTTAACATATTTTGTCTCTATCTCATGTTATTATGCCTTTTTATGTGTCTTTCCTCGTTTTTGAGGGCTCAATCGGGTTTTTTTTTCATCTGATTATTTGAGTGGATCCTTTACCTGATTTTTAATGTATAATCATGTATATTTTCTCTGGAAAACTATATATATTAAATAAGTTTAATATTTAAAATCGATCTTATGTATATTATATAACTATATACTATACGTTACTTGTTATATATTGCATATATATTTTTATTACATTATAAATGCCTGTACAATTCCCTCAAACTTATTTCGAAAGAAATAAGTATTACTTCACGCAAACATTTTTCGTTGAAGTAGAATTTAGCTTTGTTTTTAGGAGTAAAATGGCTATCTAAAGCAAGGAAAGGAAAAAGCCGGTGATCAAAAAGCCTTCAGGAAAACCAATGATGCCAAAAAGGGCCAGGCTAGCTGCTCATGCCAGTTCCTTCTCGCTTCAGTTTTCCGTTAATTGATTTCCTTTCGGTCTCTGGATGATGCAACTGGAGGTCTGGAAGGAATGGCAGTGTACACCCCGAGCAGTGTACGATTCAGCCGCAAATATCCTTCAATCTCATTCATTATTCAATATATTCAATATCAACATATTCAATATAAGCTTCAAGTTGTTGAAATTTGAACCTTGTTTCTTTCCAAGCATGAACATAACAACGTGAACAAAAAAAAAGAATGTGGTCGTTATGAATAGGTTAAATCTGTTGGTGTCGGGAGTCGCTGTGTTGCTTCTCATGGCTGCTGGTGCCTATTCTTCTCTTGGTTATGCAGGGAATGATCAAATAGCATCCCATTACATGACTAAGGGAGAATGGTCCGATACGGTTTGTGGAGGCTGTCACTTCGATGTCTACGAAAATGTCAATGATTCTTATCATGTACAGGTAGATATGAATCGGTGGTCTCCCCTTACAAATTTTGATCTTGAGACATCTGGAGAAGAGGAATGGGTCAAAGAATTCGGGAAGTATCATCCTGGTGGAGGTCCGCTTGCAAAATATGGTATTGGCATTGACTGTATGATGTGCCATGAGCAATACGGTCTCTACGATTCCGAAGCCCGTGCCGAGAAGATCGAAGAGGGAGATTATGAAGATGCAAACAGTGCAGCCATGGTAAATTCCAGTTTTGCTGCAAGGACCAATCCTATACAGTTTTTTGTCTACAATGCTAACCTTCTTACCCCCTACCCCCTGCTGATCGTTTTCCACGATAATGTAAACGGCGCTCCTCAGGAATCTTCTTGTGCCGAGAAGTGTCACATCACCGATGTGGAACCGAGGGCTGTATCCTGGGGCGATGAAGAATCCTATGCCGAGTCAGACGTTCATGCAGCAAAAGGCGTTGAATGTACGGAATGTCACCACACTGAAGGTTTCATCATAACCTCGGATCACCAGATAGGACGTGGAAACACCTCTGATTCCCCTGACCTTCCGGAGAGCCACTATGATGGTACCATGCGTAGCTGTGACGACGCTGAGTGCCATGCAGGTATCTCTCACGGTCCGTTTGCTGACTCTCACATGGAATTCCTTGCCTGTGAAGCCTGCCATATCCCCAAACTTCCGGGAGGAGATCTGCCGGGTGGCAAGCCACTTGAGTCTTTCAGCTGGCAGAATGGAGAACGAGAAGATGTTTATCGGGAAGCAGACTTCCAGCCTGCCCTTGCCTGGTACAACGGAACTTTCGGAGATGTCCTTCCGAGTGTGGATACAAGGAATGACACAGATGTAATGCTTACCCCGTTCAATAATATTACCGGAACCTGGTGGGACGCAGGTACTGACCCTGAAGTGCTCGCAAACCCGAACACTAGCATCTCTACTGGAGATCCGATCCCGGTACAGTATGTAAAGGCAGCAGATGCCAACGGGGACGGTGAAGTCACAGTGGAAGAAATGCAGGCTTATGATGCTGACGGAGACGGAGAGGCCGACTACCCGAATGCGGTGTTGAGAACTGTGGAGCTCTACTACCAGGTTGTTCATAGTATTGTGAGCAGTGATATTGGACTTGCTGATCCATACACCTGCAAGGACTGTCACGGGAATGAAGCCGTGATTGACTGGGCAGCCCTCGGTTATGAGCAGGATCCCGGAGGAGAATCTTCGGCCGTGAAGAGTATCGCAGTAACTTACGATAGGCCAAAACCTGTAGAGGTTGAAACAGAGCCTGCATTCTAAGGAGGTGGCAAACCTGAGTGACGTTATTAAAATTGACAAACTGCCTGAAAAGGCAATTATACCCATGAGGCAGCATGATGGAATTGCTTGTGCTCCTCTGGTAAAGAAAGGCGATGAAGTTATTGTCGGTCAGAAATTGGGGGAATGCGAGGGCAGTGACCTCGCTTATGTCCATTCCCCTTTCTGCGGGACTGTTAACTCAATTGGACTAATGCCAAACCCCAGCGGAAAGAGAATCCTCAGTGTTGTGCTCACGCCTTCGGAGTGTGAGCAAACGGTTGATTTTATACCTGAAAAGAATGTGCCCCCTTCAAGGTTAATTGAGATTATCAAGGAAGCGGGAATTGTAGAGTATTATGAAAAGCCCACATACCTTGCTCTTAAGCCTGGAAAGAGGATTGACACCCTGCTTATGAATGCAACTTTTCCCCTTATTACCCATGCTTATCTGAGTTCTCTTGACAAAGTCCTTGAAGGGTTCAAGCTTATGCTTGAGGCAAGCGGGATTCCAAGAGGGGTCATTGTTTTAAGGGCAGATGATAAGGAATCCATTAAAGCCTTTAAGAATGCAAAGGTTGATGGTAAACCACTTACTGTTGCTCCTATCGTTGGAATGAGGCATGCTGACTACTACCTTGAGGACGTAGAGGATCAGATTATCGTTGTTGCCGCAGGAAATATCACATACACTCCTACGATGATGAACCTGCTTTCAGCCAATGTAATGGGTAGAAAACTTCTGCTGGGACACGAGCTTCCAGATGTTCATGTAGTAGTATGCGGGGTAAAATCTGCTAAAGCAGTATACGATGCAATCAACGAGGGAAAACCCTATCTCGAAAGTGCAGTAACAGTTACAGGGGCGGTTAATAACCCGAAGACTGTAATTGTCAAGTTCGGGACTCCGATCAAGGACGTAATCGATGCCTGTGGAGGGTATAAAGGCGAACCCGGCAAGGTTATTATTAATGGATCCATGGGCGGAGTAGCCGTGTATACGGACGAGGTGCCTGTGGTTAAGAATACCGTCGGAATTGTCGTCCAGACAGAAGCTGAAGTCCTGAGGGACGAAGCAACTGTTTGCATTCACTGTGCACGTTGCGTGGATGTCTGTCCCATGAACCTGCTGCCTGGGAGAATTGCCGCTATGGCTGACCAGGGCATGTTTGATAGGTGCAAAGATTATTTTGCTTTAAATTGTATCGAATGCGGAGAATGTGCTGTAGTCTGTCCTGCTAAGAAACATCTTGTGCAGCTCATACGCTATTCAAAGCTTCAGATTATGAATCAAAAGAACGAAACAGTGGAGGCGACGGAATGACATCCTTTACGGTATCTCCCCCTCCTCATAGAAAAAAGAAAATTTTCATCAAAAATCTCATATGGAGTAGGATTTTTGCCCTGTTACCCATCAGTGCAGCAGCTGTTTATTTCTTTGGATTTGCTGCTCTAGGGAACTTAATTGCTTCAATTTTAGGGGCAGTGGGTATCGAGTTTGTAATCCAAAAGGCGTTCAATAAGAAGCTTACAATACTAGACGGAAATGCCATCTATCTTGGGCTCTTGCTTGCTCTCATTTCTCCGCCTACACTTCCTGCCTGGATGATTTTTATAGGAGGGGCGTTTGCTGTAGGAGTTGGGAAGCATGCATTTGGAGGAATCGGGTCTTATATTTTCCATCCCTCACTTGCAGCCTGGGTTTTCTTAAGCCTTGCCTGGGCTCAGGACATGCTTCCGGGAACTATCCCGATTTTAAGTAGCTTTTCGGACCTGATCCTTGAGAATGGAGCCGGATTCCTTACAGATGTTTCTCCGATCCTTGTGCTTCTTGCAGGAGTTATACTCATACTTGTGAAATATATTGAGTGGAGAATCCCGCTATCATATCTCTTGACAACGGTTATCCTGGCTTTAGCTCTTGGAGACCCCCTGGCTTATGTGGTTTCGGGGACTTTCCTTCTTGGAGTGTTCTTCCTTGCCACGGAAACCGTTACAAGTCCGGTAACCCGGAACGGAAGAATTGTTTATGGAATCCTTTGTGGGTTTCTTACCGTGGTTTATGGGTATTTCTCAGGAAACTATGTATGGGGTACCCTTTATGCCCTGCTTCTGTCAAACGCGGTAGCTCCATTCATTGAACTTAAAACTCTTCCAAAACCCATGGGAGGTGTAGCGGATGAGTGATAGTAAGGAAATTACAAAAGTTATTGTAACAATAGTGGTAATTTCTGCTGTTGCTGCAGCTTTGCTTGCGCTCACCTATACTCCTACCCAGGCAAAGCTCGAACTTTTACAGGCAGAGCAGCAGAAAGAAGCCATGAAGGCAATCCTTCCTCAGGCTTCTGATTTCGAACCAGTTACCGGATCTGAGGTAGATGATGATGGAAATCCTGTTGTGCTTTACTACCGGGGAGTTGATTCTTCCGGAAATGTTGTAGGCTATGTGGTTGAACGGAACCAGGTAGGAGCCCAAGGTATGATTCAATTGCTTGCGGGAATTTCCTCGGATTTTGGTACGATCACAGGGTTTCAGGTTATGAAACATTCCGAAACCCCTGGTTTAGGAGCCCTTATTACCACCCCTGAATTCCAGGGGCAGTTTGTGGATCTTCCGGTGGCCGATACGAGTTTGACCAAAAATGGTGGTCAAGTTGATGCGATTTCTGGAGCTACGATCTCTTCACAGGCAGTGGTAGATGCGCTGCACAGTGCAGTTGATTATGTATCCGCACAGGAGGGCTGATATGAATCCTATAAGTGAATTTATACGCGGAATTACTAAAGACAACCCTACCTTTGGGCTTGTGCTCGGGCTCTGTCCGACTCTAGCAGTCACAACATCCGTGGAAAACGGGATCGGTATGGCCATGGGTACACTGTTCGTGTTGGTAGGTTCGAACATGATGGTTTCTGCGATCCGAAAAGGAATTCCGGGAACAGTTAGGCTTCCCATTGAAATTATTGTCATTGCAACTTTCGTTACGATCGTTGACATGGTGATGGAAGCATTTACACCGGACCTGTACGCATCTCTCGGCGTGTTCATTCCTTTGATCGTGGTCAATTGTATTGTTATTGGAAGGGCTGAGGCCTACGCCCTGAAAAATGGGGTCTTTTATTCGATTATCGACGCTCTTGGTGAGGGTACGGGTTTCCTGCTCGTGTTAATTCTCATCGGAGGAATCAGAGAACTGCTGGGGACCGGCATAATTGATCCGTTCGGAATGACTCTCATCAACCTGAGTGGTATAATAACCCCTGCAATGTTCATGACCATGTCACCAGGTGCCTTCCTCACAATTGCAGTGTTGATGACCATTGTGAACTATCGCAGGCAGCAGAAAGCTGCAAAGGGTGGTTAAAATGGCAGAATCTCTATTTACAATCTTTCTTGAAGGAGTGTTCATCAAGAACTTTCTTCTCATTCAGTTCCTGGGTCTATGTTCTTTTGTGGGCGTAACCAAGGACTTGAAAAGTGCTTCAGGAATGTCGGGCGCTGTAGTCTTCGTCATGGCGATGGCAGCAACCGTATCCTTTGCTCTGTATAATTTCATTTTAGTACCCCTCAAGCTGGAGTTTCTGCGGACTATCGCTTTCATCGTAGTTATCGCAGCACTTGTGCAGCTTGTAGAGTTTATCGTTAGGAAACATGTGCCTGCCCTTTATCGTTCCCTTGGGATCTACCTACCTCTGATTACTACCAACTGTGCGGTTCTCGGGGCTGTGCTCCTCAATGTCATGAACGATTACAATTTCGCTCAGAGCGTTGTCTTCGGAGTTGCCGCAGGGCTTGGCTATACGGTTGCTATGCTGATGATGGCTGCAATAAGGGAAAGGAGCGACCTGGTAGAAGTGCCGAAGTCCGTAGGAAGGGGTGTAACATACGCCTTCTTCATTGCGACTATTATGTCGATGTCTTTCGTGAACTTCTTCGGGGTGATTCCACTTGAGTGATGTGCTCATAAACTCTATAGCCGTACTTGCGGGCCTGGGGTTTGCAGTTGGGGTAATGCTGGTCATTGCTTCCAAGGTCTTTAAGATCGATTCGAATCCCCTTATTGATGATGTTGCTTCCCTTTTGCCAGGGGCAAACTGTGGAGGTTGCGGATTTGCAGGTTGTGCAGCATGCGCTGAAGCAATCGTTGAACAGGGTGCTCCTATAAACAGTTGCCCTGTAGGCGGTTTTGAGGTTGCAAAGCAGATCGGTGCTCTTCTTGGCCAGGAAGTTACGGAGTCTGAGAAGGCTTTCCCTTTTGTCCGCTGTCAGGGTGGACAGGCTCACTGTACGACCCTTTATGATTATCATGGAGTGGAGGGCTGCAAAGCTGCCCTCATGCTCTGTGATTCCAAGAAAGGTTGTACCTACGGCTGTATTGGCCTTGGGACCTGTGTCAGAGCCTGCCAGTTCGATGCCCTCTCCATGGGAGAAGACGGCTTCCCGGTTGTGAACAAGAATCTCTGTACCAGCTGTGGGAACTGCATTGCAGCCTGCCCTAACGGTATACTTACCTTTGCCAGGGACTCAGAGAAAGTGCATGTTCTCTGCCGCTCCCACGATAAAGGTAAAGACGTTAAGGCGGTCTGTGAAGTCGGCTGTATCGGCTGTAAGAAATGTGAAAAAGAATGCCCCACAGGCGCTATCAAGGTCACCAACTTCCTGGCTGAAATTGATCAGGAAAAGTGTACAGCATGCGGAGCCTGTGTTGCTATCTGCCCGCAGAAATCAATCGAGCTCCGGTAATCCGGGCTCGTTTTTTCTGACAGCCTTTTAAGACTAACGAGGTGAAAAATATGCCGTACAAAACTTTCCTTGGCTTGCCTGAAAATATCGTGGCAGCTCTTTGTTACCCTGTGGGTTGGCTCTCTGGCCTGTTCTTCTTGCTCCTTGAGCGCAAGAACAAGTTTGTCCGCTTCCACGCCATGCAGTCGGTCCTGCTCTTCATGCCGTATGTTCTCTTCCTTTTCCTGGTGGCATGGATCCCAACGATCGGCTGGGCCATTGCAGACAGTGTCGGAATGCCCGGGATGCTTCTCATCGTGATCCCGATGTACATGGCCTTCAGGGGCTCAAAGTTCAAAATCCCAATCATAGGAAAGATTGCCTACAATTTTGCCTATGGTGAGTAAACAAACAGATTTAACCTGAAAAACCGAATTGTCCCCCAAAGGGCAATTCAACCTTTTCTTTTTGGATTATTTTTCTCATTTTGGATTATTTTTCTCATTTTGGATTATTTTTGTATTTATGGAAAATATTATGGAAAAATCACTCCAGAGTATGCTGGATAACACCTTTTTTGGCGGCCCTATAGGATTTCTCTGCAAGTTCAGCACTTCCCTTTATTTCCATAATTTCCATGTCGAAAGTGCGGGCAAAACCCCGGATATTTTTATGGAAATCAGGGTTGTATGAAAGGCCGGTATCGATTTTTACAACTCGTGAGTTTCTTGGGTCCTTCAGGAAATCGTTGTTGAAATTCCGGGATTTCTTCCTTTCTTCTCTCCACTCTTTCCAGCTCGAGGCCCACATGGCGTGAAGTAGAGGGCGCCAGTCCCCCTGAAGGTCTATATATGGTTTCGCTGTAGGCGGTGTTTCCCCCGAGGGCGGCGCTTATGCAGTCTGCCACGATTTCCCTATTTCCGTCTTTCAGGCAGTAAAGGGGGCACTCAAATCCCGAAAAATCCTCTTCCAGACTCTCAAAGGCTTCTCCGCAACTGCAGTAAAAGAGGAGGATTCCATCCGAGAATGCTGCCATTTCCCTGATCTTTCCGTAGACTTCAGACTTAAGGAGATCGATATCGTCATGAAGCCAGAGCCGTACCCGTTTTTCCAGGAGAAAAGGAACCCTTCCCAGGGGCGCTGTTCCGGGAAGGCAGTTATCTGACTTGAGTTTCTGGAGCAGCCCGAAACTATTCCTTTTTTCAACCACAATCAACTGCTGTAGCAGGTACCGGGCCGGAGCAGGTGCCGGGCCGGAGTAGGTGGCGTAGATAAGGCCTTTCCTGAAAGTTTCCTGTTCAAACTTGAACATTTTACGGAAGGATTCTTTCTGGAGTTTTCCCAGGTTTCGAGGATATCCTGCACATCTGCAGTGTTGTGTTCCTCAACAAGGAGGAGTATATTGCTGTATTCTAAAAGGGTCTTCTTGAACTCCTCAAGAGTATGTGGGGGGCAGCTAAGCTTCTCTCCGTAGTTCCGACAGCTGTGAGCGCATTAAGGTTTGTCCGGTTCTCTATTGTTAAGTTAATGTTTTTAGCTTATTTCGGGAAATTTTGTTTTTCGGTTTTTGATTTGATGCCAGTAAAAATTTTCGACATTAAATGAACTGAAAGTTAAAAGATTGCATTGAATCAAAAAAAATGAAAAATAGATTCGGAGTATTATATTATATTATATTATATTAAAATAGAAAAAGGTAAAAAGATTAGTGAGATACGGATCATTTGGAATATATCCGGTCACTTGACTTTTGCCTGAATTTCCTTTGCAAATTCCTTTGCTTTCTGAACACGGGATGCATCGGGCTGTCCTTTTGTGGAAGGACCTATCTTAGCAAATTCTTTCATCTGAGGGTCATCGGACTTTTCGAGCATATCAATAATAGGTTGTGCAAGTTCACCCTGGCATTCAAATGTACCAAGATAATTGCCACTGGCTGCGATATCCTTGGTAGAACCAGTCCATGAATGAATGGCTTCAAATCCTTCAGGAACAGCATGGGTCATGAAGAATGCTATGTTCTTACTAGCCACATTCTCTTTTACTAATTTTGAAACCTTCTCTGGAATGTTAAATTGCATTACCGGGAAACCCACAAATACAAGGTCATAGCCTTCAAAGTTGCTTACGTCTTTGATGTCTTTGATATCCTTTTCACCAGTAATTTCCCCATAAATAGCTTCTGCGATCTTCTTTGTGTTTCCTGTCTGTGTCATGTATGTTACTAATGTTTTCATGAACTTCCCCCTTATAATTGATATACAAAATATATTGTACTAATATATAAGAACAGGGGTTGGTAAAATGTGTGAACTACTCCTAAGCTAAAGACTTAGTGGCTTCTCATTTCATAGAAGACCATCGGCATCTTCATGAGCGTTAATTCGGGCTATATCATCTCTACTGAGTTCTGTCCATTCGTCCGTTTCGGCTTTACATGAATACGAACTTGGTACAGTGGCTTTGTTCAAGACCTATCGAACCTGATTTCTTATAAATATTAAATTAACAAAAAAAACAACCTTTTTGAAATTTTTCTTCATTGTTGTGTTTTTTTGCCATCTTCCTCAAAATAATATGTTTGTCTTTAAAAAGAAAGTGGATTGAAAGAAGTTCCAGGTTTAAACGGGTAAATGGAATTTTCAAAATTGATGCGGAAAATCGGGAAACAGACCCTGAAAATTAAACTACGGGAAACCGTGTTAGTGCAGGGAATTATGTTAAAAAAAAGGAAAATGAGTATTCCGGACTTAACAAACCTGGAGGATAAAGCCCCCTGAAGGGTACCCGGAATCTCGAATTCAGATAAACACGATGAACAGCAAGTAGGACAATGTCATCATTAAAACGGAGTGTTTGAGCCCTGAAGATACACTTCCCGAACCCATTTTCCCTGCAACCAACCCCGAGCCTAAGCCCTGCAAAAGAGCTGCATGGAAGAAGAGTAGGGTATACTCCTTCAGATTAAAGCCTCCCATGGACATTGCCGGATTGCTGGAACCGTCAAGGGCAGGGAGGAAGAACGCAGCAAGCACATATACTATGATCAGGAAGACGCAGAAGGTCACGAAGATTATGAAGACATAAATAAACATCTCTGCAGAACGCTCTCTTTTAAGGTTTTTCTCAATATCAGCATCATCCGCAACTGTACTGATAACCTGGTGGATATTTCCTGTGGATTCACTTGCTTTGGCTATAAGGGTCAGGCTTCGCCGGGCCATGTTGGTCCGTACCCTGGCTTCAAAACGTTTCAGGGCTCCTACGAGGTTCGAGTTCCAGCGGATATCCGCAACCGTACATTTTATTTCGGATTTCAGTTTCCCCATATTTGACTGGGCTGTAATAGCAATTGCATCGGAAAGCAGAATTCCTGTTCCGTTGATACTTGCAAGCCTTTTAAGGAACTCTGGGACATCATCCTCAATCTGCCTGACCCTCCTAACCTCGATTTCGTGGAAGATAATGTAGGGAATTAAAAGGACAAGAAGGGTTACATAGATATAATCGTCAAGGGTAGATGCAGTTTCAACGAATCCTCCGTAGTATGGCATGTGTTTCATGAAATGATATCCAAAGTACCCGAGCGCAACGGGAGCGCTTATTATAAAAACAGATGTTGGCCTGTCAAGCATAGCCCTTATAGGGTGCAGAAGCACATTTTTGACCCTGGCTACTTTTTCATAAAACTCCAGCTTTTGGAGCAGTTCCTCATCTTTTTCTGTAACTGGCTTTACCCTTACATCACTGAAAGAATCCTGCTTAATTCCGGTGATTCTCTCCTCCGGCATCTTTTCCGCATCTCCTGTAAGCATATCCAGGAAGATGAGGAAGATCATTGACCCGAAGGGAATTGCTCCATATACCAGGAGATAGAGTTGGGTGGGTCCCCTATTATCGATCATATTCATGACCACGAGGATTACCATAAGGAATAGGGGGCCTACAACGAATACAGTAATATAGACCTCTGCCAGGAGCCCGAGAGTCTCAAGGAAATGCTTTTGTTCTTTATTGGCAGCGTTTTTATATACGTCTGTCTTGTTTTTCAGGTAAAGGGTAACGTCTCCTCCACTGGATACTACTGAAATCAAGCCGTCTACAAGATCTTTGAACTGTTCGGACGGCGTCCTGTCGGCTGCATCCCAGAGGGCATCCTGAAGGTCTTTTCCAAAATATTCCATATCCCTTATAATGTTTCTGAATTCCCTTGAAGCAGTCCCGTATATGTGAGAATAATTCGAAAGCGACTTCATGATGTCAAAGATAGTCATGCCCCCGCCCCTCTGCATAACATAGAGAAAAGCAGTTGCATGGGGCATTGATGTATTGATAGCTCGCTTTCTGTTATCAGCTTTCATGGACGGGTAAGCCATAAAAAGCCCATAGGTAAGGGCTCCGATCATCGAGAAAAAGAGGAGGGCCCCCACAACCGTAAATATTAAGGGAAGGTGCGTTCCAATAAAAGTCGGAGTTTCAACTGCATTGATTACCGTGTATGAAATGCCAGACGTCGAAACAATACTTTCCGGGGTAATACCCCTGAAAGTCCACCCTCCTATCAGTAAACCTGCAAGCCCGCCGAAGATTCCCGCAAGCAGGGAAAATAAAATTGCAGTTGAGACATACTGTTCTGCAGGCAGAGGAATCTGAGACTGGCGAATCTTTCTCTTGAACAGGGAAAACCTGTCTTCATTCTCAAGGATTTTTTCTCCAAAGATTCTGAATGCTAGGGTATTTATAGCGTTCATGGAGACCTCCTTAAGTGTAGTGCAGTATCATATCCGACAGGGTATCATTTCCAATCGCTTCCATTACAAGCTGCGGGTTTGTGGCATACATATGCACTATCAGGGAAACACTCACGTAATCACGGATCTGTTTTGTTGTCAGGTGGGCAAGGATCTGTTCCCGGTTCTTAAACTCAATAAATAGTTTTTCAGGTTTCCAGCCTCTTGCTTTCATAATTTCATTGAGCACATAGGAATCCCCGGCCCGTTTGAATATATCCTGCAAAGGATCCCATCGATAAAATTCATTGATCCTGAGACTTCCTGACCTTGCATCAAGCCCTGTAATCTCTACAATTGTGTTGGTTCTCCTGACCCTTTTCTCATTGACATATGTCTGTATCTGGATACTGATGACTCCAAGGGCCTGCATCATCACGTGTGGGACATTTATTGGTTCGTTTTCAAGCCTGTTAACAACTGTCTGCACATCGCTTGCATGCATTGTCGAATAAGTCGTATGTCCTGTTGACATTGCCTGGAAAAGGGTAAGAGCCTCCTTTCCTCGGACCTCCCCTACAATAATATATTCCGGGCGCTGCCTGAGGGCAGCTGTCAGGAGTTCATACATGGACACCTCTCCGGTACCATCTACAGTAAACGATTTTCTGGTTGCGCCTGCGATCCAGTTTTCGTGATGGAGCATGATTTCCCTGGTATCTTCAATGGACACTACCTTTGACAGCCTCGGGATGAAAAGAGAAATCGCGTTCATAAGGGAGGTCTTACCCGAAGCAGTACCTCCTGCCAAAAGTACACTGATGTTGTTTTCAATGGCAATCCAGTAGTAAGCCATCATCTCCATGCTGCATGTCCCATACCTGATAAGGTCAATTGGGGTTATGGGGTCTCCTTTGAATTTACGGATAGTATAGGAACTACCCCTTGTTGTGATTTCTTTTCCAAGGGTTGCCTGAATCCTTGAACCGTCAGGAAGAGTTGCGTCTACAATCGGTTCTCCTATGGAGATATGTTTGCCGCTCCTCTGGCAAAGCTTGACAACCAGAGAATCCAGTTCTTTTTCTCCTAAATGGACATTGGTCACGATGTTATTGTACTTTTGGTGGAAGAGGTAGATAGGGATCTCAATACCTGAACAGGAAATATCTTCGATATTCGGATCCCTAATGAGCGGATTTATCCTTTCGTACCCGATGAAATTCCTCCTGAGGAAATACATTATCTTATGAATCGAGGAAACTTCCAGGGTACTATAGTACTGATCCAGAAGCCTCATGCTTCTGTTTATGAGACTGACGTCCTTTTCCTGTCTGGATATTATATCTTCCTGGGTAAGGACATCTTCCAGATTGTCCCGGACCCTCTCAAGAACAGCTTTTTCATAGGTGGTGAGAGTGGGCTCAACAGCATAATAATATTTCATTTCCACGTTTTCAATTATGCTGATAAAGGCGTAAGGTTCCTCTACCCAGTAGCGTTCTATTTCAGTAAATCCTGCCGGAATTTCATACTCAAGAAGCGGACCGCAGGTTTCAGGGTCATATGGGGGAAGAACCCGGATATCTTCATCCTTAAGACTCCGGATGATTTCTGCAAACTTCTTTTTTGCCCCTTCGGGGGTTTTTACTTCACCAAAGAACTTTTTAAGCTTATCACTTAATTTTTCTCCTTCTTCGATCCCAACTATGTCACGTCCCAGATCCTTCATATTCTCGGTGAATCCGGACTTTTTCTTAATTTTTGTTTTCCGGTGAATTTTTTTATTTTTACTTGAAGTTTTATTTGAATTTTTACCTTTTTTTTCGGCTTCAGGAATAAGTTCGACTTTCTTTTCAGGAGCAGTTTCTGCAGAATCAACAAGTTTTGGTTCAAGAGCTACTTCTGAATAAATGGAGGGGTTCGGTCCAAGATCTTCAATTTCTTCTGAATATGTAGGTTTTTGAGTTCCAGTTGCTTCTATAAAAGGAGGATTCTCCGATACGAATTTATTTATCGTGTCTTTCTTTGTCCCAGTTTCCGGAGATAAATTCTTAAGTTGAACAGTTTTGAGTACAGGTTTAGTTTTCCGGTTTTCGATCTTGAATTTCATGTAAGGAAGGTCTATATTTTCGTATTCTGTATTTTCATTCTCTGTATTCTCAGTTCCCGAAGCTTCCTTCTGAATATTTTCTCTATCTCTGTTGTTGTTACCAGCCTGGGGGCTGTTAATGTTAGCTATATTTAGAGTATCTTCAGAATACGTCCTTTTTATAGGCACCTGTAGAAGACTGAATTTCCCTGCCTGAGCATCTTTCCCGTCGCCTTTAAGCATATTTTTGTCTGGTTTTTCTGAGTCATCCGGAGATTTCTCGTTTTTGGAAACTATAGAAGCTTGTCCCACCAAAGATTTGTTCCCCTAACAAAGTTCTTTATTAGTAGATAATTATATGTGGATTACTGTTTTCTTTTTTTATATGTATTCTAATGCTTTTTCAGCATTATTAGTTATATTGATCAATATTTTGAATGTTCTTTTAAAGCCATTTTTCACTCCTTTTTGAGGATTTAATGGACTAATAATGAAATTTGCATTTCTCAATCATATAAAAAATAGAGTTTAATCGTATTAATCCTTTCATTAATAAATTATATTTATTAAAAAATATATTTACATTATATTATTAATATAGAATGTATAAATTAGCTGAGTAATTGTTTCTCTTTTGAAACACAAAAAGGGATGTTTTAAAAGAACAGGAAAATCAAAGGAGATGAATGAAAAAGGAGATGAAAAAGTGAAAAAAATGAATGAAAAAAAGGAGTAATCAATAAGATTAGAGAAAATGTAGATTTTCAAAGGAGTTTTATCCCTGATAAGGTTATTTCAAACCTGATCGGATTCAGACTGAGGTATGTCCTTCGCATTTTAGGAATCTTTATGTAGCGCTCAACATTCCCTGTATAGGGGTTTTCGTCTACCATGAGCCGGAGACAGCCGCTTACCGAGTATTCTGCAAGGTTATGGGTCTCCTTTAATGCAGTATCGTCCATGACGAACATGGATGTGCAACCTTCCTTTGTGCTCAGGATGAAGGTTAGAGCATCAAACTGGTCCCTGAAATCCTGAATCGAGAGGCGAAGAGTAAAAACTCCGATATTATCAATAACCACAACTCCAGTCCCTTCAGGCACATAATCCGAAAGTGTGGGCAGATCTATCTCGAGACCTTCAGGGGTAAACCCAAATTTGGAAGTCTGGACTTTCTCGGAACGTTTTTGAAAAGACTTTTCAATGGTTAACTGACCTGATTCATAATATTTGGTAAGCCCGAGGCCCAGCATTTCAGATAGTTCGAGGATATCTTCGGGTAGTTCTTCTGTTGCGACCAGGACGCATTTTTTACCATCTAAACATGCCTGATGCAGAAAATGAATCGTAAAAGTAGTCTTGCCAGTTCCTGTGTCTCCAGTAATAAGAAGAACTCTGCCTGGTAGGTATCCACCGCCGATCCTTTCGTCAAGTTCAGGTATTCCTGATGATATTCGTGTCATTGAGCCGACTCAATTAATTTATGTACACATCAAATCCTTTATCTTGAATTTATAGTAAAACCTTAAAGCTCTTGAATTATGAGACTTATGAGAGAGGGCGCAAAACTGAATTTTTTATTACAGGGTATAAGTCGAGCTCTTATTTAAAATTTGCACACAGTATTTTAAGAAAAATACAGGACATAGCAGAAAAAGAAATACAGAGTAAAAAATCTGTGAAAAAAAGGAAACGACGAGAGGGGGACTCGAACCCCCGGGATGCGAGGCATCACGGGATTAGCAATCCCGCGCCATACCGGGCTTGGCTATCTCGTCATATTGAACTTTAGAAACGCGTCCCCTAAAATGCATTTCATATATTTAACCTTTTCCGGAGAAATTACTTAAGATAAATCATTCCTTCTGAAAAATTACAGTTATATTATAAAACCAATCTCTCAAAAACTAATAAGTGATGTGTTTAGTGATGAGCACACCGCAGGTCGTTGCGTCTCGGAGACTTCAGTAGACTGAAATCTCTTCTCCACCCCGCGACCCCGCAAGCGACGGTTGCCCACGGTGAGTCTGCTCCCTTCCGGGCCTCGACCGGTTTCCGCGGTTAGGGCATGAGAACCTGTTCTCCAGCAAGTCCGCATACCTGCACTATCCAAGCAGGACGGGGCTTCTCAGTTGAGACCACAGGCTGGAATCTCTTTGACTCATCTTCCTTTGGCTTCGTCCCCCGCATATCGGCGATTTCGGGTTACAGGTAACGCCGGGCTACCCAGACTAGCTCATCAACTATGTAAAGACATTAGTCACTTATAAAACTATCCCTCCCGTTATGCATTTTAAATCCTTTTCCCTACATATACTATGTGCCCTGGAAATCGAAAAAACGTATCAGGTAAATATTTATTGAGAAATCATATATTTGGGCAAAACACTAAAGGGCTGAATATTTTTCTGCCGAATCTGTTTTTAAAAGCTATTTTTAAAAGCTATTTTTAAAAGCTATTTTTAAAAGCTATTTTTAAAAGCTATTTATACATATCAAAGAAAGGTTAATGGAGAGCCTATAAAACTTCAAAATATATGTTCTAATGAATAAAATACCTTATTTATTTATACGTCGTTTTTCAAAGTAATAGATACATAATATAGGTACATAATAGTCCAAATGGCTTACAGTATGTTAAAACACCTGGCAAAATAACTAAGCGAGGGGAGTTTGTATGAGATATGGAGTTGCAATTGACCTGGGAACAAGCGGGTATCGGGCTCAGAAGATTGACCTTGATACACAGGAGATTAAAAGAACAGTAATAACATTGAGAAATCCTCTTCCCGGAGCGAATGTGATGGATCACATGGACTTCGCAATTCACTACGGGCAGGATCTTGCGCACGGGCTTTCCGTAAATGCGGTAAAGACCCTCCTCCAGACCCTTGATGTGCAAAGCGGAGAACTTGATAGACTTTCAATCTGTGGTAACCCTATCCAGTTGTCCATTTTCCAGGGAATCAGCATTGAGGACCTGGCTTATGCAGGGGAACGGAAGAAAAAGAAGTACAATATACAGGAACAGAACAGGAATGCGAGAATAATATCCAGCAGCGAAATTTCAGGGCTTGAGGAATTTAACTGTGAAGTTGTCGTCCCTCCTGCAATAAAACATGAAGTCGGCGCCGATGCCCTTGCTCTTATAATTAAATCGGGAATGCTTAACAGTGATGAGATTTCGATTGCAACGGATTATGGGACAAATGCTGAGATGGCGCTCAAAGTAAAAGACATTATTTATACAGGCTCAGCGGCTGCAGGTCCGGCTCTTGAAGGGCAGCAGATAAAGTATGGGACCCTTGCTTCTCCTTATGCAATTTCTGATTTTGAATTTGAGGATGGAGCATTGAGGAATTATGTATTGAATGAAGAGATGAAACCAGATCCGGGGGATCTTGTGGATCCCAAAACCGGAGAGATCCTGGAAGAGGGAAAGATCAAAGCCAGGGGAATTACAGGTACTGGGGTTATTGCCCTTCTTGAAAAAGCTATTGGGCACGGTCTTGTTGAACTCCCAAAAGTCAAAACCCCGGATGAATTAATTCATCTGCAGAACAAAATCACATTTTCGGAAAAAGACCTCAAAGAAGCCGGAAAAGCCATAGGCGCGATCAGAGCAGGGCATCTCACACTCTGTGCGGTTGCAGGCATAGAACTGACAGATATTGATACGGCGTATATGGCAGGTGCTGCCGGCACATATATGGATGCGGAAAAAGCCCAGAAAATTGGCTTGATCCCTTACTCTACAGGGAATATTGCTCAGCTCGGGAACACCTCTCTTGCTGTTGCAAGGGAAATCCTGCTTTCGGAAGAAAGGCTTTGGGAGCTTCAGGATATCGCAAGCCAGATTATAGGCACTCACACAATGTTTGCGACTGCTCCGGAGTTCCGGGATGCTTATGTCCTTGAACTTGCGTACTGGGAAGAAGGAATGCCTTTTAAGATGTTTAAGAAATTCCTTAAAAAGAAAGGTCTTCCCTCACTTGATGAGCCCATAGCCAACCCTGTGGTAGATAAGCGGGTGGAAAGAGATATTCCTGTTCTTGGTGAAGAAGGTCTCTATGTACTCGAAAGAGTCGGGACCTATATGACAATGGTTGTCGACTGCCCTGAGTGCAAGAAGTGCATAAAAGTCTGCCCCAACGACGCCATTACAATTGATGAGGAAAGCAGGATTATGATAAGCACTGACCTCTGTGAAGGTTCACATTGCCAGAAATGTATTAGAGCCTGCCCACCTGACAAATTTAACTGGGAGAATCTGGAGGTCTTTAAACCAGAGAAACAGGAGTCAGATTGATCTGAGTGTTAATGGATCAGCATAAGGTTCTTCTGATGTAGAAAAACGTTATTTTGAACCTTGTATATATAATTGCAAAAAGTAATGCTGATGGGCGAACCTATATAATGATATTTCTAAGTTCTAAGTAACGTTCAGCATTACTCTCTTTATTTCCAAATATTTGAATAACTATTCGGAGTGAAAAAGGGTCGAAGAAGCAAGATATATAAAAACCAGTTTGTGAATTCAAAGTAAAAGTAAGAAGTAACCTTTTAAGTAACCTTTTAACAAAAAGGAAGTTTTGGACGGTTGTGTGCAGAATAAACACAAATTATATAAATAACCTCCTCATAAAGAATTATTGAGGCATCTAATCCACTTTCACACCGTAAATCATCTACCACATCTAGCCCAAATAGATTTTTAAGTTACGCAACGCCGTTTTTTAGATGCCTCAATACCACATAAAACAACGCTGACTGGGATAGAAACCTCTCATATAAATATATTTATATTTATATTTAAAAATAAAACTTGAGTTAGCGATCACATTTAGCAGAAGAAGTAAATTTTGTATAGAAACAGACATTAAAGTTTCTTAAAACTCAAAAGCTTTAATATCTCTACAAAAAATTCTCTCTTTTTGTTCAGGTTTATTCGTGTCAGGGCATCAGTAGGATACTCATTAGATAATTCTGTAATGATTATTCTGTAATCCTAAGATAATACTGTAATTCTAAGATAATTCTGTAATGATTATTCTGTAATCCTAAGATAATACTGTACATATTTGTTTTGCTAAATCAGACATATAGAGATTATGACAGGAAATTGGCAGGAAGTAAGCCAGATAGAAAGAATATCCATTGGTCATCGGTTAAGAAATATTCTTGCCTGTTGCCATCGATTTTAGAGCAAAAGTTAGTCTCAAATTTTGGACATCGAAACTAAAATCGATGCCTTATTCCAACTTCACATAAATATATGTTTTTGGCTAATGTTGCAGAAATAGGGCAATTTATCGTGATTCCCCTCTTAACCGAAGACGCATGAAAGAATATCTACCTTGACCTCTACTTTGAATGACGCCTTAAAGGCTGAGATATTTAATGACAGGCAATATGCTGAACAAGAGAAGAGAACTACTGAAAAAGAGACTGGGGGAATGAATCTTTTAGAAAGAGTATGGAGTAAAACTAGCACAAATTTTATAAATAACCTTTACATAGGAGTTAATGAGGCATCTAATCCACTTTCACACCGAAATCAGCTACCACATCTAGCCCAAATAGATTTTTAAGTTACGAAACGCCTATTTTTTAGATGCCTCAATCACCCAATTTGGATGAAACGTTTGATGAAGCCTTCTATTAATCATTGAATTCATCTGATATAAATATTTATATTTAATTCCAACTATAATTATACCGGGCAATTGATACTTTTCCTATTTTTGTGTAATCTTATATTTTTGGAAATACAGGCAAAAAAACCTCAATATACAAACATGCTCTTTTATAAAACCTACATTCCGCAGTATTTTTTTGAAAATCAATATTTTTTCCGATAGCGTTTTTCAAAAATTCTCAATTAATATACCCAAACTGAAATTTGAATAAAAATTGAATACTAAGTTTTTTGGTCTCTGAACATACCGTATAGCCATTTTTAACTCCTGCATAGAAATCCGAGAAATTCACGTTAGGACAAAAATCGATAGCAAGAAAAATAATGAATGTACGAAAAATACTGCGGAAAGTGGGATAAAAGAATAATGAAAAGAATAATGAAAAGGAAGAGGTCAGAGGGAATAAGCTTCACGAAGTTTTACAACGAGCGTTTCGACCTGTTCCACTGCTGTTCCTATATACTTATCAGGATTTACGAGGTTCTCAATATCTCCTGCACTCAGGTACCTTGAAACAGAAGGCATATCCAGAAGTACCAATTTGAAATGCTGCCCTGTTTCATGGGCTACCATCGCTGCATTCCGGACAAGTTCATGGGCTTCCTGCCGGCCTACACCTCTTTTTGCAAGTTCTATCATTACAGCTTCGCCCATGTTCAGGCCTCTTAGCAGATCCAGATTCCTGCGGATATTTTCTGGATAAAACCTTAGATTTTCAAGCACAGTGATACCGAGTTTAATGATATGGTCCGTAAGCACACAGGCTTCCGGGAAGACAACTCGTTCACAGGAGGAATTTGTAAGGTCCCTTTCGTCCCAGAGGGTATTGTTAAGAAGTTCAGGCTCAATCATTGCTCTTACTATCCGTGCAAGCCCGCAGATCTGCTCGGATTTTATTGGGTTGCGCTTGTGAGGCATGGTAGATGAACCAACCTGCTTTTTCCCGAAGCTTTCCTCAACCTCGGCGATTTCACTGCGCTGAAGAGTCCTGATTTCGATGCCGATTTTTTCCAGAGTAGTAATAGTATTTGCCATCCACATGACAAACTCAGCATGTCTGTCCCTCTGGATGATCTGGTTTGAGACGTCCACAGTCCCGATTCCGAGGTGTTGCATTGTAAGTTTCTGTATCAGGATTCCGGATTTTCCAAAAGCTGCCTGGGTTCCGACAGCTCCGGTCATCTGCCCTACGGTGGCTCTCGGAGTGAGTTCATATAAGCGGTCCAGATGTCTTGAAATCTCGGAAGCCCAGATTGCAAAACGGAGCCCGTATGTTGTGGGAACGCCTATCTGTCCATGTGTCCTTCCGCAGCAAACTGTGTTCTTGTGGGCTTCCGCCTGGTTTACCAGAACTCTGAGCAGGAGTTTGAGTTTATCTTCCAGGATATCAATTGCGTCCTTTATCTGGAGAGCTGTTGCCGTGTCAAGGATGTCGTTTGAAGTGGCTCCGAAATGGACCCATTTTCCTGCATCTTCTCTACACTGTTCCGAAATCGCAACAACAACTGCCATCATGTCGTGGTGGATCTCAGATTCTATTTCGTTAACCCTTTCAGCCTTCACAGAGGTAACGCATTCGGAGATGACCTCAGCTGCTTCTGCGGGGATAAGCCCCATATCCGCTTCTGCCCGGGCAAGGGCTGCCTCGGTCTGTAAGATTTTGGCAAGTCGGTTTTCCTGACTCCATACATATTTCATTTCTGCTGTACCGTACCGGTATTCTATTGGATGAATAGCCACATCAATCACCTTACTGGAATCGGGAGTTTTATTTTATCCCGGGTCTACTTTAAGCCTTAATTGTTCTTAGTTTTTAATAGTCTGAATAATATTTTTTTCCTGAATTCCTTTAGGCTAAATTATCCTTTAGGCTAAATTACCCTTTAGGCTAAATATCCTTAGCTTAAAGGATTTCTGGCAATATGAAGTTTCAATATTAACTTCACAAATTATCATTACCGTTCCATTACTGTTTCACAGCTGTTAACTTCAGCTGGCAGGGTACGGAATAAACAACAGAACCAATAAATAAACTTTGAGTCTATAGGATGAACAAAATCTGGGCAGGTGAAAGAGAATAAAGGGTTACAAACTCAGCAGGTAGCGTAATTTTTTAATGAAAAACATTATATGCCTTAACATCCTTTATGCGGGCTATCTACCGTATCAATATTAAAAAATAATAGCAGGTGACAAAAATGGGTCGTTTTCCAGAAGCCGAAGAAAGATTATTAAACAAAAAAATCTGCATGAAGTGTAATGCCAGAAATGCCATACGGGCAACCCGCTGCAGAAAATGTGGCTACGGTGCTCTTCGCGTGAAATCTAAGGAATCCAAGGGAGCATGATCTTTTTTGCAGGTGGAAGCACACCTCCAGAAGATTATTGAACAGTGTGGAAAAGTTCATCTTACTCTTATCGACCCGGCGTCCCAAACGCCTGAACGAGCTGCTGATATTGCTTTTGCAGCAGTTGAAGGAGGCACTGATGCCATCCTGATAGGGGGCTCAACTGGAGCGTCGGGAACCATATTAGATGAAACTGTGTTAAAGATTAAAGAAAAGGTAAATGTTCCCACCATCCTTTTCCCAGGAAGTTCAGCCGGACTCAGCAGTTATGCAGATGCCGTATTTTTTATGAGCCTCCTGAATTCCAGGGACATAGGGTATGTGATCACAAACCAGGTACTTGGAGCTCCGCTTGTATACAAGAGCCAGATTGAACCAATCTCTATGGCATACCTTGTGGTTGAACCTGGAGGCACTGTTGGTTGGGTAGGGGACGCAAAATTGATCCCCCGGAAGAAATCCGAAATTGCTGTGGTTTATGCCCTTGCAGGCAAATACCTTGGAATGCACTATACCTACCTGGAAGCAGGGTCCGGAGCCGATAAGCCTGTCAACCCCGAAATGATAGGAGCTGTCAAACACGTACTCGGGAAAAACAAACTTATTGTTGGTGGCGGGATCAGAGACGCAAAAACCGCAAAGCTCTGTGTTTCTGCAGGTGCGGACATGATCGTTACCGGCACGATTGTTGAAGAAGTAAAGGACGTAACTGCAAAGGTGGCTGAGATTGTATCAGCCATAAAAAACTGAACTCCCGTAAATCTGTATTCAAGGTGTGCTGCCTGCTTTTTAAGTATCCAAATAAAAATTCCTTATATTCAACTGTTCTTTTTTAAATATCTATTTATTTTTTTAATACCCTGCCTTTGAAAGCATAAGCTATCTTTATATGAAGAAGCGTAAAACCCCTGAGTCTTTAGCTCAGGGGATATAAGCGTCAACTTCAACCCTGATTCCGTATGTAATATTCTGCCGCCTCTTTACTTACATTTCCGATAGTAGACGCAAAATAACCATCACTCCATAACATATTCTCACCCCAATAATACTTTTTCAGATATTCTTTTTGAGTTTTCCATAACCTGTTAGTATATTCTTGTTTCAATTTTCTGACAATTGACAAAACGCTAACTTTCGGCTCACTCTTGATCAAGAAATGAATATGGTCTTTGTCAGTTTCCATTTCAAGGATTTCAAAGTTAGACTCTTTTGAACTGTCACTCATAATCTGTTTGAGTTCTTCGCTAATTGGTTCAAGTATGACTTTTCGGTATTTGCAAACAAAAATAACATGATACATTATCAAAAATTTGCTATGATTCCGTGTTTCATACTTCGTATTTACCAAAAAGTATATATATTGTTAAAGCATATAATGCCTTTGTATGATGCAAGCGTTCAAATTTAGACTCTATCCTACAACTACACAAGCTATTCAATTGAATCAGCATATAGGTAGCTGTAGATTTGTCTATAATTGGGCACTTGACCAGAAAATTAAAACTTATGAGCAGACAGGGGAATCAATTTCCAGATTTGACTTAAACAAATTAATTCCTACTCTAAAGGCTTCTAATGAGTGGTTAGGAGAAGTTAACTCTCAATCATTACAGGGGGATGACTAAGCAGGTTGAATCCGCTTTCACTAGATTCTTTAGAGAGAAAACAGGGTTTCCAAAGTTCAAATCAAAAAAGAATCCGATACAGTCTTTCCCTGTACCTCAACACTACACTGTAAACTTTGAAAATAATACTATCAAGCTTCCTAAAATAGAACCAATTAAAGCAGTTCTTCACAGGAAGTTTGAAGGAGAGCCTAAAACGGCTACGGTATCAAGGACATGTAAAGGACATTACTACATCAGTATCCTTGTTGAAGATGGAAAAGAACTTCCAGTAAAGGAAGCTTTCACAGAATCAACAACAGTAGGAATTGATGTAGGTATCAAAGACTTTGCTGTCCTTTCAACAGGAGAAAAGGTTGAGAATCCAAAGTACTTGAAAAACTCTCTTAAAAGGCTCAAAGTATTACAGAAAAGAGTCTCAAGGAAACAGAAAGGCTCTAAGAACAGGGCAAAAGCTAAACGAAGACTTGCTGTACTCCATGACAAAATAACAAATCAGAGAAATGACTTCCAGAACAAACTCTCTTTTAGACTTGTTAGCGAAAACCAAGCTGTAGCTCTGGAAACTCTAAATGTTAAAGGCATGGTTAAGAATCATCACTTAGCACAGGCTATAAGTGATTCTGCGTGGAGTAGTTTTGTAACAAAGTTGGAATATAAGGCTCAATGGTTTGGAAAAACCGTCCTGAGAATAGGACAATTTGAACCCTCTTCTAAGCTATGTAGTGTGTGTGGATACCACAATAAAGAGCTTCAGCTAAAAGACAGAGAATGGATTTGTCCAGACTGTAAAACCAAACACGATAGAGACATTAATGCCGCTATCAATATCAAAAAATTCGCTCTCATAGATCAGAATCTAATTGGATTATGACACCGTAGGGACTACGGGGATGAGCTTGGGGACTTGCCCTCAATAGAGGGAGGAATGAACCAAGAAGCCACTCAGTCTTTAGCTGAGTGGTAGTTCACTGAATATAATAATAACCTCCAAATAAGATATCATGGAATTATGATTCTTTAGACCATAAACTCACAAAAGGAAAATGTCCAAAATAGGGGGAAAAATATGGAAGTAAGAGAAGAAGTCCATTCACAGATTCTGGAAATCCTTAGGGGTGCAAAATTTCCAATCAATACGCTGGAGGAATTGATTGCTGCTTTACCCGAGGGGCTGGACACAACATGTATGATAGGTGGTACGGAGGTCACGGCGGCAGAGGCGAAAAGCCTTCTTTCTGAAAATGATTTTCCATTCAAAGACGCAAAACACGTAGCAGATCTCCTGGTTGAAAGAGCGGGGCTCTAAATTTTGCTTCACTGCAATCCTTACTTATACCGAAACTTTTTATTTCTGAAACCGTTTTTATACTTAGAAACTATCCTAATGCTTAACTTTCTGGGATATGTAACAGCATCAATTTACAGGCAGCAGATTGTAATAAATAGTTTTAAAGGTAATATCTGACTCTTATTTTAGTATCATTATCCTGTCAACGCAAAATGTTCTATTAATATGAAAGGATCTGAAAATAGTATGTTTAGAGCAGACAAATCTTCGTGCAGTAAATATAAAGTCTGCAGAAACCTACAGGATTCTTTAATTTGCAATAAACACTAAGAGATATAATTATGATCAGGATTTCCAATCTGGTAAAGGATTATGAGGTACGTTCCAAAAAAATAAGGGTATTGGACCATATCGACCTCATGGTGAAGGACGGAGAGATTCTCGGAATTACAGGTA
Source organism: Methanosarcina sp. WWM596 (assembly GCF_000969965.1). Taxonomy (GTDB): domain Archaea; phylum Halobacteriota; class Methanosarcinia; order Methanosarcinales; family Methanosarcinaceae; genus Methanosarcina. Next base: position 2,767,894 of record NZ_CP009503.1, read on the forward strand.
GAAGCGGAAGTGGGAAATCTACCCTACTCCGAATTATCCGGGGAGTTGAGTCCTTCGATGAAGGAACTGTGGAAATTGAGGGGAAAACTGTAACCCCCGATTCAGGGATTGAAGGAGAACAGTTCCTGAAAAGCGTAACCGCAATACACCTCCAGCGAAATTTCGGGCTCTGGAACGGACCTGCGATAGAAAACGTCATAAGGAAACTGAATTACCTTCGAATAGGTCATGAAGCTCTCCCGCATAATGAGACTGAAGATTATGAAGAGCTCTTTGCCGAGGCGATGGAGTACATGAAACTTGTGGGGTTGGGACACAAAGCCCTTCACTCTACCAATCTCCTCAGCGGAGGGGAAAAGCAGAGAGTTTTAATGGCGAGACAGCTTGCCGCAAAACCCAAAGTCCTTCTCCTGGACGAGCCTGTAACAATGACCGGGCCGGATACAAAGCAGGAAGTCCTTGATGTGATAAAGGGCTTGAAAGAAAAACTGAATATTCCGATTATAGTGGTCTCCCACCTTCCTGAAATCCACGCCTATCTTGCAGACAGGCTTATATTCCTTGAAAACGGGAAAATTGCAGCTGATGGAGAACCTGCCGTGGTTCTTAAAAACTTCCTTAGGGACCTGAAACCCAGGGAAGAACTCTCAGAGTCCGGGAATAAGGAAACCTGCATTAAAGTAAGGGATATTTCAAAACGCTATTCCCTTCTCCGGATGGGGGAGGTCCTCAATATCAAAAACTTCTCTCTCGATGTTTATGGAGGAGAGATCCTGGCATTTATCGGTCCGTCTGGAGCTGGAAAGACAACCATTATGAAATTAATGGAAGGATTGGTCCAGCCAAAAAGCGGATTTGTTGAATATTTATGCAGAGGGGACTGGGTAGATGTTACCGGATACAGCAAGAAGCGCATGGAACTCAGGCGGATTATGAGTGTTATGAACCAGGAATTCTCAATGTCCGTAAACTCCACTGTGAGGGAACAGATCCGTTTCAGGTTGAGCATGAAAAAGCAGGGTGCAATTGAATACGCGAGAACTAAAGCCCAGGAAATAGGACTTTCGGATGAGACTCTGGACACTATCTACCGCCTGCCCGATATGCCTGAAGAAGAAAAGACTGCTGCACTAAGGGAGATGGATCTCAATGACACGGTTTTTTCCGAACTTTTCCCTGTAGTTCCGGCCACTGATGTCGATGCCTATGCAAGACCGGTCTTTGAAGCCCTTGACCTGCAAATGGAAGTTCTTGACAAAACTCCTTACCAGATAAGCGGAGGAGAACATGTCAGGGCTTTTATTGCCATGAGCCTTGCTACTTCTCCCGAATACCTTATGCTCGACGAACCTTTCGGGGACCTCGACCCTGTAACCCTCAGGGACGTGACAAATTCATTAAAAAGGATCAATAAACGCTTTGGCACTACCATTGTACTCGTGAGCCACCACATGGATTTTGTTCGGGAAGTTGCCCACAGGGCGGTATTGATCGAGAAGGGAGCTATTGTAATGGATGGAAAGCCGATTGAAGTCTGCCAGGAGCTTCTCAACAGGAGCAATGCTCCTTACATGGTACATAGCCTGGAAGACCTCATTGAAGGCAACTTAGAAAGCCAGTAATTCGAGAGTCTGTTCAAGACTCTTTTCTTATTTTATTTCGGCGTTGCCAATTGATCTCATCCTCTCCAGATTGTCCAATAAGCAGGGACGGATTAAAAAGCATCAGATTTATTTGCCTTCTTCCTGAGATTCATTTACAAGCCGGTCCCATTCCTCATTTCCGAATTTTATATACAGGCTCGGAGGTACGATTGGTTTTTCAAGGTCTTTAACTGTTTTTTCAGAAAATGCCTGATTTTCAACAACATCCTTCCCGGCAGATCTGAGCAGTTTGTTGTATTTTCCTATCAGAGGTTTTAGTATGATGTTTTTTTTGCCCCTGAAAATTTCTCCTTCTCCCCTGTAGATTTCTGCAATCAGTTCGGTGTGAAAAGTTCTTGCTAATCTTCTGAAAAATAGACGCATTACCTCGAAATTTGTCTGTCCGGGCAGTCCGGCATTCGAAAGCACAACGAATTTTGGATACTTTTCGTAACGCTTAGAGTGCCTGTATTCACCCATCTCATCCTCCTCAAAGTGAGGCAGAAGAACAGGAGCAAGCCTGTCTATGAAATTTTTCATTATGGAAGGAACATTCTCAAAATATACTGGACATGCAAAGACTACAATATCCGAAGCCATAAACTTAGGAAGCAAATCGTCCATATCATCTCGAATAATGCATTTTCCAGGGGTCTTGAGCCAGCACTCAAATTTCCCCGTGCAGTACCTGATATCCTTCTCGGCAAGGATAATATTTTCAGTTTCTGCCCCGGCTTCTTCTGCTCCTGTCAGAAACTCTTCCACCATAAGGAGAGTATTTCCTTCCCGGCCCTTATGGCTCCCGCTGAACACTGTTACTTTCATATAACAACCCCCTGTTGCCCCATGATTATTAATATTGGTGAGCCGTCTTCTCTTTGGCTCAGAATCCTCCAAATAGTTTTCAAAACCTTTTGTCAGCACTTGCAAAGATAGAAGTGATAAGTAGATCCTTTTTTCTATCTCTCATTTTTGTTTCTTTTCTCATTTATATTTTCGCTGAACTTTTTTCCCACGCCCCATGCTTTACCCAGATGCTTTCCGATTCCCCAGTAGTTATTGTCGTACATTGAAAAAACAATTGGTTCTACTTTTTCTATATCAGGAACTCCATTACAGAGATACTGTTCTTCTGCATAACTTTCCACAATCTCGCCGATGAAAACCTCGTTGGCTCCGCCGAAGTTCAGAGTATCCACGAGCCTACATTCAAGGTTTAAAGGGCATTCCTGGATCATTGGAGCTTTTTTGAGCTTCCCATAGAAAGTTTTGAAGATGCTGGATTTATCTACCTTTTTCCCGGAAACCATACCACAGTAGTCTGTAGCTTCAACTATGTATCTGGAAGGAATATTTACGCTGAAGCAATTGTTTTCCCTGATTCCTTCATTTGTATAGTGCATTTTTCCCAGGGCAACTGCGATCATTGGAGGACTTGCCTGAACGATTCCGCAAAAAGCAATTGTCAGGTAGTTTGGCTTTCCGTTCACATCGGCACCCACCAGGATAGTGGGCATAGGATAAAGGAAATTCCTGGCTCCGATGGCTTTTTTCTCTCCAGTTTCCATTCTTTCATCCTCCTCAGAGGTTAAGTAAATTGAAATTCTTCCGAGATGTAATTAGTATTCCGGTTTGAGTAATATCTTGGTATACATATAATTCCCACGGAATATAAATCACATGCGAGAATTTTAAGTGGAAGGTACGGTTTAATTAAAAAGGAATTGAAAATAATCCAGTGGGTATAGGTACAATAAAGGAAAATTTGAAAGCAGAAAAACGATGGATGGGGGGTAAAAAGCAGGCAAATCTAGTAGTCGTTTATTCATACCTCAAAGCATCCACCGGAGCCAATTTTGCGGCCTTGCTTGCGGGATAAACCCCTGCGGCAACGCCTACAATTATAGCAACGATGAGACCTGCCTCAAAAGTGTAAGGAGAATAAATGAAGGGAAGGTTAAGGATGCTTGTGGCGGCATAAGCCCCTCCAACTCCCACCCCTGCCCCCAGGAGGCCTCCGAAGAGACTGAGGATGATGGATTCTATGAGAAAGAGCAGAAGAATATCAGCGCCTGAAAAACCAAGCGCCTTCATAATTCCAATCTCCCGGGTACGTTCCGTAACTGTGACGAGCATGATGTTCATTATCCCTATAGACCCCACAAGCAGAGAGATCAGGGCTACTACAACCAGAAAATTTTTAAGAGAATTCGCAAGCTTATTCGTCTGTTCAAGGACATCTGCCTGATTAAAAATCCTGTAGGGTTTTGCGTCTTCATCGTCGATATCCCGTGAAGAGACTCCAAAGTTCCGGGCAAGCCGTTTATCTACCTCGTCCGAAATAACGTCCAAATCCTCAATGTTGTCGGACATGGCAAAAAAGGCTGAGAAATCATCTTCTTCGAGCATCTGGTTGATGGTTGATACTGGAATAAAAATGCTCGTGTCCCTTTCGATTCCCCCTCCTCCGAAAGATGTACCAGGGCTTTCAATGATGCCCTTTACCTTGAACTTCCGGGTAACCGTTCTGCCCCCTTCCAGACGCAGGGTAATGTCTATAGAACTGCGGGTGGATATGTTCCGATCGAATTTTTCGTTTGCAACTTCGGACCCGATTGCTGCAGAAAACGCATCCTGGTTGCTTATGAAACTGCCACTTTCCATAATGATGTTAGCAGTATCTTCATAATCTCCAGTTACTCCTGCGATGTCGATATTTTTCTTTTGGGAGAAGGAGGTTACTTCCCCAAGCTGCTGTTTTATGGGAGAAACTCCACTGATACCGGGGGTTTTTTTGATTATTTGAAGCTCGTTGTTGTAAAAAAGGTTAGGTTCCTTGCTGTAAATAATAATAAAATTGGAACCCTGGGCATTTATCTCCTCTTCAAAAAAAACATTGAAGCTTTCCCCAAGAGATACATTTGCAACTACTGCCGCAATACCTATGACGATGCCGAGGGTTGTCAGGATTGAGCGAAGTTTTGCACTTGCTATGCTCCCAAGAGAGATACCGATAGCTTGTTTTATCTTCAGCATATACCCTTCCATTTTAAAGTTTTGGAGAGTTTGATTTTGGAATGAAACTTCATAAATTTCCAGCAGGAAACCCCTGATAGGCTGTCTTAAAATTCAAACCATTTTTTTAGCTCAAATGATAATTACTGTCACCATTGTAGAATCAAATTTAATTTCAAGACACGCTCTGAGTCTTTAGCTCAGGGGTAGTTGACGCAGGTATAGAGGGACTTAAGGGGCTTCAGCCCTCAGGCAATCAATTTATGATTAATTTCCAAAAACCCCCTGGATATTGATGTACAAATATGTCTCAGTAGATACTAATGTGATAATATACCCCAATAGGTATTGTACAAATATGTCTCAGTAGATACTAATGTGATAATATACCCCTATAGGTATTAATCTACAAATATATAATAAATCACTGTTGAAATAAATGGGAAATTTTTCTATAGGTACTGCTTTCTACAGGTAGACGTAAAAATCCATTCAATTTTTCTGTTGGTCCCGATTTTGTCAGAACTTTTAATATTCGATTTAAATCAAAAATTACTAAATGTTAATCATATCCTCATTAATATATATGTATATACTAGATAGAATAAATGATAAATCGGATTAAATATATAGTCTGGATGACACTGATTTTCAATTGAACTTACAAAAAAATAATAATCAAAGATATTTATATGTTAGGATGTGCTTGCTGTTGAATGTAGGATGGGTGCTCTGTTATCAATGGTTCTCTGATGCAACGGAAGTGTTTAAAAATGAGCCAATCTCAAAACATTGTAAATTAGCACATTTCTTATATATGCTAATGTTATATGATAAGAAAGAAAAGCATGTGTAGGAAATACTGAAAGTTAAGACCAAATAATAGATAAATAGGATATATCATCCTGAATATTTTATAAACTTATTTCAAATATGTTAAACTAGATTTAGAGTGCTGAAAGTTGTCATTTCAGCCTCTGCCTCATGCCCCATTCAAACCCGGACTATGTGCTGAAAGATGCACTATTGTATAACACATGGAGGGGGAAAGATTCTGATAAAAAATACTGACAAATACCCCGAACTTTTTTCAAGCATTCCACAGAGCTCCCAGCTCTCCGCCGTATATAGCGATATCGAAGAGCTGACAGAACTACTTGTTGCTTATTTTAAACAAGGAATTGAAAGAGGAGATCACTGCCTCTGGATTATCCCGGATTCGCTGGCAGCCGAAAAAGCAGAAAATGAACTTAAGAAGGCAGGAGTGGATGTTGGGAAATACATCACTTCATCTCAATTAGAGATTATGCCAGCCGGCACACTTTCGGAGAGTGTTCTCCTGCTCGAATCTGCAGTAAAAAAACTCACGGAGGAAAAAAGTGGAAAAGCCCTTTCTGAAGGGGTTTCTGGATTCAGAACGAATCTCGATGTAAAGGGGGCTGGAAGCTCCTTCAAAACCTGCTTTGAAGGGTTAGAAAAAATCCATGAAGAAATCAGTCAGGGTAATAGAGTAAATCTCACATTTCTCTCCACTTTTCCACTTGAAGAATTATCAGGCAGTGCACTTCTTGAGATGGTGGAGGAAAAGGGTGTTCTCGTTAAAAGAAATAACAAATGGGGATATCTGGTGAATACATGTAACTTAAACGGGCATAAAGAGCTGGAAACCACCCTTCTCAAAGCAAAAAAAGATGCTGAAGCCACAAACAGGGCAAAAAACAGTTTCATAATGAATATGAGCCATGAACTTCGGACTCCTCTCAATTCAGTAATAGGTTTTTCTGACCTGTTGCTGGAAGGAGCTTTTGGGCCCATGAATACAAAACAGGCAAAATACGTTAACAATATCCTGATAAGCGGGAAAAGCCTGCTGGAGATTATTAACAACCTGCTTGACATCTCAAGGCTTGAAGCTGGTGAAAATACCCTCAAATATGAGGAAGTGGATGTTGCAAGCCTTATAGGGGAAGTGAGAGTGAGCCTACTTTCGCCTGCTTCGGTCAAGAAAATCACCGTTGAACTGGATATAGGCCCTTCTGTGGGAAATGTTCGAGCTGATATGACAAAATTCAGGCAGATACTTTACAACCTGGTCAGCAACGCCATAAAGTTTACTCCAGCAAAAGGAAAGGTCATCATCAGTGCCTGTAAAAAAGAAGGAGTTCTTGAGGTCAAGGTTTCGGATAATGGTATGGGGCTTTCAAAGGAGAGCCATGAAAAGATATTCATGCCTTTTACACAGGCAGATTCTTCTGCTGCCCGCGGGTACGGCGGGGCCGGCCTTGGATTATATATTGTCAGAAACTTTGTAGATCTTCATGGAGGGAGGATCTGGGTTGAATCAGAGATAGGAAAAGGAAGTACTTTTACCTTCACCCTTCCGGTAGAATCGGAAAATGCCCCTCTTCAGGAAAATAAAAAGAAAAAAGTGAACTGAAATTGAAAAATCCTGCAAAAAAAAGCCTGATCCAGTGAAATCTGCCTATCTGAAATAAAATTGATCGAAGCTGGTTCCATGGATACACCGGGGTTGTTGCAATAATCCCCCAATGAGTAGGGGTTGTAAAGGCAGTGAACAGTGAACTGCCGTTACCTCCGATGGATATCCAGAAAAGCATGTTAAAACTTCTATATTCTTATACCTCTAATAGATCAGATCTCAGGATAAGTCCGGCCCCTCCAGAGTAGTCATTTGTTTTTCTGCTGCCTTTTCCTATGAATCAATAAACCGGCCGCAACAAGGACAAGCAGGATACCAATTATAATCAGGCCTGAACCGCCTCCCTGATTTTCCTCAACTTGCTGAATCTGGAGATTGCTTACCAGATTTTCGTGTTTGTTTATTCCATTGCCGTAACTTGCAGAAAGGCTAAGATTTATCGGTTCAGAGTTTCTCTCTATGTTTTCCGACGATGGATCTTCCGCCGCATCAAACTCTATTGTGAAAAGTTCATCAGCATCCATGGGTCCGATGAAATATTCGGCAGGGTAAAATTTCAGCCCTTCAGCTTCAGGTCTGATGCTTACGGAGTTAAACTCGTTAGGGTGGGTATTTGCCACATCAAACTCAAGGGTAGCTTCACCATTTACCAGTCTGAGGGGCTTTGAAGGGATCACCCTAACGTTCGAAGAGTCAACTTCAAGCGGAATGTTCTTCCGGCTGTTGTAGTCAAAAGAGTTGCCTTCGATTTCAAGTTCAAGGTTGTGAGTTCCCTCACGTGTGTCCTCAGAAACCATAACGTTATATGTCAGTTTGATACTATCCCCCGGGCCAATAAGCCCCATATCTTCGTAAGGAGCATCAAGAACAATTACTCCATCAGACAGCGGTCTCAAAACTGCAGCCTGGATTCTCGCGTTGGTATCGTAGTCGCTTCCATCGATAGTAACAGTGGGTGTGGTAGCTGTATTTTTAAGAGTTGCTGTAACAGTTCCTCTATCTCCAGGCATAAAGACTTCGGGAGACAAAACGATTTCCTCGAGCTCAACGGTTCCTTTACTGTCAAAGGTTTCAGTACCTATCCTTATATCAAAAGTTTTCTCACTCCAGGGGCTGGTTTTATCGATCCTTGCGCGGATGTCAATTGACCGGATTCCCTTCTGAGCATTCTTGTCCACGAAAAGGTGAAACTCTTTGGATGCAAATTTGCCGGGAGCAAGGGCCCCTATATTCTGCACTTCGTTTGCCTGGGAATCAAGGGTAAAGGGATACTCAGGGACGATTTCTATGTCAATATCATCTGCCCTGTCTCTACCTATGTTTTCTACCTGAACTGTCAGATCCAGATACTGCCCTATTTTAGCAGGGTAAGGGTTTGTTTCAACGATTGTAACTTTTAGATTTGCACTGGCAGTCGCCGCAGATGCAGGTGCTGCAAAAATAGATAAGACTATAAGCAGAAATATAATAACAGAAATAAATGGGTTTTTCAGTCCTTTCATTCTAACTCATCCTGATTGACTATATTTACAAATCTAATTTTAAGGGCTTTCTGAATCACTCTGGTTATTTTGAGTATCTCGAGTTATTTTGAGTATGGATTATTCTAGTATACTGAATCTTTCGAATTATTCTAGTTTATTCCGAGTTTTTCAGAACCATTCCGTCTTTTACGAACACTATTCTGTCAGCATATTTCGCAATATCTGGATCATGTGTAATCATCACGATAGTTCTGCCCTCTTCATTAAGTCTGGTAAACATGCCGAGGATTTCACAACCTGTTTTGGAGTCCAGGTTTCCTGTGGGCTCATCTGCAAGGAGAATTGTCGGGTCATTGATTAGAGCTCTGGCAATAGCTACCCTTTGTGCTTGCCCTCCTGAAAGTTCACCTGGCTTATGGTGCATGCGGTCTTCAAGCCCGACCATTTTAAGAAGGTATTTTGCCCTTTTGCGCGTATCTACACCTTCTTTTGTGTTAGCATAGGTGGGCAGTTCTACGTTTTCAAGAGCTGTAAGCCTTGGAATTAGGTTGAAGGTCTGGAACATAAAGCCTATCTCAAGCCCCCTGAGCCTGGCAACCTCCTTATCAGATAGTGTATTGATATCAAGGCCTTTAATTATGATCTTCCCTTCCGTAGGTCTGTCAAGAAAGCCTATGAGGTTCATAAGTGTACTTTTTCCTGATCCTGAAGGACCCATTATAGCAAGAAATTCTCCTTCCCGTACTATCAGGTTGATGTCGTGAAGAATAGGAACTTCCATATCTCCCAGGGTATAACTCTTTTTTACATTGATGACCTCTATTACCGGAGCTCCTTTAAGCAGATCTTTTTCTCTGGTACCTCTTTCCGGGCGACTGGAACGGGGTAATTCACAATTTAAGTGCTCTTCATCTAATATTTCATTAGAGGCAAAAAAGCTTTTTTCCGGAGGCATCTTTTCTTCAGTTCCGCTACTTTTGCCTGCGTCAGGGTTCGAATCTCCGGGGGACGAAACTTCATGATTGAGTATTTTATTCTTCATGTCCACTCCGCCATTGTTCAAACTTAACTATATTATTTTTCTGAGTGCTGTACAATATCAATATTTCCTGGTTTTAAGCTTTAAGTGTTTGTTATCTATATCATTTTATAATATAATATCTGCAAATGAATTAGTCCCACAGGTTCAGGTTTTCAAGGTTTTCTACACTTTTTCAAGTATGTTGTGAATTTAAACATATCTATGTGGTCTTGTTTAAGGATTTCAATCTTTTCATGAGGATATCCACACAAAACAACAAAGAGCCCTTCACATTCTGATAGTGCTCGATTATACCTTTTGCATGTAAATAGAAGTTGCTTAAAAGTTGTTCTTAACCTCTCAATTTTTAATTGAGCTGGTTATATAAGAAAAACCGGAATACGAAAAAAGTTCAAGGATGCTGAAAAAAGAAAATATGAAAATATAAGGGCATTTCTTCATACTTAAAAAACCCTTACTCATACCTTAAAGCATCCACAGGATTCATGTTTGCAGCCTTTCTTGCAGGATACAACCCAGCACTTACACCTACAAGAACCGAAACCAGAATCCCGATTTCAATCAGTTTGAAAGGAAACACCGGTGGGAGTTTGAGGGCTTCTTCAAGGATGTAGGCTCCAAACCCGCCGATTGCAGTCCCTACCAGTCCCCCAAAGGCACTGACCATCACGGACTCCAGTAAAAAAAGAGATTGAATATTGGAACTGCTGTAACCTACGGACTTCATTATACCAATCTCTCTTGTGCGTTCAGTAACTGTTACGAGCATGATATTCATGATTCCTATCGAACCCACGAACAGTGAGACTAAAGCAAGGACAAGAAGGAAAGAACTTAAGGCCTTTCCTAATTTTCCGGTCTCTTCAAGGACATCTACCTGGTCGATGATGGCATAAGGCTTTGCATCTTCATTGTCGATATCCCTTTGAGCAATTCCGAAGTTCCGAGCAAGCCTTTTATCCACTTCGTCCGAAACATTACCGATATTTTCAGAGCTTTCGGCCATCGCAAAGAGGGATCCATAGTCTTCTTCTCCGGTCATTTCATTCATAACTGAAATAGGGATATAAACTACCATGTTTGTACTGCCGTCTCCGCTGAGAATAGTGTCTTTTGGATCTTCCAGAATCCCTTTCACTTTAAATTTTTTCTCGATAAGTTTACCGTCCTCCTGTCGGAATGAAATATCAACAGTGCTTCGATGCGAGATATTCCTTCCAAACTCCCCTTTTGCAAGGTCATACCCAAGAACAGCAGAGTAAATGTCTTTATCAGACAGGAAACTTCCCTCTTCCATCTCAATTCCCTGGATTTCCTGAAAATCCCCATTTACTCCCACAATACTTACACTTTTAGTATCTGAAAGATAGCTAATCTCTCCAGATACTGTTTTCCTGGGAGATACTCCTGAAATTCCTGGAGTATTTTCAATTAGTTCAAGCTCACTTCCATAAAATATGTTTGGCTGGTCGCTATATGCAATTATAAAATTTGAGCCCACAGAGGTGACCTCGTCGGTAAAAAATTGGTTAAAGCTGGCTCCAAGGGATGCATTTATGATTACTGCTGCAACACCTATCACAATTCCCAGTGTTGTGAGTGCCGACCGAAGCTTGGAGCTGCTTATACTCCCAGAAGCAATGCGAGCAGCCTGTACAAATTGTATCATATTTTCCCTCCCACAAATATGATATTTAGCAAATCTTTATCTGATTATTGTTTTTTCTTTTTATATATTAGAAAGGCTGCAGGGATAAAGACTGCAATAAGTCCGCCTGCAATTGCGATTTTAGAGCTTGTTTCAGGAGACTGGGAACGATCAGTTTCAAGATCCAGGTTACCTGCGACATTTTCGTGCCTGTTAATCCCATTGTTGTAGTTTGCAGTTACATTCATGTTTATGGATCCTGAAGCATCCTTTATGGCATCCGAGGAATAGTCTGTAACTGCACTAAATTCTATTGTGAAAAGCTCGTCGGGATCCATAGGTCCTATGAAGTATTCGGCAGGATAAAACTTTATACCTTCAGCTTCAGGTCTTATGCTGACAGAGTTAAGCTCATTAGGGTGGGTATTTGCTACGTCAAACTCTATAGTAGTTTGCCCATCCACCATCTTTAGTGGTTTTGAGGGAATTACCTTTATATTCGAAGAATCAACTTTAAGTGGAATGTTCTTCTTGCTGTTGTAGTCAAAGGAGTTTCCCTCGATTGCAAGTTCGAAATTGTGAATCCCTTCCTTCGCATCGTCCTCAACCTCTACATTGAAGGTCAATTTGATGCTGTCTCCCGGACCCACAAGCCCCATCTCATAATATGGAGCTTCCAAAACCGTTATTCCTTCAGACAATGGCCTCAAAACTGCAGCCTGTATTCTTGCATTGGTATCATAATCCTTTTCATTGATAGTAACTGTAGGTGTGGTTGCTGTGTTTTTTAGAGTTACTGTGACAGTGCCTTTATCTCCAGGCATAAAAACTTCAGGAGCAGAGACGATTTCTGCAAGCTCAACAGTACCTTTGCTGTCAAAGGTTTCAGTACCTATCCTTATATCAAAACTTTTCTCACTCCATGGATTTTCCGGTCCAGTCCTGGTGCGAATATCAATTGAACGAACCCCCTTCTGGGCGTTTTTATCAACATATAGATAGAATTCCTTTGTAGCGGTTCTGCCAGGATTGAGAGCTCCAATGTTCTGGATTGTGTTTGCCTTGGAATCCAGAGTGAATGGATACTCAGGGACTATTTCGATGTCAACATCATCGGCTTTGTCCCCTCCTACGTTTTCTACCTGTATGTTCAGGGTCAGGTATTCTCCTATCTTTGCAGGATATGGATTTGTTTCGACGATCGTTACTTTCAGGTTTGCACTCCCTACAGCTGCAGAAGCCACAGACGTAAAAACGGAGGCTATCAGAAGTACAGAAAAAAAAGCTGCAATAATATGCTTTTTAATCAATTCCATGTATTCCCCACCTTAGTTATATTGAATTACTCCATCTTTTACTAGGACAACCCTGTCAGCATATTTTGCAATCTCAGGGTCGTGTGTAACTATTACTATTGTCCTTCCTTCATTGTTCAAATCCATGAATATTTGGAGGATCTCAGAACCTGTTTTCGAGTCCAGGTTTCCAGTCGGTTCATCAGCAAGGAGAATTGAAGGATCATTGATGAGTGCCCTTGCAATTGAGACCCTCTGAGATTGACCTCCGGAAAGCTCTCCTGGCCTGTGGTGCATACGGTCCTGCAACCCCATAAGTTTCAGGAGTTCCTTTGCACGCTTTCGTGGATCGATGCTCCTCGAATTGGCAAAAGTAGGAAGCAAAACATTCTCAAAAGCGGTCAGGCGAGGAACAAGATTGAAAGTCTGAAAAACGAAACCTATCTCAAGTCCCCGGAGGTGAGCAAGTTCTTCATCTGACATTCTGTGCAGATCCATCCCCTTTATAAGGACCTGCCCTTCGGTCGGTCGGTCAAGGCAGCCTATCAGATTCATAAGAGTACTTTTTCCTGAACCCGATGGGCCCATAATAGCCAGTATTTCTCCCTTTTCTATTTTAAGGTTAATACCTGAGAGTACCGGAACCTCCATGTCTCCGAGCACATAACTTTTCCTGACATTGGAAATCTCGACAATAGGGAACCTATCCTCAAGTAAACTATTCTTATTAATTTTCACATCCCCCCCCAATTTTACTGAGATATGATCAGAAAAAATCACATTGAATAATCTTAATTGTTTTTACTTCTTATGTAAGAAAATGCATTTTAATCTATGCATTATAAATTTTTTTTAAAAGAAACGCTTTGAGGCTCGCCCGCTGTTGATTCTTAATTGCCAACGCAGGCTTTTAAAATTGAACTTTGAAATTAATCACTAGGTACACTGTTTTTGACTCTTAAATTGACTATTTAGTTTCAAACATGAGTTTTTCTTTAAATTATCATGAATAAAAATAAACATAATTTTGGACAGTAAATATTGGAAGTTGAGATTTATTTCTGGAAAATAAGGCTTTTGCAGAAAATTTGTGATCTTATCCTGAGACCTATCTTTGTTATTTTAAACTGCTTTTTCTCATACATAGGTTGTATAAATGAAATTGAATATGTATGAAAACTACATTCTCTGAACCAATCAGTTCCAAAAAGTTCTTCTTTAGCTGGGGCAGGCATCCAAATATTTAGGTCAAGGTTTAAAACGAAGCGAAACATTTAAACATTTATTAAAGTAAAAATATATACTCTGTTATCTAGGTACTTGTCTCCAAATATTTGAAAACTATTTTTCATAAGGATATATAATTCTGTTCAACTTATATAATTTTGTATATATAGCTAAGTATAGCCACTGCCAGTTAGAAGTTAAAACTGTATATGTCAAAAAGAACCGAAATTTCCAGTAATAATCTTTCTAAGTGGCTGAAAGATTCTCGAGCTTTGGGGGCTTGATAAAGAAGGCTGTGAAAAAAAGTTTCATAGAAGTGTACTCAAAAGAATGTACACAAGCACCGTTGTGGAAAGAATATGATATTTGGAGGGGATAAACATGATTCTTTGCTTAGATCTCGGTACGCTCTTTGCGTTTGCTTTTAACTTTGACCTCGGCCTGCTCTTCTGCTGGTAATCGCAATTGCTAGATTGAATTCTTAGTTCAATCTATCGTATGGATGATGAAATCTGGATAATTACAGAAACAAAAGAGGTAATGAAAATGTTCTTCAGTCTTGTATATTCAAATGTCAAATACTGCTACGAAGCAACTTTCTTTAAACTCTGTTACAGCTGGTGCTAACTGAGGTATAAGGAGGACTCTGCCGGGATATTGAGAGTATTTGGAAAATTGTTTTTTAGCAATTTCTCTGTATTCCGATTGCAGAAGGCCGTGTATAACGGGAGATGAACAATATATAGAAAATGAGTGGAGGGAACTGAAATGTTCTTCAATATTATATATTCAAATGTCAAATACTGCTACGAAGCAACTTGCTTTAAACTCTGTTACAGCTGGTGCTAACTGAGCTGTAAGGAGGGCCCTGCTGAGCTATTAGGAGGGCCCTACTATTGGGAGTATTATGAAAAGAATATGAAATTTGGAGGGAATAATCATGATTCTTTGCTTAGATCTCAGTACGTTCTTTACGTTCGCCTTTAACTTTGACCTCGGCCTGCTCTTCGGCTGGTAATCGCAATTGTTAGGTTGAATTCTTAGTTCAATCTATCGTATGGATGATGAAATCTGGATAATTATAGAAACAAAAGAGGTAATTAAAATGTTCTTCAGTCTCGTATATTCAAATGTCGTATATTGCTATGAGGCAACCTTCCTCGAACTAATTTACAGTTTCTGCTGAGGGTTACTTCGTAATAATCATTTAGGTCTCTGCCTGGATGTTTATCAAGGATGTAAGGAATTGTTTATTAACAATCTCCCTATAGTTCCGATTGCAGAAGACCGTGCATAACGGGGGATGAACAAAATATATAAAATGAATGGAGGGAACTGAAATGTTCTTCAATATTATATATTCAAATGTCAAATACTGCTACGAGGAAACTTGCTTTAAACTCTGTTACGGTTGGTACTAATTGAGCTGTAAGGAGGGCCCTGCTGAGCTATTAGGAGGGCCCTGCTGATCTATTGGGAGTATTATGGAAAGAATATTAATTTGGAGGGAATAAACATGATTCTTTGCTTAGATCTCGGTACGCTCTTTGCGTTCGCTTTTAACTTTGACCTCGGCCTGCTCTTCTGCTGGTAATCGCAATTGCTAGATTGAATTCTTAGTTCATTCGATCTCATGTATAATAAAATTTGGATTATTACAGAAACAAAAGAGGTAATTAAAATGTTCTTCAGTCTTGTATATTCAAATGTCGTATATTACTACGAGGCAACCTTCCTCGAACTAATTTACAGTTTCTGCTGAGGGTTACTTCGTAATAATCATTTAGGTCTCTGCCTGGATGTTTACCAAGGATGTAAGGAATTGTTTATTAACAATTTCCCTATAGTTCTGATTGCAGAAGACCGTGTATAACGGGGGATGAACAAAATATAGAAAATGAGTGGAGGGAACTGTAATGTTCTTTAATATTATATATTCAAATGTCAAATACTGCTACGAGGAAACCTGCCTCAAATTTGCTTACTGCTTCTAAATAGCAACGATGTTGATGAAAAAATCAAAAATAAATCGTATGAAGTTGCCTGTTTTTCAGGCAACTTTCTCTTTACAAAAAAAATCTATAAATATTTCTTTTTTACTGTTTATATATTTCCTAAACATTTTTCTATATCCAATTGTTTTTTTACTTTTCTAATGGCTTTATTATTTTAATTTACTCTGTGAAATATAAGCAAAATGACCTGCACAAAATTTGAAATTAAACCAGAAAGCATCAATTTAGAAAGCGATGCAATATTTTTTATACATTACAATTTTCTAATAAATGTTATACGTGAGGAATATAAGTAGTTTAATTAAATAATCGATTGGAATAGATGGTATATTCGTTTGCTACATTAAAGTTATCTGTATCTAAATATTCAAAGACTATGATTTGTAAGGAATAGTTGTTCTTTACATTATATATTAATTAAGAATATACCTGTATATTGATACTCTTGAAGGAACTAAAATTAGAGGTTCCTTCTTCAAAAAAAAAGAGGATCTAAAATATCGTCTTAGATTAAATGCAAAGTTTCTAGCTATCGAATATAATATCTATAAAGTCCTTAAGGTTTTTAGCTAGATCTCTCTGCAATTGTTTGATGTCTACTATAGTTTAAAAATAAATTTCTGGGAGTATAAAGCACAATAGGGGGTTGGCGAAAAGAACAGCGTATTAACTAAAAATTGGACTAAGTATCAGCTAAGAGCTTTTCTCAAAACTCACAGTTTGCTCTTTGAATCTTGTAGTTTGGAGAATCAGTCAAATTTCGGATAATGAAAAATAACCTTGAAAAACCTTAATAATTAGAATAAAACACAGGTTTGAGATCAGCTCTGAGGGAAGTGGTTTTAAACAAGAAATAACAGAATTCTAGGAGTGGAGGGAATTATAATGTTTTTCTATTTAAACTACCTAAAGATTACTTTCTGTCTACAGATAGAAAGGTTAAGCATAATGTATATCGATGGCTATGGAATCCTCAACAGGTAAGTACATGTTTAGATATTTACTGGTCAGCCTTTGAATAATGAGGCAGTATAGGCTCAAAGTGCCTGTTCAATGAGAGATGGTGGCATCCTTATTGTTCCATTGAAATGGCAGTCCAGAATGATCGTATGAAATTAATTGTTCGGAAGAAGAAGTGAATAAACATAGAACGTCAGCCGGAATAAATTTTTAATAGGACAATTTTTCCTCCTGGGTTTAGTTAACTCGACCTATAGATTTATTCCGGCTTTATTCAAAAACCTACGTTCTGAACTATTTTTTCACATATAATTTTTTTTGTATTTTTCATCCATCAATTTCAGGACTTTAATGGTTTCCTCATCCAGATTTAATATATTCTGATATTCTTTCCCTCAATTTCAATTGCTAATTCTGTTATTTCTGAACAGATGAATAATGATCAAGAATTTCTGAACAGATGAATAATGATCAAGATGAACTGTGGATTCAGAGTTGGGAGAGAGTCATCATGATAAAATGGTACTAACTTTCATACAAATTACTTAAATTATTTCCAAAATATAAATATTAAACAAATTTTACTGTGGAAAGTAGGGGAAAGAATCAGAAAGAATCATAAGCCAGAAAAGAAAATCTTCATAAATTCTACTATCAAAAATTTGACAGAATTCCGAAAACTTCACTGCTCCGGGAATTCGGATAAAATAAGAAAAAAGAATAAGTTTAGAAATGGAAATTTATTTTTTCACATTTCTTGAGCTTCCACTGCTTCTTGAGCTTCCACTGCTTCTTGAGCTTCCACTGCTTCTTGAGCTTCCACTGCTTCTTGAGCCTCCACCACTTCTTGAGCTTCCACCACTTCTTGAGTATCCACCACTTCTTAAGCTTCCGCTACTGTTCCTAGCGTTTGAACCGTTTGAACTTCCTCTCCGGGATTTCTGGGCAAGTTCCACGAAGGGTTTACTTCCCCTTCTCTTGTTTTTGAAGATTTCGAGCAGGGCTTCAGCCTGGGCAAAGGGAATGGATACGAAGGAAAAGTGTGGGAAAATTTCTGCATCCCTTACTTTCAGTTCACTGTCCCCGAGTTCCTCCTGAATGAAATATGCCAGTTTTTCCGGAGTCATGCCGTCGACCTTTCCCATGGCTATAAATAGCCTGGTTTTGCCTTTCCTGTCGACATAGGAACTGCCGCCTGAAATCTCCGTGTACATGCTCTCGTCGAATTTTTCCTTGAAAGCGTACTTTAAAAGGGCAGCCAAGATCTTTTCTGCGGGGTATTCCTCAAGGAGCTTTTCACTCATCTCAAGGCAGTCGCCGTATTCTTCGGTCTTTATGGTATCTTCTAGTTCGGCTTTTACTCTCGTCCTTTTGGCTTTTATTACATCTTTTATCTCGGGAATGCGGCCTTTCTTCATTTCGGACTTTGAAGTCTTCTTTATGTAAGTAAGCCGCCTAAACTCCGAGGATGTCACAAAGGTGATAGCAGTTCCCTGCTTGCCTGCCCTTCCTGTCCTCCCTATTCTGTGCACATAGGACTCAGGGTCCTGAGGCAGGGAATAGTTAATGACATGGGTCAGATTCATGATATCGATTCCTCTTGCTGCAACATCAGTTGCTGCGAGGATGTTTATCTTCTGTTTCCTGAACTTATTTAGGATTTTTTCCCGCTCCTGCTGGGAGAGGTCTCCATTAAGGGCATCGGCTAAATAACCCCTATCACTGAGTTTCTGGGCAAGCTGGCTGGTGTCGGTCTTTGTCCGGCAGAAAACAAGCCCGTAGAATTCGTCTTCGATGTCGATGATTCTGCTGAGGGCTTCAAACTTGTCGTTTTCATGAACCTCAAAGTAGATCTGTTCGGTCAGGTTTGCTGTAAGCTCCTCCTTCTCAATTGTAACATGCTCGTAGTTCTGCATGTACTTCTTGACGATTCCAAGGATTGCCTTTGGCATTGTGGCTGAGAAGAACAGCATCCTTTTATCAGGGCCTGTTGCCTTTAAGATCTCCTTTATATCGTCAATAAAGCCCATGTTCAGCATTTCATCGGCTTCGTCAAGTACGAAATAAGAGATATGTTCGAGTTTTAAACTCTTTCTTTCAATGTGGTCGATGACCCTTCCCGGTGTCCCCACAACAATGTCCACCCCGATTTTCAGCATGCGAAGCTGCTGGGTCATGGACTGTCCCCCATATATAGGAACAATATTCAGTTTTTTATCTCCCTTTATGGAGTTAAGTTCTTCTGAAACCTGGATTGCGAGTTCCCTTGTAGGAGTCAGGATTATTGCCTGAACGTGTCCTGATTTCTCTGGTATTTTATCTATAATGGGAGCTCCGAAAGCTGTTGTTTTTCCTGTCCCTGTCTGAGCCTGCCCTATAATGTCAGATTCTCCTTTCAAAAAAAGTGGGATGACTTTTTCCTGAATCGGGGTTGGTTCTTCAAACCCTTTCTTTTTGAGGGCTTTCAATGTACTGTCCGAGAGCCCAAGTGCCTTAAATTTTGCTAATTTTTCCATGTACTCACTCTATAATTTACAATTATTTTCTACAGGCCTTGCAGATTGCAGACCTGCTGCTTACATACAGTCTGCCGCATGCCCGGCAGTTTCCTTTACGGAAAAGTCCACTTCTCAACACCGGTACATGATACCGCTAAAAACAGGTAAACACACCGTATAAATGGTTGATCTCCCCGGGACTGCGAAAAGTTGCCTAAAACCAGGGAAATTCAGAATTAATATACATAAACTTATACAGCAAAAAATGGCTTTCTTGGATAAGTTCCGGACACTTTTGAATTCTTCCCCGTGATACAGGCAAATGAGTAACTAGACCTGAGGTCTTTTACCCAAGTGGATACTCACTACATCCCTTCCCTGTATATAATCCTTTGCTGTCTTTCGGGCAGGAACCTCCCAGAAGAAGCTGTGAAATACGGGTGGAAATCCATGATTGATAGTTTGTAAAGCCGGAATTGAAAACATATTGTGTTTTAAAGGTATTAATTCTCACAGGTCCGGGCTTACTCAGTACCAACCCTGAAGATGAAGTTCGCTTGTTAGCATTTCCTTTAAAAGGTTCAGCCTGTCTACGGAGTTGCGGATCTGTTCTGGTTTGTCCAGCAATTCTTCACATCCGGTTTCCTCCTGAATGGTTGTAACTCTCAGGAGCTCGGCAAAGTTTACACACTCGTCCAGAAAATTGTTAAATAGCCTGCGAGCCTGCACAAAATAGTCCGAAGTCCTGAAATCCGGCTGGAGGGTTTTTTCGTATTCTGCTCTCTGCTTCATCTCTGCAGCTAGGATCCGGGCTTCAACATAGTCCCTGGCATTCAGAAAGTTTCCCAGATTTTGTAGAACTGTACCCATGTGCTGGATAAAATATGCAACCTCAAAAGCCCACTGTTTGTCATAGTTCGTCCCGGAAATATAGTTAAAAGAAGAGGTGTTCATCTGCCAGGTTCATCTCCTGTTAAGCTTTTCCTTTCAACCTCTGACAATAATAACCTTTCTACTTTACTCGACCGGGCTCTTTCAGGAATACGGATATAATTTTATACTTGCGAATGGGGGTTTTTCTTAGAATAAGTTGCGGAGCAAAATGGAACTAAAATACATTGTCTGGTTTTACGCTTCTTCATATAAAGATATTTAAAAATGGAGGTCTCATATTTTGGACATAAGCGTGTATTCTGGTTTTTATTCTGGTTTTTTTATATTACAAGTCATTGGAAGTTTTCTGGCTATCAGAGCTGTTGTCGGGATAATCCATTGAACAGATCTTTTCTGATCTCTCTAAATAGTATTCAAAGAGTTCTTTTCCCCAGATCAGGGCGCAGGGTTCAAAGCTAAGAAGGCACTGTCCTTCAAATTGTCCTTTCTTATTGAAAAAACCTATCAATAAAGCATTTTCCGATATAGCAATCAATGAAGGACTTTCAAGTGGAGAACCTGAGCGCACAAAAATGGAGGCGTTTTTCTTTTCCAGGATTTTCTCTCCCGTATCCCGAAAATCTCCTGAAAACCTATCAAAGGAACCTCTGCTAAGGATGAGCTGCACCTTAACATCTTTTTTTGCGAGCTCCAGGGAGAAAGAAGGAATTTGAGGGTGAAAATAAGAAAAAAGGAGCATAACCTTTGAAGATCCGATAAAATGATTAATCAGTTCCGGAAACAGATCAAATCCGTGAGTTAGCTTGAGTTCTACAAGCTGGCTTCTTTTAATCTCCCCTATCCGTTTTAACAGATGAAAAGGAACGGAATCCAGTTTTCTGTAGCTCCAGAAATAATCATTCTCTTCAAATACACTGGCTGTATCCAGTAAAAGCCTGGTTTTTTTAACTAATATATTACCTATGATAGAAAGACAATATACATCTCCTTTCTGAACAATTAAACCTTCTTCTTTTAATTTTTTTATGTGAGGAAGCAGGGAAATCCTGGGGACCTGAAGCAGATAAAGAATTTCATCAATATTTCTAGGCCCTTCTGCCAGTAGTAATAGAAAATTTTTCCTTTTGTCGGAAAATAAAAGTAGATTAACAAGCTGCAGTTTCATCTGAGTTATGCCTTCTAACGCTAATCAGCATTTATAAGGAAATGCAATAGTATGAAGATTTTACATAATTATAGTACTGATAATATTTTAAATAATTACAGTACTTATATTATCATTAATGTATATATGTGAACTGCCACTCAGCTAAAAACTGAGTGGATTCTTAGTTCATTCCTCCTTCCATTGAGGGCAAGTCCCCAAGCTCTTCCCCACGTTCCATAGGTGTTACAATCCAATTAGATTTTGCTCTATGAGAGCGAATTTTTTGATATTGATTGCGGCATTTATGTCCCTATCATGTTTTGTTTTACAATCGGGGCAAGTCCATTCTCTGTCTTTTAACTGAAGCTCATTACCATCTTCAACAAGGATACTGATGTAGTAGCATCCTTTACAAGTTCTCGAAACGGTAGCTGTTTTAAGTTCGCCTTCAAACTTTCTATGTCTTTCTATGTAGAACTGTTTTAATTGGTTTTATTTTAGGAAGCTTGACAGTGTTATTTTCAAAGTCTACAGAATGATGCTGAGGCACAGGGATAAACTGTATATGATTTTTCTTTTACTTGAACTTAGGGAAGGAATCTTTTCTGCCCTGGTTGAACTGCGGGCTTATGCCATGTACACCTCTCCGGAAGAAGCTGAATGGATAGCCGAAACATGGGTAGAAACTGCACCCACATATAGTTTTGATGGATTTGCCCTCGATCTGGAAGACCATGAGATGCTTGAAACATTCCCGGAGCAGCATGTTCTGAACTATACATTTACAAGCAGTCACAACGGCTACGGAAACAGGACAGACCAGATTGTAACCGAAGCTCACACCCTTCACAGCATAGAAGTCATTGTTTTTGAGGGGAAAGTAATGTCTGCTTTAATCGATGGGGAATGGGACGAAATCTCCCAGAAGCTTCTTAAAAAAGAGCCTGATGATAATGGGAATACTACAGGAACCTCAGGAGTCGAAGGAAACACTGTAGAAATGAAGTACCTTACATCTGAAGAGAAGACTCCCTGGGACCAGTGGTATGAAGAAGGGAACATCCAGTTTATTAAAGCTCCCACCCCGTCAGAACTGAAACACTTACTATGGGACCGTTTATGGCATAGAGATCTCTGACATACAGAGGGTTGATAGTTGCGACCTTAGGTATCTCTGTGGAGAGGAGTTTTACATTGGCAAGGTAAGAAAGCGATTCGTCGAAAATGAAAGAGCTGGGATGGACAGACCTGGGAGAGTATTAAACCCTTCTTAAAAAAACCATTCTTGAATAAAATAGTCCGGAAAAAGAAAATACAAAAAAACACCTTTCTTTTTTACTTCTAGGTGCTTTCCATATTCAGATAAATGAAACTTCCCGATACCGGAAAGAAAATCAGTTATTACTACTGCTGCCACTGCTCTCAAAAATGTTATTTGCATTTGGAAACTTTGGGGGTTCCTGATTAACTTGTTGACCCATTCAGGAATCAAGGGGAGAATTTGCCAGTATTTTCTTCCTGCACCGCACCGGA
This sequence comes from Methanosarcina sp. WWM596, assembly GCF_000969965.1. Classification (GTDB taxonomy): domain Archaea; phylum Halobacteriota; class Methanosarcinia; order Methanosarcinales; family Methanosarcinaceae; genus Methanosarcina. Next base: position 2,790,735 of record NZ_CP009503.1, read on the forward strand.
CATGGACCTGCCAGTCAACTGGATGAAAAGCAACTTACAAGCCAGTGCTGCATTTAAGAAAGGTAATATACTGAAGAAATGCCCCCTGTTTCAGGAAAATATTTTTCCCTAACCTTGAAACCGATTTTTAAATCTCAGCTGCATATTTCTGCAGCTTTGATCCGTTAGGTTTCCTCTCTGACTCCCGGGTGTCCTCAGCAACTTATTCTTTTCTTCTTTCTCTGTTTTCTTTTTGTGGAAGGGACTGCTCTCCTGCATCGAGCGCGACAAAAATAACACAAGACCGTGAATAAGGTTGGAACCGCGCACTGTACTTTTCCATCAGTTTCCGGAATTGCTAAACCAGATAATGAACTCCGTCCCATGGTCTCTGTTAAGTTCAATACAGCCGTCTATCTGTTCAACAAGGATGGTAAGAAGCTGGAGTCCGAGAGAATCAGCATTTCGGAAATCTATTTCTTCAGGGATTCCTCTTCCGTTATCGGCAACGGTTAATACATAATGAAAATTATTATTTTCCAGGCATTCCGGACATGAACCGGAAAGCCCGTCCAAAGAGCCGGGGTTTTCCTTACTATGCAGGCTTATGTGGATTTCTCCCTCTTTTTTATCTGAAAAGGCGTGTTTCATGGCGTTTGAGACCAGCTCATTTACTATGATGCCAAGGGGTATTGCGGTATCCATGCCAAGAAAAACCTGCTCAAGGTCAAGTTTAAGGCTTAAGCCGTCCTTACCCACACGATATGAATTGAAAATATCGGCAGTCAGTTTCTGCAGATAGCCTGCGAAATCAAGGGCATCCAGGTTATCCCCCCCATGAAGCTCTTCATGGATCAGGGCTATGGATGCGACACGGTTCTGGCTTTCCCTGAAAGCTTCAATCACTTCCCTGTCTTCGAACTTTTCCGCCTGCAAACTGAGCAGAGAGGAGATCACCTGAAGGTTATTCTTTATCCTGTGGTGGATCTCTTTTATCCGGATACGGTCTATTTTTTCGAGGGCTTCTTCAGCCACTTTACGTTCAGTGATATCATAAATCAAACCCTGAATTTTTCCTGAACCTTTAGATTTTCCCGGAATTCTCCGGGAAATTTCCCTTACCCATATTGTCTCTCCATTTTTTTTGCGTATTCGGAATTCATTCTCAACTATAAATTTAGGATTTGATTTTGACTTCTGCCGGTTTTCAAAAACCAAAGGCTGGTCGTCAGGTACAATAATTTCTATCAAACTCACTTTTCCGGAAAGGAAATCCTCTTTCCCGTAGCCTGTCATTTCCTCAACAGGTCCCTGTATGGATATTGGTGCAAAGTCCCCGTCAAGCTGGAATCCTATTCCGGGAAAATGTTGTGAAAACGAATGGTAGCCTTCTTGATCTTTATCTTCCTCAAAGTTTATGTTATTTGGTTCAAGAATCCTGTTTACTCCTATCATTCTGCAGATATGGCTGTATTCATCTCCAAGGAAAATTGTTTTTTGCCTGAAGCTCTCTTCTCTGTGCTTGAGTTCCCTGAAAAGAAGGCTGTAAGGCTCTTCAAACCCGACATCTACGACGGCTTCGTAGATCAGGTAAAAAGACAGAAGTTTAAAATAGTGACCTATGAGATTTGGAAATTCGTTTACATGAGTATACAGGATAAAAGACAGTTCTCCCAAGATTGTAATGATTATGGAAGCTGCAAGCAGCCTGTAAACCTTGTGTTTGAATTTATCTCTGATTATATACAGGGGAAACAGAGAACAGAGGAGTATAAATGAGATTATGTATTCACTCAGGATTTTGAAAGGGGTGAGCCCCGAACCTTCGATATAAACAACCGGGAAATTTTTGAAAATAAAAATTGAAAGCAGGCAGAAGATGGTAATTGCTGCATACACGAGAAAAACTTTCCAGGCAAAAGTGGAGCCTTCAATGGATTCTCTGTGCCTGTTTTCAGCCTCTTTGTTTCTATTCTCTCTGTTTCGTATTAAGAACAGCGGGGCAACTAAGAAGGAAATGCTTTCCAGGTACCTTGCAACTATCCATAACTGGGCAGTCAGGTCAATTCCAAAATCCGGGAAAACTCCCATTCCCCTGAATGTAAGAGCATGCAGAAAATCAACGCTTCCAATGAAAAAAAAAGCAATCCCTATGAGTAAGAGATATCTGTTTTCCAGGCGAGTTCTTGATTTCCACGTCATAAAAAATATTGCATACGCAACATAAACACTGAATAGTTCTGCTAAAGTGTGAAAAAGAAGGTAATTACCAAGGCTGATTAAGTAGAGTAGACCTATTATTGTTATCCAGACTGCAGCCTCATGAAGCCTTACTTTAAATGTTTTTCTCCCTATATGATATATGCAATTGCCCCCTTTTAACGTACTACCTGGAAGTGCTAATCACCCTCTGATAAAATTATATTGAAGTATTCTGTGAAACACCAGAAGGCTGAAATCCCCTGATTTCACGCTTCGTGATATAAAATAATGGACAGAGAAAATAATCGTAAAAAGCAGAGTAAGAAGAAGCCCGGAGGCGCTACACTCCTTTTACTGGATTCTCCTATACAGCAACCCCGAAGATATACTCCCCAAGTGTATTGATCCGGAGCAGGATACGTAGCCTCTAGGCAATCCTTTTCTTATTATCATACTTACTAACTCCCTAACTCCATGAATATAACATTATATTATTAACTATTTTAAATTAATTGCTCAAAAAATTGCTTTCAAACAAAAAATAATTTCGCACGAAATATTTCAAAATGAGCATAAAAATGGATGTGGATTTGTATCTGGTTGAAAACTCCTTATTGAAAATTCCTTATTGAAAATTCCTTATTGAAAATTCCTTATTGAAAATTCCTTATTGAAAATTCCTTATTGAAAATTCCTTATTGAAAATTCCTTATTGAAAATTCCTTATTGAAAATTCCTTATTGAAAACTCCTGCAAAATTTCCGGTTCATCATAATTTCATTAACTTAAAACTCATTCACTCTTTGGATTGTTATACCGGATAGTAAACTCTGTTCCATGATCTCTTTTAAGTTCGATGCGATCATCTATTTGTTCAACAAGAATGTTTACAAGCTGGAGTTCGAGAGGCTCCGGGTTTTGGAAATCTACCTCTTCAGAAATACCTTTCCTATTGTCTGCTACTGTTAACGTATAATCAAAGCCTTTTTCATTCTTGCAGTCTCTGTCTATGCCTGAGTTACCTGGTTTTGAAGCATGATCCTCCACTATGTGCATGTTGATTTGGATTTTTACGTCTGGCAATATCACGGACAAGCTCCTGTATTCGCCCCTGTGATCGGGGGCGCTCCGGAAGTTTCTGGAGAATTTCTCTAATCCATTTCGTTTCTCGGTCTTTTATATGAAGAAGCGTAAAACCCCTGAGTCTTTAGCTCAGGGGATATAAGCGTCAACTTCAACCCTGATTCCGTATGTAATATTCTGCCGCCTCTTTACTAACATTTCCGATAGTAGACGCAAAATAACCATCACTCCATAACGTATTCTCACCCCAATAATACTTTTTCATATATTCTTTTTGAGTTTTCCATAACCTGTTAGTATATTCTTGTTTCAATTTTCTGACAATTGACAAAACGCTAACTTTCGGCTCACTCTTGATCAAGAAATGAATATGGTCTTTGTCAGTTTCCATTTCAAGGATTTCAAAGTTAGACTCTTTTGAAATGTCAATCATAATCTGTTTGAGTTCTTCGCTAATTGGTTCAAGTATGACTTTTCGGTATTTGCAAACAAAAATAACATGATACATTAACAAAAATTTGCTATGATTCCGTGTTTCATACTTCGTATTTACCAAGAAGTATATATGTTGTTAAAGCATATAATACCTTTGTATGATGCAAGCGTTCAAATTTAGACTCTATCCTACAACTACACAAGCTATTCAATTGAATCAGCATATAGGTAGCTGTAGATTTGTCTATAATTGGGCACTTGACCAGAAAATTAAAACTTATGAGCAGACAGGGGAATCAATTTCCAGATTTGACTTAAACAAATTAATTCCTACTCTAAAGGCTTCTTATGAGTGGTTAGGAGAAGTTAACTCTCAATCATTACAGGGGATGACTAAGCAGGTTGAATCCGCTTTCACTAGATTCTTTAGAGAGAAAACAGGGTTTCCAAAGTTCAAATCAAAAAAGAATCCGATACAGTCTTTCCCTGTACCTCAACACTACACTGTAAACTTTGAAAATAATACTATCAAGCTTCCAAAAATAGAACCAATTAAAGCAGTTCTTCACAGGAAGTTTGAAGGAGAGCCTAAAACGGCTACGGTATCAAGGACATGTAAAGGACATTACTACATCAGTATCCTTGTTGAAGATGGAAAAGAACTTCCAGTAAAGGAAGCTTTCACAGAATCAACAACAGTAGGAATTGATGTAGGTATCAAAGACTTTGCTGTCCTTTCAACAGGAGAAAAGGTTGAGAATCAAAAGTACTTGAAAAACTCTCTTAAAAGGCTCAAAGTATTACAGAAAAGAGTCTCAAGGAAACAGAAAGGCTCTAAGAACAGGGCAAAAGCTAAACGAAGACTTGCTGTACTCCATGACAAAATAACAAATCAGAGAAATGACTTCCAGAACAAACTCTCTTTTAGACTTGTTAGCGAAAACCAAGCTGTAGCTCTGGAAACTCTAAATGTTAAAGGCATGGTTAAGAATCATCACTTAGCACAGGCTATAAGTGATTCTGCGTGGAGTAGTTTTGTAATAAAGTTGGAATATAAGGCTCAATGGTTTGGAAAAACCGTCCTGAGAATAGGACAATTTGAACCCTCTTCTAAGCTATGTAGTGTGTGTGGATACCACAATAAAGAGCTTCAGCTAAAAGACAGAGAATGGATTTGTCCAGACTGTAAAACCAAACACGATAGAGACATTAATGCCGCTATCAATATCAAAAAATTCGCTCTCATAGATCAGAATCTAATTGGATTATGACACCGTAGGGACTACGGGGATGAGCTTGGGGACTTGCCCTCAATAGAGGGAGGAATGAACCAAGAAGCCACTCAGTCTTTAGCTGAGTGGTAGTTCACCAGGTTGAAAAATCTATTTCCACCTGTATAAGCCCATAAACTCAGTTTTCCCAGAACTGTCAAAATAATAGATGCTGCAAGCAACCTGAAGACATGGTTTTCAAATCTAACCTTTTAATTTTGGGAACTCAGGTTCTATACTATAAAGTATAAACTCCGGTAATAGCGGGCATATCTAATATCCTTTATGGTTTATTTAAAAAAGTCCTAATTTTGAAAGAAAAATGAAAAATCACTGGATCATGGAATTGTGTCTTACCCGACTCAGTTCCAAAATCCAGTAATAAAAGTAAGTTTAACACTATTAAGAGGCTGTTTTTAAATTCAAACCATTTCTACATTTGGATAGTGGTCATTGCTGACTTTTAATTCAGATTGTAAATTTATTACATCAGGTTTACTCGCTCGATGTGTGAAAGCAAATACATTAGACATCATGGTTAAAATTTACACTTTAGACATTTAACAGTTTAATGACACCGTTTTTCAGTTCAAATGATAATTACTGTCACCATTGTAGAATCAAATTTAATTTTAAGACACGTTCTAAGGCAAAATTAATTTAAAACCCCTCTTCTGTACAGATAAAAAGCTTTATAGATAAAAAGCATTTGAAAATTAAAGAATATTCCAAAACTTTCTGCTTTCATCAATTATACTTTCACCAGCTATGCTTCTACTGGCATCTATTGTTTTAAAGTAGTAGAAATCCGAGATTTAAATAATAATTTATAATAATGTGCATATTAAAGGGTTTTAATATAGCTACCAAAGGTTAACATAGCCATTCCTGTCAATTAATTTGACTCAACAAAGGGGATTAAGGGAAATGAGGATAATCTTTTAAGATAGAGTAGATGCTGGAATAAAATACTAGCTAAGGAACTTTCAAAATACTTAACCATTCAGGATATGCTGATGCTGTTACTTCCGTGGGATTGAGTCCCGGTAGTTTTTGAAGTTGCAAAAAAACTGAATATAAATCTGTCTGGAGGCAATATGAACGTATCATCGAATATTGATAAAGGGAATTCCGGAATTAAGATTCCAATTGATTCGATCACTCTTGAAGGAAACCTGATTATTCCGGAAGGGGCAAAGGGAATTGTTATTTTTGCTCACGGCAGCGGGAGCAGCCGGCACAGCCCACGCAACCAGTATATTGCACAGGAGCTTCAGAGAAGTGGCATTGGGACCCTTTTATTCGACCTTCTGACAGTCGAAGAAGAGAGAATCGATATGCTAACGCGCAATCTCCGTTTTGATATTGACCTGCTTGCAAACCGCCTTGTAAATGTAACAACCTGGATTTTAAGCAACCCTGCTACTAAAAACTTTAAAATAGGTTACTTCGGTGCCAGTACAGGCGCTGCAGCTGCGCTCATGGCTGCAAAAGAACACGGGAACACGATAAAAGCAATTGTTTCGAGAGGAGGGCGACCTGACCTTGCTGAAAGTGCCCTGATATATGTAGATGCACCTACACTGCTTATTGTAGGCGGAAAAGACACTCAGGTAATAGACCTGAACCAGTGGGCTTTTAACAGGATGACCATGCTGGATAAAGAAATTAAAATTGTTCCCGGTGCCACACATCTTTTTGAAGAACAGGGAACGTTAGAAGAAGTTGCTAGTTTAGCCAGGGAGTGGTTTAATGAATATCTTTAAAGAAAGAATATAGAGACGGAAACCCCCCGGTATTCCCAGGCAATTTACGTAACAAAGGTTGCGATAGCTTCAAACGTTTTGCTGACAGGTTTTTAAATTTTTTGCAGGGAGAATGGGTAACAGTTCAGCAATGGTTGCCGATACCGTACATTCCATGTCAGATTTCATGACCGATACCGCAGTAATAGCAGGTTTATACGAGCCATGAGTTCTGGAGCACAAAGCCATTAAGAACTTAGATAGACAAATGTGATATTGGGGAAATTTATGACAAACGAGATAAAAATAGGGGAGACAATCAAGGACTTCCGGTTAAGAGACCAGAAAAGGGAAGAAGTGCATCTTTATGATCTGAAAGGAAAGAAGGTACTCCTGTCCTTTCACCCTCTTGCCTGGACGAAAGTATGTGCAGAACAAATGAAGTTGCTTGAGGAAAACCATGAGCTTTTTGCTGAATTGAACACAGTACCTCTTGGGATAAGTGTGGATTCCATGCCGTCAAAAAAAGCCTGGTCAAGGGAACTTGGTATCATGCACATAAGGCTCCTTTCAGATTTCTGGCCGCATGGAAAAGTCGCCAGAATATATGGAATCTTCAAGGAAAAGGAAGGTGTTTCTGAAAGAGCAAATATAATTATTGACGAAGATCAGAAAGTGGTATTCTTCAAGAAATATCCGGGGCATGAGCTTCCTGATATAAAGGAGGTCATAGAGGTTCTGAAAAATTGAGGATTAGGTTATCAGGTTGTCAGTGAAAATTTACAGATTTAGTTTAGAAAAAAGCCGCCGGGGGGACTTGAACCCCCGACCTGCTGATTACGAATCAGCCGCTATACCGCTAAGCCACGACGGCTCATGGATTGAAAAATAAGCAGACTTAAAATAGCGATCAAGAATTTAACTATTTCGCTCGTAAGAGTTGTTTCCATCCTGCAAAGAGAAGAATTAAAGAGAAGGATAGCAAAAACTGCCAGTTACTTTCTTGCTCTTTAATTATTATTTTTACTGATTCAACTTATTATTTCTCTCTTTTCTGAAAGTACTTGAGGTAGAACCATATAAAAATAAGAGCAACCAGAACTGAGAAGCCTATCATGAAATAGGTAAATGTGGACACTAGAAATCAGCTCCCTGTAGGATTATAATTATGATCTGTAAATAAGCAATTGTAATTAAGCTGTTTTAAGCAACTTTATTGAAATTGACCTGCAAATGTTTAAACATTTCTTTTGCATAGGTTTTCGAAATTTTGATTATATGATTCCTTCTCTTTCACCTGCAAAGAAATTTTTTACTGGTGTATTGGCCCGGCTGCCCATAAGTGCCGGCGTGCAGAAAGCATTTTTCATTCAGAATATTTCCAGGAGTGGGTGGGGGAAGGAAACTTCAAATTATCCTTGCTTCGATGCATATATTATACTGATGAGGGGCATAAGAACGGACTACCCTTTCCTCCAGAATTTCAATCTTCCGTCCTGCTTTTTCCGCAGCTTTTCTGATAAGCTCAATGGAACTTTCGAAGAGGTCGTCTTCAGGAGTCATTCCGTAATAGTGGATTATACCGCCCGGTTTTGTAAGGAAGACAGCGGAGTCCAGGAACTCATGGGCACTGTGGGGAAGGTTCATGATCACATGATCGGCAGTGCCTGCAAATCTTTTTGCTTCTTCCCTGGCATCGCCTTCGATTGTTTCGATATTTTTTGCTGAGTTAAGGGTTATATTTTCCCTGAGGTAGCCGACAGCATCCGGGTTTTTGTCGATTGCAACAACCCTTGCAGGCTTTTTGCTCTTTGCTATAAGGATACTGTAAGGGCCAACACCTGCAAACATATCGACAACAGTATCCCCTTCCAGTATCCAGGAGAGGATACGCGAGCGTTCAGTGGAAAGGCGAGGGGTAAAATATGCCTTTGCAAGGTCAACTTTGTAACGGCACCCGTACTCCCTGTGAACAGTCACGGTTCTGGGTTCGCCTGCCACAATCTCGAATTCCCTTACTCTGAACTCCCCGATCACAGGAGTAAGAGGTTTGAGTACGGTTTTTATGTTTGGATGGGTCAGGAGGAGGGCGTCGGCAATTCTTGAAGCTTTTTGAGGATCAAGATCCGGATCTTCCAGAAGTGCAATATCCCCGATGAGCTCATAAGCCGGATTGAAACCAAGGAGATCCCCAGGCGTGGGTTTTTTTTCCTGAGGCTCAAACTCGAACTCCACAAGTTCGGCTTCTTCGGGGAGCCCTTCCAGTTCATGCAAAAGAAGTTCTCTGGAGAGGGGAATATAGAGAAAAGATTCATCCGAAGCGATCTTCATGGAATTTTCAAGGATTTCAAAGTCAAGGAGTGTTCTCCTTGCAGTTTCTCCTTTCTTTTTGGGAACTTTTATGCATTGCCGTTTCATAGGACTCCGACCTTCTGAAACTTTAAAGTTATCCTTTTGTTATTAAGTTTTCTCAATATCGAAACTGAATCAGGGAATCTCTTTAGAAATTTCGTTACCAAATATCTCTTTATACCTGGAGACATCTAAAATAGAAATAATTGAAAAGTTTTAAAATGGAAAGGAAGGGATAATCTGGTAGTTGAAATGATCCTATATGACCTCAGAACTATATCACTTGGTTTGCAAATAGGAGCTTTATTATTATTTGTGTTAAGCCTGGTCGAACTAAAAAAGAAATCGAAAAAAGGAGGCATGATTGGACATGGAAAGATGGCAACCGAGGGATATGTTCTTGCCTTATTATCGGTTCTTTATATGCTTTATTCGGCTTACAACCTGACAATTAGCGGAAAGGCTCCTTCAGTTATATATACTCACGGTCTTTTTGGAGCCACATCCCTGGCTTTTGGTTTTATTTTCATTATTAACAGATGGAGCTGGAAAACTCGTAGAAATATGAGGATACTGCTGGCTTTATGGGTGCTCACCTTCAGTGGAGGGATATCGTTCTATTTTGCTTTTACTGGAAAGTTCCCCTGAGGAAAAAAATTGAAAAAAAATAAAAGAAAGAACTCCTGAAGGGAAAAAATAGGAGTCTTTTTGTTATATTCTGGGTTTTAGATTGGTTGCAGTCAATAGCTAATGGAATTAATGATAAATTTTGATAATCCCAGAAGATAGTAAAAAGTCTCAAAAATAGAGAGACTACTTCAGGACAACTGAATGGAATTATTATAGTTAAGCATGAAATAAAACCCGAAAATCACTAAAAATCCCCCGCAGACATAAAGAACCATTTCATGGGTGCGCTCGGGAAACAGGGATTTTCCCCGGCTGAAAGATCCGGACACAGCAGTAAACCAGCCTATGTCTGCTGCCCAGTGCCCCAGGAGATAGGCAACAGAGATGAGAAGTCCCAGTTCATTTTCCTTTAACACAAGCGCACTGCCCGCAGTAAGCCACCAGATCCAGAAATAAGGGTTTGAAACGGAGGTTATCAGACCCAATGCAATGGGGTTTGAAGTCAATTTTAAGCCTGAAGAACCTGGGGAAACTCCTGCAGAAGCAGCAGCTTTTGCACCTTTTACAGTAAGCAGTCCGAAAACCACAAGTGAAAGCCCACCAATAACGGAAATAGCTGAGATTGTGCCGCTGCCGATAAGAGATGCAGCTCCAAAAAGAATGAGCACAGAGAGTACAAACTCGACCAGTATATGTCCAAAAACAACTTCAGGACCTGCAAACCATCCCCTTTGGAGAGAAACTTCTATAGTTGCAAAAAGCATGGGGCCGGGGACCAGGGCACCTGTAAGCCCGACAGTGAAGCCTAAGAGAAGGGCTTTGGAAATCTCAATTGTCAGCATTACTAATCATAAATTTTTTAAACGTTTATTATAAATGTATACTACAAATGTATGCTACAAATCTGTGTTATAAATATATGCTACAAATGTGTTCTTTTGAAAAAGAAAAAGGGCTGATAACAGGATGTGAGCATATCTAAAATTACTGTTCTGAAAAAAATGAATGAAAAAAGAGGGCACATTTTTCCCTCCACATACCAGATAAACCTTAAACCCGGCTGGCAAAACGGAAAAAAAAATTTAGAGGATTATCTCGATATCCAGTTCTTCTGCCAGTTCTTTATACCTGTTTCTGATGGTAACTTCCGTTACCCCGGCAACGTCTGCGACTTCGCGCTGAGTCCTCCGCTCACCGCAGAGAATGGATGCAATGTAAATTGCAGCTGCGGCAACTCCTGTTGGACCTCTCCCGCTTGTGAGTTCTTTTTCTGAAGCCTGCCTGAGAATCTCAACGCTCTTTGACTGGACCTCTCCCTTCAGGTTAAGCCCGGAGCAGAACCTTGGGACATAGTCGATAGGGGAAGTTGGCATGAGTTTTAAGGCAAGTTCTCTGGAAATGAAACGGTAAGTCCTTCCAATTTCTTTCCTGCTAACCCTCGAAACCTCTTCGATCTCATCAAGAGTTCTCGGGACACTGCACTGACGGCAGGCAGCATAAAGGGCAGCTGCGGCTACACCTTCAATACTGCGACCGCGGATAAGGTTTTTGTCCACAGCTTTTCTGTAGACAACGGCTGCGGTTTCCCGGACAGTCCTTGGAAGACCAAGAGCAGAAGCCATCCTGTCCAGTTCAGAAAGAGCAAAAGCCAGATTTCTTTCAGTTGCGTTACTTACACGAATTCTACGCTGCCATTTTCTTAAACGATAGAGCTGGGCACGATTTTTGGAGGAGATAGATTTCCCGTAGGAATCGCGATTTCTCCAGTCAATCATTGTGGAAAGCCCTTTATCGTGAATTGTATATGTCATGGGCGCACCCACACGGGAACGCTTCATGCGCTGATCGTGATCGAAAGCTCGCCATTCTGGTCCCTCATCCACAAAGTCGGCATCAATGACAAGTCCGCAGTCCCCACAAACGAGCTCAGCTCTCTCATAATCGTGAACAAGGTTCCTGCTACCGCATTCTGGACATACGGCCTTTTCGTTTTCAAAATTTTGCTCTTTTTGTTTTTCTTTGCGAGCTTTAATCATGGCACGTATTTTTTCTCTTTCAAGAGTGTCCGAATAGCGAACTCTTTCGACTTCTACCATATTATATCACCTTACAAATTAACATGACTATGTTTATGATTCCCTGCAATCTCAAGCCTGCCAATATAAATTACAATAAATATATAAAATAAGGGATAAGAAAACTTGCGGCTATAACCAGCAAAAAACATATAAACCAGTTAAAGTTAAACCATAACAAAGGGTTAAAACCTTCATCAAATGCCAGAGACCTCACCGAATATAGACTCTTTCATTGACGAGTGCCCGAGTTTCCGAATCAGGAATTCGCTTAAAGCCCTTCACTAAAAAATATGGATGGTTCACAGGTCCGAAGACACTGGCAATTGTACCAATCCGATTCAGGGCCTTGTCAACAACAACCGAATTCAATTTAGGGAGACTACCTGACACGTTATCGGGTTTTACCTCATCCCCTCTAATTATCAGGTTTTTAAGACCTGACCTGTGTAGCACGGTACCGAGTCGTTTCATATCAGCCACGAATTGTTATACCTCTATGCACAGGGCTGAATACCCCGGCTTCGAGTGGATTAAACTGTCAGTCCTGAATAATAATATATATTGTAGACTGAAAAGCACATGTAGTCTATGCTTATTATATATAAAGATATCGCAAGACCTATATTATACATTGATCTCAACTAAATCAAAAGAGTAAAGTATAAGATACAGGAAAAGGAAACCACAAGCTTATATATGAAATGGACATTGTTGGCAACAACCAGACCATAAATCGGAGGAATATCCAGACTCTAACTCCGAATAATGAAGACTATAGGTCTGGGGAATATCCAGACTCAACTCCGAATAATGAAGACTATAGGTCTGGAGAATATCCAGACTCAACTCTGAATAATGAAGACTATAGGTCTGGAGAATATCCAGACTCAACTCCGAATAATGAAGACTATAGGTCTGGGGAATATCCAGACTCAACTCCGAATAATGATCTCGTTCCAGGGAGGAGAATCATTGTCCAAGTTCGTATATTTTTTTGGAAAGGATGTAACTGATGGTAAGAGTAGTATGAAAGACCTGCTTGGAGGTAAGGGTGCAAACCTTGCCGAGATGGCAAATCTCGGAATCCCCGTACCACCTGGCTTTACAATAACAACCGAAGTCTGTGTACTTTATCTTAAGGAAAATAAATATCCCGAAGAGGTGCTCAGACAGGAAATAGAAGCAATCGATAAGCTAGAAGCCTTAAACGGCAAAAAGCTGGGAGATCCCGAGGATCCGTTGCTGGTCTCTGTAAGATCCGGAGCCAGGGTGTCCATGCCGGGGATGATGGACACAGTTCTGAATCTTGGACTTACGGACAAATCAGTAATCGGACTCGCAAAAAAAGTCAATGATGAAAGATTCGCTTACGATTGTTACCGAAGATTTATCGCCATGTTTGGGGACGTGGTGCTTGGAGTTGAATTCAGAAAATTCGATTCCTTAATCGAGGACAAGAAAAAGGAACTGGGGGTTAAGTCCGACACCGACCTCGATTCAAAAGCATTAAAAGAATTGGCAGAAAGATTCAAAGAAGTAATCAAACTCGAAAAAGGATTTGAGTTCCCTCAGGACCCTAAAGTTCAGCTTCAGCTGGCAATTAATGCTGTTTTTGATTCATGGAATAACCAGAGAGCCATCACCTACAGGAAGCTCAATGGCATTGATGATAGCTGGGGTACAGCTGTTACTGTACAGACCATGGTTTACGGGAACAGAGGAAGCACCTCAGGTACAGGTGTTGCTTTTACAAGAAACCCATCTACAGGCGAAAAGAAGTTTTTCGGAGAATACCTCATCAATGCACAGGGCGAAGATGTGGTTGCCGGGATCAGGACCCCAAAATATATTAATACGCTCGGAGACGAAATCCCGGAAGCCTATTCCCAGCTTGTGGATATCTGCCAGAGACTTGAATCCCACTTCCGGGACATGCAGGACATAGAGTTTACCATTCAGGAAGGAAAACTCTACATGCTGCAGACCAGGACAGGAAAACGCACAGCTGCGGCAACCGTAAAGATTGCAACGGACATGGTGGCAGAAGGGCTTATAGACAAGGAAACTGCAGTAACCAGAGTCAAAGCCGAAAACATCGACCAGCTCTTGCACCCGAGAATTGACCCGGAAGCAAAACTGGAAATAATTGCAAAAGGGCTTCCTGCATCTCCAGGAGCTGCTGTAGGAAAGGTAGTCTTTACCGCCGAAGCTGCTGAAGAGATGGCAGAGTTAGGCGAAAAGACAATTCTTGTCCGTACCGAGACCTCTCCGGAAGACATTGGTGGCATGGCAGCTGCACAGGGAGTTCTTACCGTGCGCGGAGGAATGACCTCTCACGCTGCAGTCGTTGGTAGGGGCATGGGCAAACCCTGTGTTGTAGGCTGCGGAGATATCTCAATTGATATCAAGAACGCTCTCTTTATGGTAAACGGCTTCACCATCAAAGAGCACGAATATATTACGATTGATGGAAGTCTCGGAAACGTCATAATCGGGAAAGTAGACCTGATTGATGCCGAAATAAATTATGATATGAGAAAGCTTCTCACCTGGGCTGATGAGATCAGGACTCTCGGAGTAAGGACAAATGCCGACAATCCGGCTGATGCTTCTCTTGCCCGCGAACTTGGTGCAGAAGGTATCGGGCTTTGCAGGACAGAGCATATGTTCTTTGGTGAAGACAGGATCCCCGCAGTTAGGGAAATGATCATGGCCGAAGAAGAGAAGACCAGGAAAAAAGCTCTCAAGAAATTGCTCCCCATGCAGAAAGAAGACTTCCTTGGAATCTTCCGTAGCATGGAAGGTCTGCCTGTAACCATCAGGCTCCTTGACCCGCCTCTGCACGAGTTCCTTCCGGATAAAGAAGAGCTCTATGAAAAGCTCAAGGAACTTGAAACCACCGGGGATTGTGGGAAAATCGATGAGATTAAGAAAATCATCAAGCGTGTAGTTTCCCTTAAGGAACTTAACCCCATGCTCGGGCACAGGGGCTGCAGGCTTGGGATTACCTATCCTGAAATCTACAACATGCAGGTACGTGCAATAATGGAGGCAGCCTGTGAGCTTACAGCCGAAGGAATCGAGATAGTTCCTGAAATCATGATTCCGCTCGTGGGTCTCGTAAAAGAACTCTCCCTTTCCAAAGAGGAAGTCTGCAAGACTGCAGAAACAGTAATGGCTGAAAAAGGTATGAAGATCGACTACAAGGTAGGAACCATGATCGAATTGCCCAGAGCCACAATTGTCGCAGACCAGATCGCAAAGGAAGCTGACTTTTTCTCCTTCGGGACAAATGACCTTACCCAGACAACCTTCGGGTTCAGCAGGGATGATGTGTCCAAATTTGTGCCTATCTATCAGAAGGCGGGCATCCTTGAACACGATCCCTTCGCAGTTTTGGACCAGGAAGGCGTTGGCGAACTAATGAAGATCGGAATTGGGAAAGGACGTTCTGTTAAACCCGAGCTCAAAATAGGAATCTGCGGAGAACACGGCGGCGAACCGAAGTCTATCACCTTCGCGCACCAGATAGGCATCGATTATGTAAGCTGTTCCCCCTACAGAGTCCCTATCGCAAGGCTTGTAGCTGCACAGAGCACAATAAAAATGAGAAACGCAAAATAAAATCTAAAATTTAAAACCCTGGCAGAACCATATCCTGCCCTTTCTTTTTTTCTTTTTTATAAAAAACCAGAAAATAGTAATAAAGAATTCTGGAATTGCAGCAGAATCTGCTGCAATTCTTCAAGAAAGAGATTTTTTCATACTTCAGTAGTTCCTTGCAATCATATAGTCAGCAATCTGGAGGAGAAGTTCTTTTTCAGGACAGTCTCTGAGGACATCCAGTTTTGCCTTTCCTTGATTGATATATGAGATTGCAAGATTTTTCACGTAATCGATGGATCCGCATTCGGTCAGAGTCCGGACAGCTGCTTCGGTTTCTTCAAGAGTGGCTGCCCCTTTCCCGAAGATGTCCAGTTTTACGCCTTTGCTGAAGGCGTCAATGACAATGAGGGTGTACTTTCCTTCCATGAGGTCGCTGCCTCTAACCTTTCCGAGCACTTCTTCAGGAGCGACCATGTCCAGGACGTCATCGTACATCTGGAAACCGATCCCTATGAGGCGACCATATTCGGATAAGGCCTCGGCAACCTCGTCGGAGGCTCCACCGAGGAGAGCACCGATTTTGGCTGTGGCTGCATAGAGGACAGAGGTCTTCTTTTCCACCATTTCGATGTACTCAAGTTCCGTTACCCTGTCCCTTGTTTCGAAGTCCATGTCAAGCCACTGCCCTTCACAGATTTCGGTACAGGTCTTTGAGAGGACATCCATGCACTTTAAAATCCTTACAGGTTCGTTATCAACCTTTGACAGGATCTCGAACGCTTTGGAGTAAAGGGTGTCTCCGGCAAGGATGGCCCCGGCTTCACCCCATTTAACATGGACTGCAGGCATTCCCCTGCGGATATTGTCCTTATCCATAATGTCGTCATGGATCAGAGTGAAATTATGTACAAGTTCCACAGCCACTGCTGCGGGCAAAACAGACTTGAGATCGGAGCCGACAGCTTCTGCTGCCAGGATAAGGACTGCCGGACGAAGACGCTTTCCGCCGGCGTCCACGAGATAGCGAGAAGCTTTGTACAGCTCCTCGGGACGGGTTATTGGAAGTAGTTCGTCAATTGCAGCATCAACATGGGAACTTCTCTTTTTGATCTCATCAATAAGCATCATAGGCATCACGAGAACACGGGGGGTTTTTGATTATAGGGTTACTCTTCTATATATAACACTTCGCCGTTTCTGAGAAGGTGTACGGTATCTCCGAGTACATACCCTGCATCCTCTGCCATCTCGATGTAGTGCCCGTGCATTTCCATATCTCCGTGGGCAGGAATTACATGCTCGGGATTTACCATGCGCAAGAGTTCCCAGTGATCTTCCCTGTACGCGTGCCCTGATACGTGAACATTGTCATAGATCCTGCCACCCTTCATCCTGAGTTTGGTCTCAAGTGCATAGCGGTTTGCCTGAGTCATTGGGCTAGGGATTACATTTGCTGAGAAAATGATCTTGTCTCCAGGTTCAATTGCGTAAGGCGTTTCCCCGTTTGCAACCCGCATGAGAATAGAGCCTGGTTCTCCTTGGTGTCCTGTAACAATAGGTAGATACTTGTTCTTGCCTTCCTGCATGATACGCTTGAATGCCCTGTCTACATCTTTTCTCATGCCGTAAATCTCCACATTGGAGGGCAGGTCAAGATATCCAACATCTCTGGCTGCACTCACATAACGTTCCATGGAGCGCCCCATAAGCACCGGAATTCTGCCCATTTCCTCGGCAGCCTCGATAATCGCTTTGAGCCTTGCAATGTGAGAGGCAAAAGTCGTAATGATCATGCCCACATCGGACTCTTCTGTCCCGAGCAGTACATCCCTGACCATGTCCTTTGCAATCTGTTCGGAGGGGGTCTTTCCTGAGCGCCCTGCATTCGTGCTTTCGGTAATCATTGCAATGACCCCTTCCTTTCCGAGGGATTTGAAACGCTCGAAGTCAGGAGCTTCACCCATAGTAGGAGTCCTGTCCAGCTTGAAATCACAGGCGTAAAGAACAGCTCCTGCCGGAGTATGTACAGCTGCAAGTACACAGTCGATAATACTGTGCTGGACTCTGATGAATTCTATAGAAATATCTTCCGTAACCTGATAGGTCCCACCTGCTTGTAAAGGAATAACTCTGTTGCAGACCTCAAACTTGCGCTCAGAGTCTATCTGCTGTTTGATGATAGCTGCGGTATATGGGGTAGCAAGTATAGGAGCATTGTACCTGTGGGCGAGCTTCGGAATTGCACCGATGTGGTCAAGGTGCCCGTGAGTGCAGACGATTGCCCTTACAGTCCCATTGATCTCTTTCATGATAGTATCATCAGGGATTGCACCCATCTCGATTAGTTCAAGAGAATGCATTTTGTCAATTTCAACGTCTTCATGAATTTGAACACGGTCAAGCCTGAGCCCCATATCCAGAATGACAATATCTTCACCTATAATAATGGCAGTCATATTGCGGCCCATTTCGTTGTAGCCGCCGACTGCAACAATTCCTATTTCAGTCATATTTTTTAACCTCTTATTGAATTTTTTTACCTTTTTTATCCTTGTGAAACCAAAACCTCAAAACGAATAAGGTAACGGTCTTAAATCAATGACAATGAATGTAACCGGTATAGTAGTAGAGGTATAGAATAATCTTTAGAAAAGCCACTCTAAAAGCTACCCATTTGCCCTTGAAGGAATCTTCTTTCGGATGAAAGACACCAGGTTGCAGTTCCTAGCAGAATAATGCAACTTTAATTATATATTTGTTTCAGTATACAAATATTTTAATCTGCCAGAACTTCCGGAAACTACCTTCGATCTTGTTCTTGTATAATATCGATTTTCAAAGGGCTTTCCGATCCATTGAGGGAATTCCAGATCCAAGCTTGGTCTACAGGCACTTTCAGTATCCTTCCTTAGTTACAACTATTTTTCAAAAAGCCTGATTCCAACCATACTACGAATTAAGGGTAAGCTGTTACTTTTAAATGACTTTACTAATCTATTTTCCTCTATTCTAATTACCCATTTTCTATATTCTAATAACTTATTTTCTATATTCTAATAACCTATCTTCTATATTCTAATTACCCATTTTCTATATTCTAATAACCCATCTTCTATATTCTAATAACCCATCTTCTATATTCTAATAACCTATTTTCTATATTCTAATAACCTATTTTCTATATTCTAATAACCTATTTTCTATATTCTAATTTCCAATGATTTGTCTTCATACTCCAATAGTTTATTTTCCTGCATTCCAGCATTTTCCATATTCCAGTTGACCAGGTATGGAAATCACTTCAATACTTGCCTGAATGACTTTTATTATAATTGATCCCTTATTCCAGTTGACCTTATGAACAATTCCTGATTTAATGAATTGGATAAGTGACCTTTAATTTAACAATTTTATAAATGGTGCTAATGAATGATTTAAAGAAGTTGATTCTTAAAATCAAGACTTTAAAGGACCAATTTTTTGAATTGGCCCTGAGTTGATGAGTTTGAGGAGTATATTTCAAAGGATATTAACCCCAATAGGAGTATATTTCAAAGGATATTAACCCCAATTAATGTTTCTAAGGTCTTTATCCCGGGGAATTGATCTTCAGACTAGTAATTCATGAGTAGTTCTAAGAGTTAATTCCCAAATTAAGGATCTTAAGCAACTAATCTCTGCTTTGCTTAATGAAGGTAATTTGACACCGAGTTATATTCAGCTAAATCCTATCCTGATAATTATACTTATCTGAATTTCCAGAAAAATTACCTCTTTATTTCACGATTTTACAGTATTTCAAGATAAACGGCATTCTTTTACTCTTCCGGTATACCTAAAGGGAAACAAAGCTAATTACTTTTCCCCTGATTAAGAGTTCAGATTAATAAATAATTTCTCAGATTAATATTAACTAATATTAACTATTTTCTTTTGAGACATTACTTCTGTTTTACGTATAAACATTGTCATGGAATAAATCTGTAATCAAAGAAATCTGTAATCAAAGAAATCTGTAATCAAAGAAATCTGTAATCAAAGAAATCTGTAATCAAAGAAATCTGTAATCAAAGAAATCTGTAATGGACGCGCAAGTATCTGAAATGCTTGATGGTAAGGAAGGAGCTTCCTACGAGTATTTTTATCGTCAGCTTCGATTCTCAAAGAATCTCAATTTCTCAAAACACCTGTATTGTCGTAGATTTCCGATATTGCTATCGAAGGTCTGTACACAAGGCTTTTTGTGATAGGAACATTTCTGTTCCAAAGATCACACAATATACGGTCTGTTTTAGTTTTGTTACCACAGGGTGTAAGAGAGATAACGTATCAAGTCTTACTATCACCATTTAGCTTTTTACCTGCAGAACTTCTCTGTAGAACCATATAGTCTAAGAACCTATCCGAAAAGTCCCGCTGCTCTGAATGTTATCCATGCGCATGCGAAATGAAGCATCGCAAAGTAATTCTCAATTTTCTTTTCCCATCTAATAAGCATTCTTCTGAATCTGTTTATCCAAGAATGTGTCCTTTCCACAACCCATCTTCTTGCCCTAAAACCTGGTATCTCTATTCTTATGTTTTCCTCTCCACGGCTTTTGATATGGGCAGTATAACCATATTCTTTAACTAATTCTCTGATATCAGGAAAATCATATCCTTTATCCATACATATATTCTGAATAACATCATCTTGAGACGGTCTTTCAAAAATAATGGCATCTAAAGTCTCTTTTACAAGCTTTTTATCGTGACGATTTGCTCCATCAACAGTAACCGATAGTGGTATACCTTTACCATCTGTTAACAGACTCCTTTTTGTACCTTTTTTGCCACGATCAGTTGGATTAGCTCCGGTCCCAGCTCCACCTAGTGGAGCTTTTGTCATAGCACCGTCAATTGCTTGCCATTCCCACTCTAATCCGTTTTGATTATCATACTCCACTAGACCAGCTTTCCACATATTCTCAAATAACCCTGATCTTTGCCATTCCTGAAACCGATCATGGACAGTGCTTGGAGCTCCATAAAAGCGTGGCAACGCCTTCCATTGGCAACCAGTACGAAGAAGATAAAAAATACCACTCAGTATTCTCTTATCATCTTTTCGAGGTCGTCCAGGCTTCTTTTTGGGTTTAGGGAAAGGTAATAATGGTTTGATTTTAGTCCAGAATTCATCAGAAATCTCGTAGTCATGTCCGTTTTTTCGTGTTACCACTAATCAACATTACCCTAAAATATAGTTATTCTACTTTTCGGATAGGCTCTAAGTTCAGACCGCTTGTAGTTATATATAGGAGTTGAAAGCATAAATATGTTTACAAAACCAACAACAGTTGACCGTTTGGATGTTATAAGTTATATTTTGCTACTATGCGAAGCTTCGCTTTCATCCCCCACCTGTTCCGAGGAAGGGGACTTCTCGCTGTGCCTCCGCGCTCCCAAAGTTAAAGTGCATTTTTGCGTAAAGAGTAGTCTTTTACATTAAAACCGCGTTGTCCAAGGTATTCGAGCGTCCATCCGGTGACAACAACCGGTGCATTATGCAGGGCCTGGATGTTTGCACAGCCGCAAAGAAACATTGCAGCCCTGAACTCATCCAACATATGGGAGAGGACACTGACAACCGATTTTTTTCCTTCAAGAGAAGGCCCCACAAAGGGCAGGGCTGCACTTGCCGCACTGGCTCCGAGAGCGAGGGACTTTGCAATATCAAGTCCGGTCCGGACTCCGCCAGTTGCGATTATCGGGAGAGATACCCTGGATTCTATCAAGCTGGCAACAGTCGGGATTCCAAAGTCCCAGAAGAGTTCTCCGAGGCGTTCGGAGACCGAGTCCCTGCTTTTTTTTGCCCTGTAAACCTCGACTCCTGCCCAGCTGGTGCCCCCAACCCCTCCGACATCAATTGCAGAGACTCCGGCTTTATGAAGAAGAAGGGCATCTTCCCTGGAAATGCCTGCACCTGTCTCTTTCACAATCACGGGAGTTTTGAGCACAGAACAAATTTCAGTAATCATATCCAGGCAACCGATAGCATCTCTGTCTCCTTCGGGCTGGATGGCTTCCTGTAAGAAATTCAGGTGAATGGCAAGGGCATCAGCATCGATCATTTCAATGAGTTTTTCTACCCCTTCTACCCCGTACTGGCGGATCTGGGCAGCCCCGACATTTCCATAGACAAAGGTATTCGGAGCTTCGTCCCTGACAATCCTGAATGAGTCTTCCTGAGCAGGGTCATCAATTGCAGCTCTCTGGCTGCCAACCCCTATCCCTACTCCCAGCTCTTCGGCTGCAGCTGCAAGTGCAGCATTGACAGGGATGGTGTCAGGGTGCCCTCCTGTGATAGATGCAATCAAAAACGGGGCTAGCATCTTTTTTCCAAGGAAATCCACCGAAAGGTCAAGCTCGTCCATGTTTAATTCGGGAAGCGCCCTGTGGATCAGAGTCACATCTTCAAAACCAGCACTGATCCCCCTGGATTCAACCGGGCTTTCAGCGCAGAGCTTCAGGTGTTCTATCTTTCGCCTTGAGGTAGTATTAATCATGCTTCATACCTTTTTATCCGGACTGATCTTGGTCCCTATGGATTCCCCATTTAAGAACCTGTAAATGTTATCAGCTTTTCCTGCATTGAATATATATGAAGTAATACTAGAATTTTTGCTAAGTTCCAGAAGTTCCAAAACCTTTCCAAGCATTCCGCCTGTAACATCCGTACTTTCCGAACCCCTGATACATTGCCGAAATTCCTCAAAGTTTTCAGGAGTAATCTCAGGCACCGGTTTTCCATCCTTATCAAGTACCCCATCTTCGGCTGAACCCAGCCCGAGCCGCGTGATCCCGAGTTCTTTTGCCAGATAGGGAACTATCTGATCTCCCGAGAGGATGCAGGTCCCGAGTTCAAGGTCCATAACAACGTCTCCGTGCAGTACCGGGACAAAACCTTTTTCGAGCATGAGTTTTATGCTGTCAAGGTACATGCTCTCTATCCGTCTATTTTTGCAAACAGTACAGCCCATAGGATGCACGGCAATAGCCCGAACTCCGAAACTGTTCAGAGCATCCACAACCCTCGATGCAAGTTTTTTTACGGATTCATGAGTTACAATTGCCCCTTCCGGGTCAAAAGTCCGGTCAAGCCCGTATTTTTTGGCGTAGGTATGCCCGAAAGAGCCGGCTCCATGTACAACAATCATTTTCCCCCGGAAGCCTGAAACTTCCCGTGCAATCCTTAGAAGGTCAGCCTCTTTTACAACTCCTTCATATGCGCCTTTATCAGTAATGGCGCTGCCTCCGAGCTTAAGAATAACAGATTCGGTTGAAGCGTTCATTATACCACTTATACCTTATTAAATAGCTTTCAGTCGATCTAAAGAATTACTCTGCAACAGTATTAACCATGAATAATTGTTATAACCATGAATAATTGTTACAACCGTGAATAATTGTTATAACCGTGAATAATTGTTATCAAATGCTCCATCCGGCATTCAGGCTCAATCGACCTTCAGTCCCTGTTCTGTGGGTTTTGTAATGGTGACCTTACCCCCTGCTCTTGCAATGGCTCCAGCTACCTGTGCAGACTTTTCAGTGGCTGTAAGGGCAACCATACAGCCGCCACCTCCAGCTCCCGTAATCTTTGCCCCGAAAGCTCCTGCTGCCCTTGCCGAATAGATTAAACATGAAAGTTCAAGGATATTTACCCCAAGTGCGTCAAGCAGGCCCTGGTTCACGTTCATGAGCCTGCCAATGGAAGCGTAGTCTCCTGAAAGCACAAGAGTTTCCCCAATTCTGGAGATTTTGCCAATAGAAGCCATAAGAGGTCTTATCAGCTCAGGGTAACTCTCACGAAGTTGCCTGACATTTGCCACAAGCTCTTTTGTAGATGAAAAAACTCCGGTATCCCCGATCACAATTTCGCAGTCGGGAGTTTTTAACTTCCTCCGTTCCGGGATGGTAACAACCCCTCCGAAAGTAGAAACATATGTATCGGTAGGGCTTGCTGCCCCCTGTACTTCTATCTCGATTTCATGCCCCAGTTTTGCAATCTCTTCAAGGGAAAGACCACAGACAAAAAACTCATTGAGTGCCCCTATGCTTGCAATTGTTACTGCAGCAGAAGATCCTAGCCCTGAGCCCACGGGGATATCGGAATCCACGGTCAAAAAGACGCCTTTTATGGGCACAAATTCTTTCATTTTTTCAATAACTGCAGAAACATAGGGGTGTTTTTCAAAATCAAGCCCTGTTTTCCCAAGCTGGGACTGGATAACTATGGAGCTGTTTAACTCTACCCGCACCCGGGTTCTCAACTCCACTGCACATGCTATTGCGGTTTCTCCATAAACAACCGCATGCTCTCCGAAAAGATAGATTTTCCCGGGCGCAGAACATGAAACCATATTATTCCTCAAAAATTTTTTAAGTTTTGTTGAATTTGAGTATGTATATTAATGAACTTTATTCTCGAAGAGGCTGACCATAAGTAAAAGTAAAAATTATATAAAAAAATTTATCCCGGCATGAATCTTCTCCCGGGTGTTTCCTTCACTGAGTGTTTTCCACATAATCAAAAACGAGCAGACTTCATTTTTCGCATAGATCTGCCTTTACTCCACAATAATAGCAGCGTACCCGACAACAGCATTCATATCTCCTGAAACATCCCCGCTATTTGCGTATTTAAGCAGAGTTGCCCTGGACCCTCCGAGTTTTTGAGAAGCTGAAAGCATTGCTGCAATAGGCCCATATCCACATACTGAAGCATTTCTTCTATAGAGACGATCATACATGTCCGGGACATTGAAATTCAGGATCGCATCTATAACTTCGTTATCCGTTTCCCTTGCACGTTCAGCGGTTTCGTAGTGAGTGAAATCACTTGACGCTATGATGATCGCACGTTTTCCGCTTTCAACAACAAGGTCAGCAACAAGGTTTCCCACCTCAACTGCTGTTTCTTCATCCTGCATGCCCATGCAGATAGGAAGAATTTTAAAATCTCGTCCGAAACGGTACTGAAGGAAAGGAAGCTGGACTTCAATAGAATGCTCGTATGTGTGTCCCAGTTCATCCGCATCAACGATGCTCCCGAGAAATCCGTCGGCAAGTTCGAGGTCAACATCAATAGTCCCCAGGGGTGTTTTCCATGTTTCCCTGGATAAGGAGACCGGCGAACCGTACCCTGTATGGTTGGGACCAAAAAGGACATAGGTATCAGCTTCTGGAAGAGTTGCATAAACATGTGCAGCAACTTTCCCGGAATAGATATACCCGGCATGCGGGCAAACGGCCCCAATAACTTTTCGTTCCCTTATCTCCAGGCCTTCGAAACACTGTTTAAGTTCTTTCTCCAGATTTTCACAACGCAGGGGATAGAACTGCCCTGCAACTGCTGGCTGTCTCATTTCCAATCACCCATAATATAAGATATGGGCAATTTTTATAAACCCTTTCAGTGTGCAGGACGAATGTTTCGAAATCAGAGGGGAGTTTCGAAATCTGGCAGTTCGTAATTGAAGGGAGTATTATTGAGTCGAGATACTTCCCTTGCAACCAGCCAGTAGACGAGAGAGAGAGCTTTTCTACCCTTGTTGTTGGTTGGGATTACGAGATCCACATTTGAGGTCAGGTTGTTGGTGTCACAAAGTGCTACCACAGGCACTCCAATGCTTGATGCTTCTTTCAGGACCTGGGCATCGCCGGCCGGGTCGGTTACAATAATCACATCAGGTTCAAAGAAACCATGCATCTGCGGGTTTGTAAGAGAACCTGGGATAAACCTTCCGAGCATTGCCCTTGTGCCAAGTGCCCTTGAGAACATTCTTGCAGGGTGCTGACCATACTGCCTTGAAGATACTACAAGGATTCTGGTAGGGTCATAGTGAGAGAGCAATTTTGATGCAACTCTGATCCTTTCATCTGTTGACTGGATATCAAGTACGTATAACCCGTCAGTTCTGACTCTGTATACGAAACGCATCATATCCTGAGTTTTCTGCTGAGTTCCGATGTGAATGCCTGCCGCCAGGTATTCGTCAATGGACACCAGGGATGTGGATCCCTCTTTTGGAGAAGTTACTTCGTTCTCCGATTCCACAGGTACAGATCCGGTTTTTACTGCGGCTTCCTTTTCAGGTACAGGTTTTGCTTCAGCCACGACATCTTCTTCAGGCAAAGGCTGTGCTCCGGTTTCCTCCTTCCCTGTCTGCTCAATTTCCTCCATAAAGTCACCTCATAAAATATAGAATCAACAATAAAACGCATTCAGTATCTGAAATGTATCCCATTACGTCTTCAGCTTTTCTTACGTTTGACCGTTATAGGAATAACTCCGGTCTTCAACTCTAAAATGGCTACACCCAGGGGGTCCAGCCGCCCGTCATCTTCAACCAGGACAGGAGCCCCCATTGCTATTTGCAATGCTCTTGCACCTACAATTCGTGCACGTTCGAACCGGGTATATTTTTCCTTGACCAACAGATCACCCTGAAACTTAAAAACGCTCCGATGAATTCCGATAATCGAGAAGCATGATATATTTGATATTCAGTACATACACCTGAGAACCAGTGCCCTTGAAAAAGGGAAATGGGACCGCTGAGATTCGAACTCAGGTTACGGCGTCCCGAACGCCGAAGGATGGACCAAGCTACCCTACGGTCCCTTACTGGTACGGTGAAAGCACGTCAACAAGTTCTACATGGCTGAGGAACATTCTGCGGCAGCAGTAACGGGTGATTCCGAGATCATCCAGTACTGCAGCAGAGTCTTCGCCGTCATTGACGCGTCTTTTGTACTCATCCCAATAGTTAGAGACTACTTTTCCACATGAGAAACATCGGACTGGGATCATAACTGTCCTTACCTGTAAGATTTCTGATATTTAGCCCTTGCTCCAGGTCCACCAAAGTTTTTGGATTCTTTCTGCCTGGAATCGCTTACAAGTAAATTGCGGTCGTAGGTTGCAAAGTTGTCTCTGATGATTGTGTCATTTGTCCATTCCACAATCCCACGGGCAACTGCAGTCCTTACTGCGTTAGCTTGCCCAACGATTCCGCCACCCCGAACATCAACATTGATATCAAGCCCGGAAACAACATCGTTTCCTGCGATCATCAGAGGCTCGGAGATTTTTATCATTGCAAGCTCAGGGGTATAGAGCTCGAGCGGAATTTTGTTGATCCTGACCTTACCGGTACCTTTCATGACTGTTGCGCGAGCAGTTGCAGTCTTGTGCTTTCCAGATGAATTAATTACTTTGATCATGAGGACTCACCCATTAGAACTTTGAACCCATTTTCTGGCTCACTTCACCAAGCTCTATGTACTTGTTGGAACTCAGAAGCCTCATGTCGGCATCTGCGATGGTGCTCGTTTCAATGCCCTCAAGTTCATAGGGGACACCTACATAGACTTTTAGCTTGGACATTGCATCCTTTCCTCTTGCTCTCTTATAGGGCAGCATGCCACGAATAGTCCTCTTCAGGATGCGATCCGGACGCTTCGGGAAGTAAGGCCCGAATTCCGTTGCACCCCTTTCCCGGGTCTCCCGGTACTCTCTAAGGGTGGCTGCCCTTGAGCCAGAAATGATGGCTTTTTCGGCATTTATGATATAAACCTTTTCGTCTCCTGAAAGCAACTGTTTTGCAACCGAACTTGCAAGACGCCCCAGAATAAGCCCATTTGCATCGATAACCGTCATCTTCGTCACCTCAGCGGAAAATCCGGATACCGGACCCTTTTGGATTTGCTTCCATGATCTCTTCGAGACTCAGGCACTTGCCGCCAACTTCAGTGATTCTTTCAACTGCTGATTCGCTGAATGTTAAAGCCGCAACAGTTACAGGATGATCAAGGAGACCTGCGCCCAGGACTTTTCCGGGGATAAGCAGGACATCACCTTCATTAGTGTGCCTGTTGATCTTGCTTATATTCACAGCCGCATAGTTTCTGGACGGCGCCTCAAGACGTTTCGCAATATCCTTCCAGATGGGGGCAGAATCTACATTTGCCCCATCTTTCAGGGTAAGAATCAGGGAAACGATTCTTGGATTCGTTTTTCTTGTTAGTTTTACCAGTGATTTTTTACCCAATGTATGTTCCTCCGCAAGATCTGTATGAATCTCACTCACGCGGAAAAAATTCCCTATCGCGTTCGAACATCGCTATAGCTGCCGTAGCTATGAAGCTCGGGGCAGCAAATTAAAGATCAAGCGATTAGTCGGATTGGTATGATGTGAATAACATTTCTAGTACATAAAGATTATGCGTAATCGGAAGAGCCAAGAACAACCCTGGAAACCTTTCCAAGTATTACTTCTATGTCGCATCCGAACTTTCTTGCCACAATAAGTGCCACTATCCGGATATCCACAAGATAAGCAAGTCGGTCCTGCATGGAATTGATTTCGGAAACAAGCCGTTGTCTGTTCACTCCCGTATCCGCGGAAACGAAGTCAAGAATCTGTTCTAAGGATATTTCTTCCCTGTGGCGCCTTGCAGAAGAGTTGCCGGTTTTTCCGGGTTTCTCTTTGAGTTCGAGAAAATTTTCTGGTGGCTTAAAAGCATGGGGAAGTCGGACACTCTCAACATCAAAACAGGGTAAAAGTGCACCGTCCTTAAGGGAAAGCAGGCCTGCTTCAAGGGCGCGGCTCTTTACTTCAGAAGCAATCTTTGGGGAAAACCATTTCAGGTCAAAGGCAAGGGAAAATTCAAAGTCTTTTTCCGGGAGAGAGCCTGCAAGATTTTTCTTAAAAGGAGCAGAAACAACACGTTTAAGTTCTTCCATTCACGAACCTCGAAAAATAACTGCGCTGGGAAAGGGCAGTATAGTATAATGTAAATAAGTCCCACTGGATTCAATGTATAAATAAGTCTCACTGGATTCAATGTATAAATAAGTCCTACAGGATTCAATGTATAAATAAGTCTCACTGGATTCAATGTATAAATAAGTCCTACAGGATTCAATGTATAAATAAGTCTCACTGGATTCAATTTCACATTTGAAGAAATCCCTTGTAAAAGTAAATTTCTCCGGCACAGAGATCATATTTAAGTCTGTACCGAAGTGAAATGTTTTTCAGAATATCTGTTACTGCAATTTACTGCGAATTCAGAGAGTCACAAGCTTTGCATTGATGATCCCGGGGACCTGCCTGACCTCTTCAAGGATTGCATCAGAGACATCGGTATCCACATTAAGAACCATCATAGTCACGCCTCCGACTTTCGCCCTTCCGACCTGCATGCCTGAAATGTTGATGTTGTTTTTACCAAGAACCATACAGCATGGTCCGATAACGTTTGGCTTGTTAATGTGCTTGGCAAAGATCATACGGCCTGCGGGGAAGATGTCTACATAGTCCTCGTCAACGGAAACAATCTTAGGCTCGTCTCCAACAACAGTTCCGGTAACCAGTTTCGCCGTTTCTCCGCTGGTGAGCCTGATACTGACAGTTGAAGAATATTCTTCTGCGGATTCAGACTTGCTTTCAACTACTGCGATCTTTCTGGAC
The DNA here is from genome assembly GCF_000969965.1 of Methanosarcina sp. WWM596. Taxonomy (GTDB): domain Archaea; phylum Halobacteriota; class Methanosarcinia; order Methanosarcinales; family Methanosarcinaceae; genus Methanosarcina. The sequence continues at coordinate 2,819,636 of NZ_CP009503.1, forward strand.
TTCGCAAGAGTAGGAGCGTTGACATAATTTACCCCGGAACCAAGAGCCATTTCAAGCAGCCCTTTAAGAGCAGAGACTGTAAGGGGCCTGGTATCTTTTCCGGAGATTTCCCCATTGTATGCGATTTCTACCTTTTCGTAATTGCCGTCTACAAGCTGTCCTGCGATTTTACCCATGAGCTCTGAGAGCCTTATGTATGGAGCAAGGACTGCCATAGCTTCGGGCTTCACTGAGGGAATATTGATTGCATTCTTTGCAAGCCCACCGGTAAGGACAGAAACAACTTCTTTGGCAATATCGATTGCTACATTAACCTGAGCTTCCTGTGTGGAGGCACCGAGGTGAGGAGTTACGATTACATTGTCAAAGTTAAGGAGAGGGCTGTCAAAAGGAGGCTCTTCGACAAAAACGTCCAGTGCTGCCCCGCCGACCTTGCCGCTTTCAAGAGCTTTTGTCAGGGCTTCTTCACTGATGATTCCGCCGCGGGCGCAGTTGAGGATCCTTACTCCTTTCTTCATGAGAGCAAACTGCTCGTCATCGAGGATATTTCTGGTCTCTTTGATAAGTGGAGTGTGCACTGTGATGTAGTCAGCCTCTTTTGCGATTTCATTAACCGTAGCCAGCTTGACTCCGAGTTCGACAGCCCGCTTCTCAGAAATGAAAGGGTCATAACCCATAAGGTTCATTTCAAGCCCTGAAGCCCTCTTTGCAACCTCAGACCCGATCCTTCCAAGCCCTACAATTCCAAGGGTCTTGCCCTTTACCTCGATACCCGTGAACTTGTTGCGCTTCCATTCTCTGGATTTTAGGGAAGCGTTGGCCTGGGGGATATTCCTGGACATTGACATCATCATAGCAATTGTGTGCTCTGCTGCCGAGATCATGTTTCCTTCGGGAGCATTAGCTACAATGATTCCTTTCTTTGTGGCTGCATCCACATCGATATTATCGACTCCGACTCCCGCCCTTCCAATAATTTTCAGGTTGTCGGCAGCTTCGATGACTCTCTGAGTGACCTGAGTGCCGCTGCGTATTACAAGGGCATCGTATGCCCCGATCTTTTCCACCAGCTCATTTTCGGAAAGGCCGGTGTTGACGTCAACAGTAAAGTGCTCTTTTAGAATCTCCAAACCTTCATTGGAGAGTGAGTCGCTGACCAATACTTTCATGTTAATTTCTCCAGATAAATACGAAAAACGTGAGATGCTAAATTTTAACAAAGAATACCAATCAACTTAATCACACTTAAGCGTTATCACATGTTTTTAGAGGTAAGATTTACACATTCCCGAGGTTTATTGAAGTTTAAAACTATTATATTTGAAACGATTATATTTGAACTTATTATATTTGAAACGATTATATTTGAACTTATTAAATTTGAAACTATTATATTTGAACTTATTAAATTTGAAACTATTATATTTGAACTTATTAAATTTGAAACTATTATATTTGAACTTATTAATTTTGAAACTATTAAGTATGAGACAGTACAGTCTGAGGCAGTTAAAGTTCCACTCCGTAAGATTAACCTACAAGTCTTATAATCCCGATCTTTGGCTCGTAACACTGCCCTCCCGCAAGAAGGGAACGGACAACTTCTTCTACGAACTCTTCAGGAACACCTCTTGAAACCGCAGAATCTACAAAAGTAGCGTAATCAACTCCCCTACCTCCGCCAATTTCCTTTAGTAGTTCGAGTACGAATTCCTTCTGGTCAGCCTTGGCTCCTGCAGGACCTTCGGATTCAAAGTTAAGAGCCTTTAGCCCTTCTCTGATATATGCACTGAGCTGTCTTGCAAATTCCTGAGGGGCGCGGTCCCTTTCAAGGGCAATGGAAATCCCTTCCGCAAGCTCTTCGGAAATTCCTCTCTCAAGCAGATATTCCCTGAGGGTTTCTCCATGATATCCACTTGCAAGAGCATCCGAAAAAGCCTCGAGCCTGTCAACGGTCTGTTCTGCAGTATCCACAACCCACCTATTGCGGATCTCTTCGTCTACAACGTTTGCCTCTTCTGCCCGGATTGAGATAAAAACAGAGCCAGGTTCGGGTTCGTAAATACGGGCTTTTCCGGTAAGGGCTATGAAAGCAGGGACCTGAACCGTTGAAAAGAAAATGGAAGCATCAGGCTGGTACTGCCCTGCATATACTGTAAAAGCTCCCGTAGGGTCAACTATCCGGGCTTTCCACATTTCGTTTTGCGTACCTATGCTGTCGAGTTCGGTAAGCACGCCAACTGCAAAGACACGGTTGAGAATAAGCCCCAGAGGGCTGATAAGCAGGTTAGGGGATTTCGAATCAACTATTTCGGACGAGGACCTTGCCGATTTCTCAAGCTCCCTACAGGCTTCAAATTCCTTCGCAAAAATTCTTTTTGCAATTTCTCTCTTAAGCAAGGCGTATCTCTCCCCCGGAAACCTCTAAATCCGTTTCCTCTTCATCCTTCCCGAGTCTGTGTAATAATTCAACAACTCGAACAGCGAGGTCATCTTCAGGCACCCAGGCACTTTCTGCAACAAAAGAAACCCCATACTCTCCCTTTGAAGCATTCCCGCGTACTGCAAGGTAGCGGCCGGTAAGAATCCTTCTCAGGTCTTCATAGACCGCATCTTTAGAAATATCAGAAAACATGAGCTGTTCGGCTTCCTCAAGGGACTTCCCGTAGATCGTTTCTGCAAGTTCCCTTGGAAACATGACGGACATTGCCCCTGTCCCGTCATCCAGCACAGCCTTAATCCGCATGTCCCTTACGCCTTCCACCTTGCCATGCGCCCTGCAATTTGATTTCTGAATCACGCGGCTGCACTCCGGACAGCGGGAAATTATCCCTGAACCCGGTCGGACGGATACAACATTTCCTGCTGCAACTATATCGAACATATTGTCTCTTGAGTCTATTTCTTCTATTTTTAAAGGGACAGGGTCTTTTGCTGCAGACTCGAAAGTAAAAGCAAGCTTTTCAGCTTCTTCAGGCCCAACTGATGAGACTTTAGTGCTGCTGAGGATATTGATCGAAGGCATTCCTCTGAACATGCGGACCTGGGCTCCTTCTATCCGGATTGTACTTCCTATGTCAATGCCCGGAAGTTCAACCCAGGCACTGAAAGGTAATCTTGCTGTCTCATCCGCAAGCACGCCGGAAATCACTTTAGACTGCTTGCCCCTTATCAGAACTTCCCTGTGAGAAAGCTGAAGTACACAGGCTGTGGTTCCTACGGAAAAATCCACAGCGCCTATGTCAATCAATTTTTTTGCAGGGCTTTTGGAAAGTTCGGAAAGCTGAGGGAGGGGAGAATCCGGAACTATGGATACCAGAGACTGTTTTCCTATAGAAAGCCTTATTCTGTTCTGCCAGAGGCGAGTATAGGCATTCCTGATATTGATTACATCTCCGGTTGAACCTGGAAGTTCTTTCCAGGAGGAAAACATGACTGAACCCGTTTCATCTGCAAGAACCCCGGTATATAGTCTGGAAGGCCCCTCCTGAGCTCCTTCCTGAGGGTGGATTGCCTTTTCCCCTATATCCAGGATTCTGCCTGTTATTCCAAAATTTTTCAGGGAGGTTGAAAGGTCTTTTACCTTCAGGACTTTCCTTGTTCCCCCAAACTTTCGGAGGATACTTTCCTTTGCAACCTCCGGAGGTACGCGAAAAGCAAGAAGTTTATCGAATTCTGCCCGGATGCCACTCTTTTCAATGTCTCCAAGCGCCCTGGTTAGCTCTTCAAGTTGGGGCGCAATTTTTTTGTCCATTTTAAGCCTCCATTCGAGACAATAATAAAACAATTCAGATATAAGGATTTTAGGTTTTGCTTTATGGCCGCAGTCATTTACAACTGCAGGCATTTACAGGTAGTCAGGTTTCAGGACTTTATACTTTTGGATTTCACTTTCATAATCTTTTAGATCCTACTTTTCAAGAACAACTGTTTAGAACTTGTGGTTCCAAAGATATATCTTTTCAGGACAAAATTGTTTTCTTAACAAAACATTGAAAGAATCAGCTCTGAAAAATAAACAAGATTCATTCCGGAAAAACAGATAAAATTCGAAAAAAAGAAAATTAACGGTTTTTAATGCGATAAAAACGAATGAAAAAATCATAAAGAAATGGAAGAGTAAATGAGGAACTAAAGATGGAAAGAGTAAAAGAAAAGAATTTACAGGTATTTATTATAGTAGCGGTTGCGTTTATTCTGGCAGTCATATGCACATGTTCTTTCGCTTCCGCAGCAAATTTAAGGGTAGACCCTGCAGCAGAAGGGGGCTATACCACAATACAGGCTGCAGTAGACGCCGCAAAAGAAGGAGATACTATTTTTGTAAACCAGGGAACTTATGTTGAAAACCTTATAATCGACAGGCAGGTGAGGATCTGGTCGGACTCGAGAAACCCTGAGAATACGATTGTGAAGGCAGCTGACCCTACAGAAAGTGCCGTGGAGATAACTGCGGACAGGGCAACTTTCAGTGGGTTTGGGGTAGAGGATTCGGATAAAGCAGGGATTTTGCTGACAGGAGTCAATAACTGCTATATCAACAATAACAGAGCCAGAAACTCAGAATACGGGATTCTGCTGCAGGATGCAGGAACCAACAACATAAACGGCAACATCCTAACCCTGAACGAAATCGGGATCAGGCTCGAAGGTTCAAACTCAAATACGATTCAGGACAACCTCGTTGCTTACAACTATGGTTTCGGAATCTCCCTTGAAGAGAGCAGCAAGAACATTATTTATAATAACTACTTCAAAAATGCCGAAAATGTCGAAGAAAACACCGTAAACGCAGACAATGCCTGGCAGAGCACTCTCTCAACCAAAAGTAACCTTGTCAGGGGTCCGTATATTGGCGGAAATTTCTGGGCAAACCCTGAAGGCACGGGTTACAGTGAAACCTGCGTGGATGGAAACAGCAACGGAATTTGTGATTCCGCATACGAGGTCACTGGTGGTGGGTCCGATAAATCTCCTCTTTTCCCGAAAGTTCCAGGTGCTGTCACAACCCTTGAAAACAAACTGGATGCTGGAGCTTATGATCAGGGCCTGGCAGACAGAGAAGGCACAGGAAATGAGACTGAATTCCCTCTGGAGGGAGTAACGGAGGAAGAAACCGAAGGAACAACAGAACCTGCAGGTGAAGGAGAGGAAACTTCCGAAACCGGGGCTCCAGAAGAAAACGGAGCTCCCGGACCAGGCCTTGCATTTACGGTTCTGGCGGCAGGAGCAGCTTATATCCTAAAGCGGAAAAGATAAAAGTAATCTAAAATAGAAAAAAGGAGAGGAAGCAGAAGGGACAGTATTCTTCCCTTCTTTTTTCCTTGATTATTGCGGGTAAAACTTACCCTTAATTATTTGTGGGCAAAACTTACCCTTAATTATTTGTGGGTAAAATAAGCCACAACTTTTTCTTTGCTTACGGTATCAATTCTGCAGAAGCCGAAACGTTCGAACTGGACTATTTTATCAAGTTCGGTTGCAATCCCGTGTTCTCCGATTCCTTCGATATCTCCTTCTGGGCCGCGCACTTTCACAGGGATTCCGTCAACAGGAGTCCAGTGGATTATTTTTGCTTTTGCTTTTTTAAGGGTTTCAAGAGAAACATCAGAGCGTTTTGCCTGCAGCGGGGAAAGGGAAGTGATTTCGATATTGCAGAACTCTTTTAAGCGGATGATGGAACCTACTTCCAGCTTTTCGACATCATCTTTACAGACAAGTACCTTATTTTCTACAGCAATTTCCCTTACACCTCTTGCATGATCAGTGGGGTGGAGCGGAAGTTTAGCAACTGAAGGTTCCATGCCTGCAATTTCCAGTTCTACCGGGTCCCAGACAAAGAAGTACCTGTTTGCACTTGGATCCACGATTTTACGGTTTTCGGCGTAAAGAGACTCCATGCTTATACTTACGTCAGTCATCCCAACTCCCATTTCTATCATGAACTTTTTGAGAGCTTCAGCCCTTATCCCACGGCGACGGATTGCCCGGATTGTTGGTAGGCGGGGGTCATCCCAGCCGCTGTATTCTCCGGCTTCAATGGATTTGCGCAGGGTGCTTGTGCTGAACTTCCCAAACTCATGGATCTTTACTCGACCCCAGTGAGTTGTTTTTGGGTACGTCCATCCGAAGTATTTGTAGATGTAACCCTGCCGCTTTTCGCTGTCTATAAGGTCTTTGCCCCGGATGATGTGGGTCATGCCGAGTTCATGGTCCTCGATAGCGCCTGCAAAGTCCAGGAGAGGCCAGACAACGTACTTGGTTCCGATTTCAGGGCGGGGATGAGACATTTTTCTTATCCTGAATGCCCCCCAGTCCCTCAGAGCAGGATCCTTATGTTCGATGTCTGTCTTGATCCTCAGCACAGCCTGCTGGTCTTCATATTCCCCGGCAAGCATCTTTTCCCAGTGCATGAGGTTTTCTTCAGGGCTAGTGTTCCTGTGCGGGCAGGCTTGCTTTGCGTCCTTTAACTTTTTGAAGTCTCCCCCTTTACAGAAACAGACATAGGCTTTGCCCATCTCAATTAGCTTTTTTGCATAATCGTAATAGATAGGGAAATGGTCAGAGGCATAGACAACCTGGTCAGGTACAACTCCGAGCCATTTGAAGTCGTCCAGATACCAGGGATAGGCTTCAAGCATGGGGCGCTTTATATCAGGGTCGGTATCGTCAAAACGCAGGATAAACTTGCCTTGATAGATCTTTACGTACTCGGAATTGACTACCATGCCCCTTGAACTGCCCAGGGTCGCAGGCCCGTTGGGGTTAGGGGCAAAGCGCATTACGACTTTCCCGGTTTCTGCCCCTTCGAGGGGTTTTAAACCCTTGTCCGGCTCTTTCTTTACACTCAGGGCTTCTATGAGCTCAGGAGCAATTTCCGACAGCCGGGCTTCCCAGGCTTCGGGGTTTCCATTAGCAATTTCAGAAACAATGGCTTCAAGTGCCGCAGAGACAGCTCCGGGATTGGCCCTTAGCTGGGGGTACTCTCCCATTACCTTGCCCATTACGGCTTTGGGCTGGGGGGCTTTCCCGTATTTCACAGCATTTTGAAGGGCATATTTTTCTATTGATTTAAGATCTTCAGGACTTAAGGTCATAGAAGTTTCTCCAAAAATAAACATGGATTAAATCTTAATTGACTGAGATGAGAATATTACTCAAGTTAAACTGAATGGATAAACCCGCAAAAGGGAGAATCCATAAGATGCGTTGAATCCGATGATTGAAGAAAAAACATGTAAATAGGATTATAAAAAGTCACCGAAGCCACGAACTTATGAGGAAAGGCTCAATAGTAACAAAGCACATTCTGAAGTCTTTCAAAGATAAAAGCCTTTATTTCGGAATTGAGGCTTCAATTTCCCGGATTCGAGACATTTTCTCATTGATTGTACATAGATCCCGCTCAAAGTCCTGCAGGAATTTAGGGACAGCATCCCCTGGCACAGCCCCCTGAGCTGAAGGCTTGATAAGATTTGCCTGCTCAAGGACTCTAAGGGAATAACGTACCTTATGGTTCTGCATCCCGGTAACTTCTGCAAGTTTAAGGATTCCTATGGGACCTTCTTCAATTACCTTTTTGAGCACAATCAGGTGGCGCTCTGTAAGGTCAAGTTCAGTTCCAATATGCTCAAGAAGCATCAGACAACCTCGTTTCTAAGTGTTCCGATTCCCTGGACCTCAACTTCCACGGTATCTCCTCTGTGCAGTTCTCCTACTCCAGGGGGTGTTCCGGTAGCGATTACATCCCCTACTTCCAGGGTCATAATCTCGCTGATGAATTCAATAAGATAAGGAATATCAAACATCAGGTTTGAGGTACTTGATGCCTGTCTGGTTTCCCCGTTTACCCTGCAGGAAATCTTCGCATCAGTAACATCAATTTCTTCTGTAGAGACTATATAAGGCCCGAATGCCGCAAAGGTATCGAAACTCTTTGCCCTTGTCCACTGCCCGTCTTTTTGCTGGAGATCACGGGCAGTCACATCATTAAAACAGGTATAGCCTGCAATCACGTCCTCGGCTTTTTCGGCGGGAATATTCTTGCAGCGCTTTCCGATTACGACTGCGAGTTCGGCTTCATAGTCCACCCGCGAACTGGATGCAGGGTAGATGATCTTATCTCCATGCCCTATAACTGCAGATGGGGGCTTTAGAAAAATAATAGGGTTTTCAGGGATTTCCATGGAAAGCTCGTCAGCATGGTCTTTATAGTTCAGGCCAACACAGACGATTTTAGAAGGGAATGAAGGGGGTAGAACACGAAGTTCCGAAAGTTCAAATGCTCCGGCAGAGATACCTCCACTGGGATACACCCGCCCATCTTCGATTTCACCATAAAAAACGACATCCCCTGACCTGAACCTTCCAATCATAGCTTTGCCTTCCTCATCCTGTTTTCACGGAGCCAGTTACCTGCTCTCTTTCATTTTTGAAAAGGATATATCGAAACTTAAATTTTAACTCTTCGCCCACTGGCATCCCGCGAGTAGTTTCCGAGTTCCGAACCAATAAGTTGAACTCCGGAAAATACAGGCCCATCCTTACAGACCCGAAGCCCGGACTTGTCTATACAGCATGCCCCGCAGATGCCGATGCCGCATTTAAAATAGCGGTGGAGGCTGAACTCTGCCTTTTCAAGGACCTGAAGCTCTTCAAAGAGCCTGAATACCGAAGCCATCATTATTTCAGGACCACAGACTGCAATTCTGTCATAGGCTGCAACATCAAGGTTTTTGAGGACATCGGTCACAAACCCTTTAACGCCTTTTGAACCGTCATCAGTTGAGATATAAATCTTTCCGAGGGCTTCGAACCGCCCTTCAAATAGCAGGTCTTCGGCACTCCGTGCCCCAAGAATGGTATGTACCTCAGCGCCTGCAGCAAAGGCTGCCTCAGCATAAGGGGATAAGGGAGCAGCACCGACCCCACCGGCTATAACAAGGACTTTTTCGCCTCTAACAGGAAGGGTAAAGCCCTTTCCGAAAGGCCCTCTGAGCCCGAAGGAGTCGCCTTCTTTTAACTCAAAGAGCTTTGAGGTCGCCTCGCCCACCTTCTGGACAGTTATGGAATTATTTCTGGAAAGGCCCATAGGAATCTCGTCCACGCCCCTGATCCAGACCATTACAAACTGGCCTGGTTCCATATCCTCAAACCTGTGGTCAAAGAAAAAAGTCCTGACCAGAGGAGTTTCTTCAGTTATCTGTGTTATTATAGCATTAAGAGGAAGCATCAGACCATCTCTGTGTTATTATAGCATTAAAAGGAAGCATCAGATCATCTCATGGGCAAGCCCTATAATTTTCTTTATATCCGAATAACCTTTCCTCGTGAGGAAGGCTTCTATTCCCGTCCCGATTTCAGAGAAGATATCCACTCTGTCATATACCGCAGACCCGATCTGGACAGCTGCAGCTCCTGCCATTAACATTTCCGCAGCGTCTTCCCAGGAAGAAACTCCTCCTACCCCAATCACCGGAATTTCCAGGGCAGTGTAGAGGTCGTAAACGCATTTGATAGCTACGGGCTTGACAGCTTTTCCGGAAAGCCCTCCTGAACGGTTTCCAAGCACCGGATATCCGGATTCAATGTCAATAGCCATTCCCTTTAAAGTATTGATTGCAACAACAGCGTCCGCACCCCCGGATTCGGCTGCAGTTCCAATGGATTTAATGTCTGCAACATTGGGAGTCAGCTTAACCCAGACAGGAACGTTAACAACATCCTTCACCGCCGCTGTAACTGCTTCTACCAGGCAGGGGTTTGAACCGACTGCGGCTCCGTATCCTTCAGCGTGAGGGCAGCTTACATTCAGTTCAAACGCATCAGGATTTGCAGGAAGCAGTCCTTCGGCAACTTCAGCAAACTCCGAAGGAGTGCCCCCGAAAATGCTTGCAATTACCGGAACTGCAGAGTTATTTTTTGCAAACTCGAGCTCCTGCAGGAAGCCGGGATAGGAAGGGTTCGGAAGCCCCATGGCATTTAAAAACCCGCAGTCCAGCCTAACCATGCTGGGGTTGATGTGTCCGGTTTTTGGGGCGGGACCTATGGATTTGGTCACAACTGCACCCGCTCCTCCTTCACGCGCAACCCTGCAGAGGGAAGCGCCGGTTGTCCCGAGCACTCCGGCTGCAAGAATGGTCGGGTTTTTTAATTCAAGTCCGGTGAGAGTATACATTACATAACTCCATATCCTGCTCGCAGGCAGTCTCTGTATCAATAATCGTATGAACTCTCCGTACCGCATGCATCTCTGGAGATCTGAAGGAGCGCTTCTTCAGCCAGCCTCCTACCCCCCATCTCCACAAGCCTGTGCCCCAGTTCCCTGGCTTTCTCGATACCTCCAAGCATCGGGATAGACTCCTCAACCCGAACAACTTCTCTGCCGTCCAGGGAAAGGACTTCAGCCAGAACATGAATTTCTTTCTTATCAGGTTTAAGCTCGGCATAGGAACCAATAGGGGTTGTACACCCACCTCCGAGTTCGGAGATAAGGATACGTTCGAGTTCGGTAACAATCCGGCTCTCGGTATGGTCAAGTTTGGAAACCGCAGCTTCAGCCTCAGTGCCTGCCCTCGTCACCACTGCAACCGTACCCTGGTTCGGGGAAGGGCAGAAAAATTCAGGGGAAAGGATTTCTCCTTCAAGGTCCCAGCCCATACGCTCAAGCCCTGCTTTTGCTAGCAGGATACCGTCATACTGTCCTTCTTTAAGCTTCCTGAGCCTGGTGTCAATATTGCCCCGGAGCTCCTGAGTAATAAGGTCAGGCCTGTAACGCCGGATCTGGGCAGCCCTTCTCAGGGAGCTGGTGCCTATAATAGACTGTTCAGGCAGTTCGTCAAGAGTAGTCCCGTCGTACGTGAGCAGGAAATCAAATGGAGTGTCACGCTCCAGAATTGCAACAGTGGGAATCGCCTGTGGACGGATTGTGGGCATGTCCTTCATCGAGTGGACAGCAATATCGATCTCTCCTGCAAGCATGACATCGTCAAGTTCCCGGACAAAAGCCCCGACTCCTCCGGATACGGCATGCAGAGGGCGGTCAGTAAACCGGTCTCCGCTGGTTTTTATAATCTTTATACTGGTTTCAACGCCCCGCTCCTCAAGCAGGCGCGCAACATTCTTGGTCTGGGCAAGCGCAAGCTGGCTGCCCCGGGTACCTATTATCATTTGGAATCCTCAAACGTTTTAAAAGATAAAATCTTCAGAGATTTTCCATATAAGCTTCGAGGGTCTTTTCAAGGTCTTCTTTGCTGTGAGCTGCAGATATGAAGTTGGTCTCAAACTGGGATGGGGGCAGGAAAACCCCGCTTGCAAGCATCCTGTGGAAGAAAGCAAAGTAACCATCCTTGTCACATTTAAGGACTTCCTGGTAGTTATGAGGCTCTGCCCCGAAGAAGATCTTGAACATGGAAGCAATTCCGCAAACATTATAGTCAAGCCCTTCGTCCTCAACGATTTCCGAGAGCACAGTGCGCATGTAATCTCCAGTTGCATTCAGCTTTGCGTGAATATTTTCCTCTTTCAGGTAATCAAGCACAGCAATGCCCGCAGCCACCGAGCAGGGGCTTCCGCTGAAGGTCCCTGCCTGATAGACAGGCCCGGAAGGTGAGATCATTTCCATGATTTCCCGGCGGCCGCCAAAGACCCCTATTGGCAGGCCTCCACCTACGATCTTTCCGAGGGTAGTCATGTCGGGCACGACCCCGAAGTATTCCTGCGCCCCACCCATTGCGAGCCTGAATCCGGTAATTACCTCATCGAATATGAGCAGAACATCATTTTCCAGTGTGAGTTTTCTGAGTTCTTCCAGGTACCCGGGTAACGGGAGAACAGGGCCTATATTTCCCATTACAGGCTCTATAATTACTGCTGCAAGATCGTCCCGATTCTTTTCCACAAGTGCGGTCATTGTTTCAATATCGTTATAAGGAGCCTGCAGGGTATGTTTGGTGAAATCTGCAGGAATGCCGAGGGAATCAGGCTCTCCAAGAGTAGTGGCCCCTGAACCTGCCTTTACGAGCACCGCATCATGGGCGCCGTGAAACCCGCCTTCAATCTTTATAAATTTATTTTTACGTGTAAAGCCACGCGCAAGGCGGAGGGCACTCATGGTGGATTCCGTGCCTGTAGAAACAAAACGGAGCATATCAATGCTGGGATAATAGTTTGCAACCTTTTCTGCGAGGGTTACTTCAAGCTCGGTGGGAGTCCCGTAGAGCCAGCCTTTATCGAGCTGAGTTTTTATTGCCTCCTTTATTACCGGATGGGCGTGCCCGAGGATAGCAGGACCGTAGGCAAGGCAGTAGTCAATATATTCGTTTCCGTCAAGGTCCCTTATCTTCGAACCGTTCGCAGAAGCGGTATAGAAAGGATAGGGTTTGATTGCGCGCACCGGACTGCTAACCCCGCCAGGGATGAGGGTCTTTGCTTTCTCATATATCTGTCTGGACTTATCAAGTGTTACCTCAAACGTCATGTAAATCTCACCGGATGAATTTAAGTATTTGATAAAGGGTTGTAAATAGATTTAAGGGAGTAAATCAAAGGGAGTAAATTAAAGCGACTTTCGAGCTAAAAAGACCTTAAATAAAGGCCAATTTCCGGACTGAAATGAACTCCTGGCTTAAAGTTAATTTTTAAATGAGGCAGGCTTTCTTTTTCGAGTGGGCTTCCAGGACTGAGCTTCCGGATTAAGCTAATGCTCTATTCTGTGCTATGTATTTATCTTTATAACAGAGCCTTCACCTATTAAGCAGTTATTGATGGAAACAACCATTGATGATAGCATACAGACAAAAGACAGGTTTAAAAACAAAAGGTAAGAAAGGGAGACGGGAACGAAAGCCCGGACTGAAGCTCCTTAAAGACAGGAATGCCTGAAAAAGGAGCTGTTACTTCAGCATTCGGGCAGCATCCTTTGCAAAGTAAGTGATTATGAAATCCGCTCCCGCCCTCTTGATCGAAATAAGAGACTCGTAAATGGCTTTTTTCTCATCAATCCACCCGTTGGCTGCGGCTGCTTTGATCATGGAATACTCTCCACTTACGTTGTATGCAGCTGTTGGCATACCGAACTCGCTCTTGACTTGGTATATGATGTCCAGGTAGGGAAGCGCAGGCTTTACCATAAGGATGTCCGCTCCTTCTGCAATATCAAGGGTTACTTCCCGGAGAGCCTCGTCACTGTTTGCAGGGTCCATCTGGTAGGTCGAGCGGTCCCCGAAGGAATACCCGGATTCGGCAGCTTCTCTGAAAGGTCCGTAGAAACAGGAATGGTATTTTGCAGCATAGGACATAATGGGAATGTTCTCAAACCTGCTTAAGTCAAGAGCTGCACGGATTGCATCTACCATCCCGTCCATCATTCCCGATGGAGCTACCATATCGGCTCCGGCTCTTGCATGGCTAACAGCAATCTTTCCCAGGACTTCAAGGGTAGGGTCGTTAAGGACTTCTTGAGTTTCAAAATCAACTATTCCGCAGTGCCCGTGGCTTGTGAATTCGCACATACAGATATCAGTGATCACAACAAGTTTGTCTCCAAGCTCTGCTTTGATCCTCCTCACAGCTTCCTGGACAACATCCGTTTCCCCGCAGGAAGAGCTTCCTTCTGCGTCCTTGAATGCAGGCACTCCGAAAAGGATCACTGCAGGAATCCCGAGCTCTGCAATCTCTTTTGCCTCTTTTACGACCCCGGAGAGCGGGAAATTATATATTCCGGGCATGGAAGAAATCTCAACGGGGGAATCAATATTTTCGTTTACAAAAATAGGCTGGACAAGGTCGTCTACTGACAACGTGGTTTCACGTATAAGATCCCTGATTTTTCCCTTTCTTAACCTTCTTAACCTGACTTCTGGAAACATGTGATCACTCCTGAAATATTAATTGTTTTACATGTTAGTTGCTTTCTGAAATATGAACTTCTTTACCTGTAAATTGCTTCAATTTGAAAATTATTTCTGCCTGTGAATTGCTTCTGCCTTCCTGTACATTGTTTCTGTTTTTCTGTACATTTCTGCCTTAATCTTTTACAGCATATTGCTCTTTAACCCGTACCTGTTCTTTTGCGCAGACGGGTTTCACGTTTTCAAGCTTCGCCCTGTCTTTATCGAGGCAGAAGACTCTTGATACCACATCCAGAAACTCTTCGTTTCCAAGTTCGGCAGCCTGGCGGAGGACTTTGGTAGGCTCGGCAAGGATCTTGTTAACGATTGAATGGGTAAGATCGTCAAGCACCTCGGTTTCTATCTCCCCGATAGTATGATAGGCACTGAGCCGGTTGACTGCTTTTTCCCGTTCCCTTATGCGGACATCATAGACCTGCCGGTAAAGTTCGGAAATCAAACGGTCGGCTTTCTGGCGCTTGTATTGGAGATTTAAAAGCCTGATCTCTTCTTGAATAATCTCTTCAGCCTTTTTTGCTTCTTCTTTTCGCATCTTCAGGGTCTTTTCACTGATGACCCTCAGATTATCGATATTACAGAGTTCCACATTTTCGAGCTCCACGACGGATTCCTCAATATCCCTGGGGTTTGCGATATCGATAAGAAGGAGTTTTCTGTCCCTGCCTTTCACGGCTTCTTCAACGATCTCCCGTGTAAGGATATAATGGGGAGCTCCAGTGCCGCTGATCACGACATCCGCGCCCGGCAGATAGTCTCTTATATCATTAAGCTTTACCGCGTGCCCTCCGAGCTCGTAGGCGATTTCTTCAGCTTTTTTAAAGGTACGGTTTGCAATGTAAATAGCCTGAATATCCTTTTCGGCAAGAGCCTTTGCAACCAGAACCCCTATTTCCCCGGCTCCGATTACAAGCACGGATTTTCCTGTGAGCCCTCCGAAGATATCTTCAGCAAGGTCTACAGCTGCCGAACCTATGGAAACCGAACCTTTATTGATCCGGGTTTCGTTCCGGATCCTCTTACCCACCTGGATAGCTTTTTCAAAAGCCGTATCAAGGATCTTCCCAGTTGTTCCCGTTTTCTTGGAATAGGCATAGAGATCCTTTATCTGCCCCAGGATCTGGTCTTCTCCTACAATCATGGACTCGAGCCCCCCTGAAAGCCTGAGCAGGTGTTCCAGAGACTCATCGTGCCCGTAAAAGTCGATAATATGGGTGGAAGCTCCCATTTCTTTTGCAAAAGAGAAAAGTATGCTGCTGCTTTTGGGAGAAACAACGTAGATTTCAACACGGTTACAGGTTTTTAAGACAACGCATTCGTATACATACTCATGGTGGTACAGGTTATGGAGCAGCCCGTCCAGATCTCCGTGCCAGGCGGACTCCATTTCTTCAACCTTCGCTTTTTTATGGGATATAACCATACTTGAGATTTCTGTCACAGAGAGCCTCCGGATAGAATGAATACAGGAAATAAAATGATTAATATAAGGAGTTGTAAATTAAACTTTGTCCAGAAATCCTCAGCCATTTTTCACCAAAGGGTTTCTATTTAAAGGGTTATTAGAAGGTAATTAAAAGGATAATAATTAAAAGCTTTTTCATTCACAGGACGTTTTCTTTCTCAAAGTAGTCCTTTTTCTTTCAATGTTTCCTGCGCTTTTCCAGTCTGATTTTGCTTGTCTGAATCTCTGCGATTACTCGAGAGTATTGGAGATTACTCGAGATTGTCGGAGATTATTGAGTACGCAATTTCTGTTGCCTTTTCATATGATTCGGAAAAGCCGTCCCATACATTTTCACTTTCAAGGACTCTCCAGAGAAGAGCTTTCCTTTTCTTCTGTTCTTTTACATGCAGTTTTAGGTAGCTTCTGAGCTCGTCCTGAAGCCGGATCATTTCAGAATATGCAGGGGTTATTACATTTTCTATCTGTTTACGGGTATATTTTGAAACCGCGGGACTGTGCCCGAGAGTGGAAATGCCTATTACAAGGTCTTCTCTTTTGATGACCGAGGGGATTACAACATTACCTAAAGCATCCACCTGATTAATCAAAATATCGCTTTCTTCGGCAATATCAGTTATTTTCCGGTTAAGTTCGGAACTGCTGGTTGCCGGAATAACAAGAAAAGCCCCTGAGATAATTTCTCTGAGTTCGGAATCCTTGGCTTCCGTAAGGTCAAGTTTTGACAGCCTGACCTGTCCTGAAGTCTCAAGTTCATACAGCCTTTCGGAAAAGTCGAGGCTGACAACAATGGTGTCTGCGCAGTCGCAGAAAAGTTCAGCTTTGCGCTCCCCGACAGACCCGCCTCCGAAAATCACTATTTTCCTGCCTGAAAGGTCAAGCATGAGGGGGAGAAAATTATTTGTTTTCGCCATTTTCAGGGACCTCGAAATATAAGATGAATTAATAGTTCGCCCTTAAAGCCTGACTCCGGTTTTTTTGAACTCTTTTTCACTGAAGAAAAGGGTGTAGTCCTTAATCCCTGTGGCTTCTGAAATCTTCTCAGCCACTTTTTTGCAGTCTTCGGGGTTATAGGAATGGACCATTGTAAACAGGTTATACTGCCAGTCTGGATAGCGGGGGCGTTCATAACAGTGCGTAACTTCGGGAAATTCAGCCATGATATTCCCTACCTTTTCGATCTGCTCATCAGGAACATTCCAGACGCACATTGCATTGGCTTTTATGCCTATAGCTCTGTGCCCGATTGAAGCCGCAAAGCGACGGATCTTTCCAGCTTTCTGGAGGTTTTTAAGCCTGTCAACAACCTCCTGTTCACTGATTCCAAGTTCAGAAGCAAACCCTTTGAAAGGAGAATGAGTGATTGGAATTCCGTCCTGCACGAGTTTTAGCAGTTTTACATCCGTTTTATCCATAATTTCACCTGATATCAAACTTTACCTGAATCTTAAACAGGTGCTTTGTAGGGAGATCAAGAAGAGGACAGCCTGTTTTCTCCCGAATTTCGCTGAGAATCCTCTCAAGCCTGTCTTTATTTGAAGCAGAAAGTGTAAACCAGAGATTATATTGTGCAGCACTTCTGAGATAATTATGGGAAACTTCTGGATACTCGTTAATTAAAATAGCAATTTCCTCTACGCGGGAATCAGGCACTTTCAGGGCTACAAGAGTGCTTACACCCCCCATATTTCTCATACTGAGGACAGGGCCTACCCTTCTTACTGCCCCTTTCCTGTTGAGTTCACGCAGCCTTTCAATTACCTCAATTTCCGGAATCCCGAGAATCTCCCCTAACCTGGCAAAAGGTTCGACTTCGAGAGGGACTTCCTGCTGGATAAGGTTGAGGATTCTTTTGTCGGTTTCATCAAGTCTTATTACCGGAACTTCCCCGTCATAAGGATCCATGTCACAGGAAAAATCGACGGCCTCTTTCCGGAGCTGATCTTTTAAATTATCAATGCCAATCATCTCGATCACGATCACTTTTTTCCGGGCCTGTAGATACAGTAAGGCTCTTCTTCGAGATAGTCGCCTGTGGCAGCATAGGCTCTTGCCCTGCAGCCTCCGCAGACTTTTTTATATTCACATATCCCGCACTTTCCTTTAAGTTCTTCGGGATCTCTCAGTTTCCTGAAAACCTCGGAGTTTTCCCAGACGTCTTTGAAAGTCTGTTTCCTTATATTTCCGGCAAGTATAGGAAGGTAACCACAAGGATAGACTTCTCCAATGCTTGACACAAAGCAGAAGCCCGTCCCTCCGAGGCAGCCCTTTGTCATGGCTTCGTAGCCGTGGGTCTTGACGGAGATCTCGATGCCTTCTTTTTTTGCCCGCTGGCGCATTATCCTGAAATAGTGGGGAGCACAGGTTGCTTTCAACTGGATTTTCGATTCTTTTTGCATGTCATAGAACCAGTTCAGGACACGTTCATAGTCTGCTGGAGAAACTTCATCAGACTCTTCTCCCCTGCCTGTTGGCACAAGGAAAAAGACGTGGTACGCAACTGCTCCCAGCTCTTTTGCAAGCTCAAAGGTCTTCGGGACCTCCTCAAGGTTGCGTTTTGAAATCGTTGTGTTGATCTGGAAAGGAAAATCTGCTTTCCTGAGAACTTCGATGCCCGCAAGAGTCCTATCAAAAGCTCCTGGCACACCCCGAAACTCATCATGGGTCTTTGCAATCGCTCCGTCAAGGCTAATGCTTAGCCTCTGAACTCCTGCAGCTTTTAGTTTTTCCACGATTTCAGTGGTCAAGAGGGTGCCGTTTGTTGCGAGCACTACTCTGAGCCCTGCATCCGTCCCGTAACGTGCGATTTCGAAGACATCCGCTCTGGTAAGAGGTTCGCCTCCGCTCACGATGAGGATTGGCTTTCCAAGCTCTACAACCTCATCAATGAAATGTTTAGCTTCTTCGGTTGTAAGCTCACCTTCAGGAACCGAGGAAGTGGAAGATCCCCTGCAGTGCACGCAGTTAAGATTGCAGCCCGCAGTAAGTTCCCATGCGATAAGTCTTGGTGGATTTGTCATGGCAATCATGAATTAATGGTTTCTTTTTTAATTGAATTCAGAGATTTTAATGGAAGTCAGAGAGAAATAAGATTTACAAATTAACGATAACCGAAAGTGGCGTCATATTTTAAAGATAGAATATAGGTCAGAACCCATTTTACTTAAAGTTAGTATAATTGAAACTTGTGAGGTCATATTAATAAAGTAATATTAATATTCTGCCATTTCAAACAAGAACCTGTGAAAAGAAAACAGAAAGTCAGGTATTTATCTGACTGGAAAGCTGAAGATTTGTGAGTTAAATAGTTAAACAGTTAAATGTCTGCCCGAACAGGGAGAAAAAAATAAAATGAGAAGTTGTTCAGGTTGATATCAGCTGCTGCCACCCTCCAAGTAGTTCCCACCTTGTTTCTTCTCCATATGGGTTCGGATAATCAAATTCTCGTTTGAACACAATTATCGTCTGAACGTCGTATTCCATGTCTTTTTCTAAATCGAGAGTAGTTTCGTACTTGAATGGTTTTCGGTATGTTAAAGTAATATCTTCTTCAGAAAGCAGCGTATAAGGTATTTCTTCGCCTTCGTCTGGATTATATTCCCTTGAGAATATCTGGATCCTTGTAGGGATAACATCAGTTTGTGAATCTTCGGCAAAACTGTAATCGTATGCTTGTTTATTCCTGTAATTAATATCCATTGATAGAGTAACCTGTGTGCGCGTTTCATTAATTTTGGGTAACTATTCAGCCATACCTTTAGTAAAAGCAATTTTTCCTCTTTCCGAGGAAAAATTGCATATAAAATAACTCTCTTTTTCAACATCATGCTTACACGTGAAGAAATCCTTGTAACCTATGAAGCTGGTCCTGAAGCAGTTATTGTTGAAATCCAAGGATATGAAGCTATCATGGAGAAACAAGCTTCTCATATTTCTGAACTTGAAGAACGTGTAAGAGTTTTAGAGGCTCGTTTGAATCAAAACAGCCAAAATAGCAGTAAACCTCCTTCTACTGATGTTTTTTGTAATGAGAAACCTAAACCTAAGGGTCGCCACACAAGTAGTGGCAAAAAAGCTGGTGGCCAAAAAGGTCATCCTGGAAAGACTTTTGAAATGGTTGAAAACCCTGATTAGGTCATAGTCCATTCACCGGACTGCTGCGAAAATTGTGGTCATCATCTTGAAGATACTGAAGTTGATGACTATGAACGCAGACAAGAAGCTGAAATTCCTCCTGCAAAAATCATATTTACTGAACATCGTTGTGAAATCAAGAAGTGTCCTCACTGTGGGAAAGTTAACAAAGGCTCTTTTCCAGAGTCTATAAAATTCCCAATTCAATATGGTCCTCGTCTTTTAGCCTCAATTCTGTATTTTAGGAACTATCAATTGATTCCTTATGAAAGGACTTGTGATTTAGTAGAGGATGTATACGGTATACGTATCAGCCCAGCTACCATAAAAAGAGCAGAAAAGAAATGTTTCCAGAACCTGAAACCTTTTGAAAAAGCTGTTATGGAACATCTATTAGCTTCCTATTCTGCACATTGTGATGAGACAGGAATGAGAATTTTAGGGACAAAATGGTGGCTTCATGTAGTATCAAATAGTCTATGGACCTACTATTTCGCACACCCAAAAAGAGGGACAGAAGCAATGGATGCTCTGGGATTTCTTCCGCAATACAAGGGAGTAGCAGTTCATGATGGGCTTGCTTCATACAACAAGTATGGATGTGAACATGCTCTGTGCAACGCTCATCTTAAAAGGGAACTTACTGGGATTGAAGAGAATTTTAAACAGCAATGGGCTAAAGAGATTAATGAACTCCTCAGTGAGATGAAAAAGTATACTGATGAATGCAGAGAGATGGAAATTCCAATAGATCCAGAAAAAGTTCGGGAATTCGAGGAAGTATACGATGCAATAATTCAAGACGGAATCGAGGAAAATCCACCACCTGAGCCCTCAAAAGATCAGGTGAAAAAGAGAGGAAGACCAGCACAAACAAAAGCAAAGAATCTCCTTGATAGGTTCATAATACACAAAGAACCGATTCTGAGATTCCTCAATAACCTGAGAGTTTCGTTTGATAACAATCAAGCAGAGCGAGACATCAGAATGATGAAGCTACAACAGAAAATTTCGGGAACTTTCCGAAGCATAGAAGGAGCGGTAGCTTTCTGCAGAATTAGGGCATACATATCCTCAATTAAAAAGAATGGCATGAATGTAATGGATGCTATTCTAGCGGCGCTCAATGGAGCGCCGCTATTATCCTGATAATTGCAGCACTTTGCTGAAAAAACGTCTTTTTATCAGTGGCTGAATAGTTACAATTTTGGAGGAATTATACCAACTAAAATTAGTAATCTCTACATTTTTCCCGGGAAGACCCGATTCAAACGGGAAGTACCAGGCAATAATTGCAATCAAAAATATTACTATTAAAATGCCTAAGCTTTTAAGGGCTTTTTTCGACAAAGGTTTTCTAATTAAGTAAAATGCAAGACCGATTCCTGTTAGAAGAATAAGGATAGTATAAATTGGCATGGAGGAAGAGGTTAGATTATCATCTCCTTTTTTATTATCTAAAAAAATATTCTCCTTGATAGTGTTATTTTTGTTTAAATTAGAGTAGAAGTAGAATATGCCGTACTCTTTATTAGAATTAAAAGTGTTGTTCGCAACAAGGTTATTGCTGGAATCTCCGATTGAAATGCCATTGGAATTGTTAGATAAAATGTTTCTAATTAAAGTATTTTTATCAGAAGCCAGGAGATAGATGCCTGAGTTTCCATTCTCTATGAAAATGTCATCTTTTAAGTTATTTGACTCGGATATCCATAAAAGAAAGCCGGATTGTTTGTTGTTACTGGCAACGTTATCTGCTATTACATTTTCATGAGAGACAGTTAGACAAAGCCCATATTTGTTCATGAAAAATTGGTTATTAGTTAAATTATTGGCATTTGATTTCCTGAGAGCAATTCCATAGTTTTCATTATTACTGGCATTGTTATTAACTAAAGTATTTTGATTTGATAGGTTCAAGTAAAGACCACGTTTATTTTCAGTGATGAGATTGTTCTTCAAATCGTTGCCCGCCGAATTAATTAGATAGATTCCATGCAAAGTGTTTGAAAATAGAGTATTATTTTCAATACTGCAGCCGGAAGAGGCATTTAGAACAATGCCATCCTGAAAATTTGAAATAATATTGTTTTGAATAAGTGAGTTATTGACGTTGTCTAAATAGATTCCTGAGATTTGACTTTCGTTGCTGTCTTCAAGAATTATCAAGCCGGTTATTTCAACATTGTTTGATTTAACGTGAATTACTGGTATAGAAGAAATGTCAGAGTTGAGAATCACGTCTTCTGGATTGTGAGAAATAGAACTGATTTTTAGTTGTTTATCGATAGTGAGAGTTTCCGAATAGTTCCCTTTATAAATCAGTATTGAGTCATTTTCCTGTGCAAAGTTTATTGCTTCCTGTATAGAAGAGAAATTACTGCTATTTTCATTATTAATATCTACAGTAATTGTAGTAGCAGATGCGCAGTTGATTGTGAAAATAATCAGCAGTATAGTAGAGATATTTTTGAATTCCATATGATCGCCTGCTTACTTATATCAAAAAAGAGAAATGAACTAATGATAGTTCACTTTAAATTTTTCATTTCATTCTCTTATCCCAAGAAGGAATATCCATTTGAATACAGATCACTTGACCCTATGAACTCATAAACATTTTCTTCATAGTTGAAGTTAGGACTATCTGTATCGTACCAATAAAGTGTATTTGTACCAGTCCAGGTGTTTGGATCGTTTAATAGGAAGTATGGGTCTATCGTGAACTACCACTCAGCTAAAGACTGAGTGGCTTCTTGGTTCATTCCTCCCTCTTTTGAGGGCAAGTCCCCAAGCTCATCCCCGTAGTTCCTACGGTGTCATAATCCAATTAGATTTTGATCTATTAGTGCAAATTTTTTGATGTTAATTGCGGCATTTATGTCTCTATCATGTTTGGTTTTACAGTCTGGACAAGTCCATTCTCTATCTTTTAACTGTAGTTCTTTATTGTGGTATCCACACACACTACAGAGCTTAGAAGAGGGTTCAAATTGTCCTATTCTCAAAACCGTCTTCCCCAACCATTCAGCTTTATACTCTAATTTTGTTACAAAGCTACTCCATGCGGAATCGCTTATAGCCTGTGCTAAATGATGATTCTTAACCATGCCTTTAACATTCAGAGTTTCCAGAGCTACAGCTTGGTTTTCGCTAACAAGTTTAAAAGAGAGTTTGTTCTGGAAGTCATTTCTCTGATTAGCTATTTTGTCATGGAGTACAGCAAGCCTCTTTTTGACTTTTGCCCTATTTTTAGAGCCTTTCTGTTTCCTTGATACTCTTTTCTGAAGTACTTTGAGTCTTTGAAGTGAGTTTTTCAGGTATTTAGGATTTTCAACCTTTTCACCTGTAGAAATGACTGCAAAATCCTTGATACCTACATCTATACCTACTGTTGTTGATTCTGTGAAAGCTTCCTTTACTGGAAATTCTTTTCCATCTTCAACAAGGATACTGATATAGTAATGACCTTTACAAGTCCTTGATACCGTAGCTGTTTTAAGTTCCCCTTCAAACCTTCTATGAAGAACCGCTTTAATGGGTTCTATTTTAGGAAGTTTGATAGTATTATTTTCAAAGTCTACAGTGTAATGTTGAGGTACAGGAAAAGATTGTATAGGATTCTTTTTTGATTTGAACTTTGGAAATCCTGTTTTTTCTCTAAAAAATCGAGTGAAAGCAGACTCAACCTGCTTAGTCATCCCCTGTAATGATTGAGAGTTAACTTCTCCTAACCACTCATTAGAAGCCTTTAGAGTAGGAATTAATTTGTTTAAGTCAAATCTGGATATTGATTTTCCTGTCTGCTCATAAGTTTTAATTTTCTGGTCAAGTGCCCAATTATAGACAAATCTACAGCTACCTATATGCTGATTCAACTGGACAGCTTGTGTAGTTGTAGGATAGAGTCTAAATTTGAACGCTTTCATCATACAAAGGTATGATATGCTTTAACAACATATATACTTTTTGGTAAATAGGAAGTATGAAACACGGAATCATAGCAAATTTTTGTTAATGTACCATGTTATTTTTGTTTGCAAATACCGAAAAGTCATACTTGAACCAATTAGCGAAGAACTCAAACAGATTATTATTGATATTTCAAAAGAGTCTAACTTTGAAATCCTTGAAATGGAAACTGACAAAGACCATATTCATTTCTTGATTAAGAGTGAGCCGAAAGTTAGCGTTTTGTCAATTGTCAGAAAATTGAAACAAGAATCTACTAACAGGTTATGGAAAACTCAAAAAGAATATCTGAAAAAATATTATTGGGGTGAAAATACGTTATGGAGTGACGGATATTTTGCGTCTACTATCGGTAATGTTAGCAAAGATGCGGCAGAATATTACATACGAAATCAGGGTTGAAGTTGACGCTTATATCCCCTGAGCTAAAGACTCAGGGGTTTTACGCTTCTTTATATAAAGTCCTCATCGTATCCTCTGAGAACTACTGCATGGCATGCACCCCATCTGCTATTTTCTACAAGATAGAAGGGTCTTCCATTATCTATCATACTTTTAATTGTACCAGTTGTATAAAGAAATGATCCAGTTCTAACACCTTTTGTCAAATGTATTCCTTCAGAATCAAGATAAGCTTTTGCTGTAGTAGTGCTCATTGGAGCATAATTATTATACACCCAAATATCCCATATTTCTGGGTGGTTGCCTGACCAGTATTCTTCAAGCATTGCAGCAGAAGTCTCACCACAAGCTTGGCTTGCAGCATCGTAATCTTGTTGGTTCCAATATATTTCCCATTGACTTCTTTGAGGAACAGTAATGAATTCACTGCTTTTGGTTGTTACAGTTGGATTAACATTTTCATACATGCTGATAGATGATCCCAGGAGCCCCAGATCACATTCGACCCCATTATTCATAACTTTTCCAACAAGACCTCCTGCTCCATCTTTATAGAACTCACCATGTAAGTTGTATTTTCCACTTTTATCTTGAAGATCTACATATGTTGCGTACATTTCTTTTGCGCCTTCATAGCGAGTCATTGTCATGTTGCCTACTTCAGAGCAAATAGGTTTGGCTCCTTCTGGAACATCCCATCCTATGAACACTTGAGTCGCTTCACCGGATAATTGAACTTTATCATTTTCTCCGTCAAGTGTGATTATGCCTTCAAGAACAACTTTGTTGTTCGTATCTATGGTTCCTGAAAGATTTGCCGTCACTGATTTTTTAGTAGTGTTTGATGTGCTCAAGTCAGTGATCTTTTTGTCATCTAGAGGAATTATCAGAACCCCATCTTTTTGGTCCATTGTTAAGGTAACTTGTTTGACATCTGAGCTATCAGACAATGTTTCTGCTTGGGCACTTACCATTGGTACAAATGTCATGCCTACCAGCATCATTGCCGCAAGTAGTGCGCCAATTTCAAATTTTCTATTTGCAACCATTCTTTTACCTCGTGATTTTACTCCAGAGGCAGGATCAGACAAGCTTTAAATATTCACAAAGCTATCACTAACTCATGCCTCCGGGCAATGTGGAGTTCAAATCCACTCTGGAAAGTTCGTTTGAACTTCACATCCAAAAATCTCTTTTAATTTTCTCCTATACATTAATTACGACGATGAATATTCATCAGTCTGATTAACATTCACTCAACCGATCAGCTTTTTCATCGAAATAATGGAGGTTCAGAGTTCTGATTGACGGCAGGAATTCGACCTCACTTTTAGCAAATAATCTGAATATTCTTTTCTTCACTAAACCATAAAATTGGCAAAAGTGATATCAATATACATGCCTGACAGAAGATAAAAAGAATATATTGTGTTAGAACAATTCAATAAGAAAGTAAGAAAAAAATCTGTAGATGTGGCGACAGGAAATGAGCGGCTTCAAAATATATAGGGAGATGGGAGATGACGTCCAGGCAATATACAGGTCAAGACTTATAACCGAGATCCTTTTATCGTTATACGAAAGCAGCAGAAAGCTTTCCCAGTTGCGTGAGATTACCAGGAGTACATCCCAGGCAATAATTCCAAAACTCAGAAAACTCGAAGCGGATCATCTGATAGAAACAAAAGAACACGAGTACTACCTGACTCAAACAGGAAAAATTGTGGCTTCAAGATTATCTAATTCTTTTGCAACAGTAGGAACAATTAATAAGTTTAAGCATTTCTGGTTGAGACATTACCTCGAAGAAATTCCAAGTCCTCTGTTAAAAGAAATCGGATGTCTTTATGAGTCTGAAATCCTCAAGAATCGAGGCATGGAGATCCTTAATGTCTATAATAACCAGTTAAAAATGATTAAAGAAGCAGATCATATATACGGTATATCGTCCGCGGTAACCGAAGGATATGCCGATTCTATTTCTGAAAGGGTGAAAGAAGGAATCCCTATTGAGCTTATAGTTCCTCTTCATGTTGCAGGAGAGTTGAAGCTATCACCTTACGTAGAAAAACTAGCCGCACTGAAAAATTATGAAAACTTCAAATTAATGGTCATGGATGAAGATATAAAAGTTGGGCTCATTGTTACAGACAAACACCTTTCTCTGAGCCTGTACAAAAAAGAAGGTATTGAGTACGACATAAGCACAGGCTTGTTCATTTCTGACTCGAAGGCCATTGAATGGGGAGAGAGGCTTTTCTGGTATTGTAAAGGGAAGGCAGACTTCACAAAATTTCAGTGATGTAGAAACTTGTTAGAAAATAACTGGATAGTCACCTTCTCAAACCGTATATACCATTATCAGTATTGGATCCTCATTTTCCGAATCTATATCTATGACAGCGGTGCTCCAGCGATGTAAGGATACTGGAATGTTTTTCTCTTCAAACTCATTATCCAGTGTAATCTTGAATGTATATTTTTTCATTCCAGTAGAATATTGAAGACCGGACGGTTTTGCTTCTGAAGCCCTTTCACCAGGATAAAGCTTGTATGATTCTTTGAATATGGAACTGTTGTGTGAGTCCAATATTTCTACAGTTACTTCATGGGTCCCTGCATCATTATTTCTGATTTCAAAAAAATTAGGTAAAGCCGGACCACCCAGAAGAAATATCAATGCATAATAACCCAAAATTGCAACTATGGGTATGATCATCAAGAAGAGAAGTATTTTTCTGATATTTTGCATTTGAAATTCCTCTATAATAGAAGGAGATTAGTAAATCTCCTTCTTAGCCAGTATTCGTTTTGTGGATAATTCTTGTTACTCTGCGAATATATTCCTGTTGATTTCTCGGATACCATTGATCGGCAAATTTGGAATACGATCAATCAGCAATTTTATACCGAGATTATCCCAAAACCAATTTTGTTCCTATCCCAATAAGAATTTTAGAACCATTTCCAAGATAAGGAACTCAAATTATTTTTTGGAAGTAGATGTTTTGAGTCAAATATTGGTTTTTGGGGGTTTGCTCACCTACAACTGAAGACTCAGTTGTATATGCCATATTTACTGTACTCCAGCACGAACTGCACCATATATTTGTTCCAGCATAAGCCCATGCATAGTTCATAGATTACACAAAATGCAAGAATCAATATGAAATTCATTGGTCATCGGTTAAGGAGTTTTCTTGCCCGAAAGCTATCGATTTTGTACCATAAATCGATCTCAAACTTTGCCCTCTTTTCCTAAAATCGATACTCTGCTCCAGCCTATATTATATTAAAATTTTAGATAACTGTTGTAGAAATAGGGCAATTTATTATGGTTTCTTTCTTAACCGAAGACACATGAGATGAAATTTTGAGTTTAGCTTTCCCATGCTTCAGCAGGTTACACGGTTACTATTCCCATACTTATTGGAGAGTTGGAATCCTTCACTTCATCTATATCTATAACCACTGAATTCCAAGGATGTGGGAGTATTCTGCAGTTATCTGTGATTTCATTATCTAAACTAACTTTAAATTCATACACTCCCTCTGCCCAATACGTATATTTTCCTTTGGACCACGGCATCGACCATCGAAGCAGCAGCCATGATGATTTGGGTTGTGCTATATGCTCTTCGGGAGCCAGTTCATACGTTTCTTTGAATATAGATTCATTATACGAATCAAATACTTCAACTGTTATTTCGTGACTCTGAAGATCATTATTATATACATAAAATAGAGGTGCTGGAGGTCCAACCAATAAAAATGGGAAAACAACGAAATAGCTCAGCAAAATCAATATTAAAATTCCTAAAAAAATGAGTATTTTTCGATAGTTTTTAATATTTATACCTCCGTAAAAACTTGACATATGACTTTTTTCAAGTGAGAAATATTAAAAAGAGGGATTTACCCCTCAGTATTTAATTCCATATACCGTTCTCTACAACGCTATTGCATGAACTGCACCATATGTTTGTACCGCCATAAGCCCATGCATAGTTCATAATACACTCAGGATGTTCGTATGCGAAGTAACCTCCGTCATCAGCATCGAAATTATGGGAAACTTCATGCTGAACAATGCTATCATGCGACCAATCTACACCATCTGCAGTGTCCGCACATATAGCAAAAGGTCCATTTGTACTAATATCACATCTAAAAGCTCTGCCATTATTGTCCATGTTATGTGTCCAGCCAATCACCATATCATTCTCAGAGTCTCTTACCCAGCCAGTATCTTCTTTTAAATCATAAAGAGCAGACTGAGTGCTATCGGCCGGATTGACATCACTAGCATCCCAATAATTCCAATACCAGTAAACATTAACTCCAATGCCGAAATTTTCAAATCTATACAATGCATTGTGAGTATCCTGAGTAATAGCTTCTGTTGGCCTATGTCGTGAATCTGTTGCTACAAAAACGTATTCGTTTATGATTCCATTTATTGCATATGGGTTTACACCGACAGATAATGTGGAAAATAAAGTATCTCTTGTAAGATCCCCCATCTCTATTTGCATTTCTTTTTCTGAAGCATCGGTTTCTAAAGTCAATGTTCCACTCTCAACCAATTTATTTGCTTCTTCTTTGGGAAGAGCATAACCATTGACAACATCAATTTTAGGATTTGCCGGATCTACTCCATATTTTTGGATGTATTTTTCTCTGGCCCCATCTATTATGGCAAACATCTCTTCATGGCTTATCATCAGATCATAATCGTCTCCTTCTTTAAAACCTTCAGGAGGTTTGCCAGTCTCACTTGCTATAACTCTCAAGTTACTGTCCAAAATAGTTAATTCTAAGTAGTAAGGCAGTTCATTATTCGCAAAGTCCAAATCGTTTTCAGTTATATTGTATTTTCTATAGAGATCTTTTAGTTCGACTTCGGTATAGCTTATGCTATTCTCTGTTATAACTTTATTAGAATTTTCATCAATATGCCCACTTACTGCTGGCACAAACACCATGCCTACCAGCATCATTGCAGCAAATAGTGAGCCAATCCAAAATTTTCTGTTTGCAATCATTCTTTCACCTCGTGATTTTATTCCCGAGGCAAGAACAGACAAATCTTAAGTACTCTTAAAGCTATCATTTCCTTGCCTCAGGGCATGTGAAGTTCAAATGTGCTCTGGAAAGTTTGTTTGAACTTCACATTCAAAAATATCTCATAATATTCTCCTATACATTTATTACGGTGATGAATTTTTCATCAGCCTGATTAACATTCATTAAACCAATCATTTTTTTCATCAAAAATAACGAAATTTCAGAGCTCTAACTGGCGTCAGAAATTCGATCTTACTTTTAGCAAATAATCTTGAGGTTATTTTCTTCACTAAACCATAAAATTAACAAAACGACAACAACATGCATATCCCAACAAAAGAAAAGAATATATTATGTCAAAACAATTTAATAAGAAAATGAGGAAAAAATCTGTAGATGTGGCGACCGGAAATGAACGGCTTCGAAATTTATAAAAAGATGGATGATGACGTTCAGGCAATATATAGGTCAAGAATTCTAACAGAGATACTTCTATCATTAAACGAGGGAAGCAGAAAGCTTTCCCAGTTACGCGAAATTACCGGGAGCACGTCTCAGGCACTGATTCCGAAGCTCAGGAAACTCGAAGCGGATCATCTGATAGAAACAAAAGAACATGAGTATTTCCTGACTCAAACGGGAAAAATTGTGGCTTCAGGAATAGCTGACTCTTTTGTAACATTTTGGACGATTAATAAGTTTAAGCATTTCTGGTTGAGACATTACCTCGAAGGAATTCCAAGTCCTCTGTTAAAAGAAATAGGATGTCTTTATGAGTCTGAAGTCCTCAAGAATCGAGGCATGAAGATCCTTAATGTCTACAATAACCAGTTAAGAATGCTTAAAGAAGCAGATCATATATACGGTATATCGTCCGTGGTAACCAAAGGATATGCTGATTCTATTTCTGAAAGAGTAAAAGAAGGAATCTCTATTGAGCTTATAGTTCCTTTTCATGTTGCAGAAGAATTGAAGCAATCACCTTACGTAGAAAAACTAGCCGCATTGAAAAGTTATAAGAATTTTAAGTTAATGCTTATGAATGAAGATATAAAAGTTGGGCTTATTGTTACAGATAAACGCCTTTCTCTGAATCTGTACAAAAAAGAAGGCGTTGAGTACGACATAAGCACAGGACTATTCAGTTCTGACTCGAAGGCCATTGAATGGGGAGAGAGGCTTTTCTGGTATTGTAAAGGGAAGGCAGACTTCACAAAATTTCAGTGATGTAGAACTTGTTAGAAAATAACTGGATAGTCACCTTCTCAAACCGTATATACCATTATCATTATTGGATCCTCGTTTTCCCAATCCATATCTATGACAGCGGTGCTCCAGCGATGTAAGGATATTGGAATGTTTTTCTCTTCAATTCCGTTATCCAGTGTAATCTTGAATGTATATTTTTTCATTCCAGTAGAATATTGAAGACCGGACGGTTTTGCTTCTGAAGCCCTTTCACCAGGATAAAGCTTGTATGATTCTTTGAACATGGAACTCTAAACAGTAGAAGTATTTTGATTTATTTCTGTAACCGTCTCAACGACTACTTCTTTTTCTTCATCAACCAGGAAATCTACTATCTTGTTTCCAGACTGAATTCTCAAAGCGGGAGCACATCCTGGGCCATCATAATTCTCAGACGTTGGATGACAGGAATAAGTCACTCCCATTATTGTCCCTCCTTCCTGAATTAACTGTCTCGCACGGTTGTCTTTGAGTGCGATTTTAGCTATATTAGAAGCATCTGTTTTGAGCCATTCTGACTCCGATTCGTCATAAGGTGGAAGTACTTCAATCACAGAGTAATTAATATCTAAATTATCTACTCCTTCGCTTACAGATGTATTAGTACTATCTGATGTCTGAGAAGAATTCTCAATCGATTCTTGGCCTATACATCCAGCGAAGCTACAGATAAGCAAAAAAATAGTCAGGAAAATAACTTTAAATTTATTATTTTTAATACAAAAAGAGTCTGCGAACAAGTTCTTTTCTTTTATATATATTCCTCCTTATTTACCTTATTCTTTAATTTTTTGATCGTGCGTTAGTAGTTGGTTGATATTTTGTCTTTGAGTATTTTGCTTTTAGTTGCATGTGTTTTCTAAGCTTACTGTGTATAGGAAATTGAGTGTACATAAAGCAGAAAATGAGGGCGGAAAGAGAATATGTGAGCACTCTGGAAAACATCAACTGATTATTGTTGGACCTCCAATTTTTTGGGAGACAAAATAAAATATAAAAGATAATGGTATAATTTATATCTGCATTATCTTTTATATTTTTATATAGCTTTAATCATGTTTTCAACTTAACTTGAGATGATGAATAAATAACAACATCTAGTCCAGTAATAGCAGAAGGTATACCAGAACCATACCTTTCATCCCAAGAAACGGTGACTGTGTTATCATCTGTATCCTTGAACAACATATTGTAGAAAGTTGTATCACTTGGCAAATCAGCATTATCATCTACATTATATGTTTCCAGCGTTGTGAACACATCGAGGTTTGTATCATCAGCATCTGTAGAATAAATATACACCAAGTTGTTGTCCGTAACATCTTCAAAGCCGATGTACCATCTGTTATGATAATCATCCCATAGCATAAGACCTTCAATCGTGTCACCAACATCGACATTAATCCTAGAGCTATGGAAAAAAACACCATTTGCACCACTCCATGATGCACCCGTCCATCGATCACTACCGGCCTGATTCCACTCTAAAACTGGTTGAATGATCCCACTTTCGCCATAAGGTTCAATAGCATTAAAAAGGAAGTCTACTACATCATCGTCTGGATTTGAAGGTTCTGAAGGAACAGTCCAGTATGCTCTAAACATTGAAAGATCATCAATATTTCTATCGACAGAGTACTCAATCCATCCATCAAAAGCTGGAATTGTTTCAGTTTTCTTATTGCCATCATTGATTATAGTAAGGATTCTTACTCCGTTATTGTGAACATTAGTAATGTTTCCTTTTGTATTAATCTCAGATCCAGATGGGATTTCAAACACATGCGTTGCTGCTTTCATTCCAGATGGTGTAGAAACATTACCAGATTCTTCATCAATTGCAAAGAAAGACTGTTTCCCCTCAGAATCAAAAACGGTAGTTTTTCCATCAGATGAATAGTGAACTATTGATCCATTTTGAATATTGTGCAATAAATTATCGTTGTTAACACTAAATTCAGAATTAATAACTTTCTTTTTGCCGGAATCATTGAATTTCAATAGCGATCGTTGAAAATCGTTTTCTTCAGCTGCACATACTGCCGGCGTAAATGCAACGCCTAATATTAGCATTGCTACAAGCAGCGTTCCAAGTTTATTTTTGTTCATTTCTTTTAACCTCTTTACTTTACTCCAGAGGCAGAATCAGGCAAACCTTAAGTACTCTTAAAGCTATCATTTCCTTGCCTCAGGGCATGTGAAGTTCAAATGTGCTCTGGAAAGTTTGTTTGAACTTCACATTCAAAAATCTCTCTTAATCTTCTCCTATACATTTATTACGGTGATGAATTTTTCATCAGCCTGATTAACATTAATTAAACCAATCCTCTTTTTCATCAAAAATAACGAAATTTCAGAGCTTTAACTGACGTCTGAAATTCGACCCATTTTTAACAAATAATCTGGAGACTCTTTTCTTCACTAATCCATAAAATTAACAAAACGACAACAACATGCATGTCCCAACAAAAGAAAAGAATATAAGATGTTAAAACAATTTAATAAGAAAGTGAGGAGAAAATCTGTAGATGCGACGACAAGAAATGAATAGCTTCGAAATTTATAAAAAGATGGATGATGACGTTCAGGCAATATATAGATCAAGACTTCTAACAGAGATACTTCTATCATTAAACGAGGGCAGCAGAAAGCTTTCCCAATTACGTGAAATTACCGGAAGCACGTCTCAGGCAATAATCCCAAAGCTCAGGAAACTCGAAGCGGATCATCTGATAGAAACAAAAGAACATGAGTATTTCCTGACATCAGCAGGAAAAATTGTGGCTTCAGGAATAGCTGACTCTTTTGTAACATTTTGGACAATTAATAAATTTAAACATTTCTGGTTAAGACATTATCTCGAAGGAATTCCAAATCCTCTGTTAAAAGAAATAGGATGTCTTCATGAGTCTGAAGTCCTCAAGAATCGAGGCACGGAAATCCTTAACGTCTACAACAACCAGTTAAAAATGATTAAAGAAGCAGATCATATATACGGTATATCGTCCGCGGTAACCGAAGGATATGCCGATTCTATTTCTGAAAGGGTGAAAGAAGGAATCCCTATTGAGCTTATAGTTCCTCTTCATGTTGCAGGAGAGTTGAAGCTATCACCTTACGTAGAAAAACTAGCCGCACTGAAAAATTATGAAAACTTCAAATTAATGGTCATGGATGAATATAGAAAAGTTGGGCTCATTGTTACAGACAAACACCTTTCTCTGAGCCTGTACAAAAAAGAAGGTATTGAGTACGACATAAGCACAGGCTTGTTCAGTTCTGACTCGAAGGCCATTGAATGGGGAGAGAGGCTTTTCTGGTATTGTAAAGGGAAGGCAGACTTCACAAAATTTCAGTGATGTAGAACTTGTTAGAAAATAACTGGATAGTCACCTTCTCAAACCGTATATACCATTATCATTATTGGATCCTCGTTTTCCCAATCCATATCTATGACAGCGGTGCTCCAGCGATTCAGAGATACTGAAGTTGAGCTGATCCCAAAACTCAAGATCTCTTTTCTAAACCTCATGTTCTGAAAATCAATGAGTTTCTGATTATGAAAAAACTTTGGTAACTATTCAGAGTATAGTTAGCGGCGCTCCATTGAGCACCGCGAGAACTCTGAATAGTTACATAGAAATAATCACATACTTTCATGCCAAAGAGGAACAAAAGATTAGAACTCTTTCGAATTTAATTTCTTGAATAATCAAAAAGCAACATTTCTCCTGAATGTGCGTCAAACCATACTGAAGCAGGTAAGTCATCGTCCTTTGCAAAACTTGAATCCATGAATCGGATACACCATGCCAGATGAGTTTTATCTTCATCGTCCTCTTTCCAGACAAGATTCGATGAAATAATTTTTACAGTACTTGCTTTTTCTTCTCCTATAGGTGGCTCGTTACTCATGAATTCTTTGAGAATCTCAACTGCTTTTTCATCCGTAATGCTTGGTTCAGTATCAATGAGTGCTATCTCTTCCTCATTCATAGACCATCTTTTGCGATAGCTTGAAACTTCGCCTGTTTCTGCATTGATCCTGAGCTGTATTCCATCAGAAACAGAAGGTATTCCCCTGATAATTCTTGCGTAGCTAATTCTGTAGGTTCCAGGGACATCATCAGCATTAGGTCCTATGTAGTTTACATGTTCAAACTCAAGATCATTAATTTTATCTGCTGAAACCCTGGATTCGATATATTCTTCTGCTATTTCCAGAGCAGCATCTTTGCTTATATTGTCTCTGCCCTGTACATTCTTTGATCCATCGTATACAAAAAGTTGTTCTCCATTAGAGGCATCTATTCCTGAAAAGATGCTTTTTCCATTAGTTGTTTTTGAGCTTACTCGCCAGATTATCCCAAAATTTTCATCATCAATCAATTCTCCATTGATAGATTCATCGGTTACTTCCGAATTTTCTGAGATTAGCTTGTTTTTTGCATCCTCAAAACTGATATTTACGTCTGCAATTGAAGGATCAAGGTATTTTGTTTGCTTTGCATCTTCTTTCGTAAAGATTATTCCTCCATCTTCAGAAGCAAAAGCCACAAATATTGCACTTGCCAGTGCCAAAGTCAAGATTAAAATTTGACCATATTTCATAATCCTCTCTCCTTTAAGTTCTTAAACACAAGTTTGAATTTCCTATAAACCTGTTATCGGCAACATCTGTTGAATAGTCAAATTCCTCTTCTACCTCGTCTTCCGCATAGGCGGCGGCTTCATAAACAGTGACATCAGTGAAAGTAGCTGCATCAAAGAATGCAGAAGAAAAGCGGGAAGAAGCTAAGGTGCGAACGCTGCCTTTAAACCCAAAATAGGTATCAAAACCGTTGTTAATAAACGCGTTTCCTAGATCTGTGTATTTTGCAGAGTAACATGCCCCTGCAAACATGAACCCTCCGTCTCTTTCGTCCATCCAATTGTTCACCCCCGTACTAGATAGACCGCTATCATCTTTGAATATTAAATAAGATGTATCAAAAACTGTTCCACCATGAGTTTCGATTAAAACAACATTCACATCAGTTGTATCATCAAGTAAATTGATACCGTTTACAAAATCTTGAGCACTCGCAGATCCGGACGTCCTATCTGCAATTAAAATTATATCAGGAATTAAAAAAAGATCATTTCTGATTTCGGTAAATCTTGCATTGATGTAATAAATTTCATACTCTATAAGATCTCCAAATTGGGTTCGGCTTCTGTCTAACATAGCATCCGGATCCGCAGAAGCTGGCGCAGCAAACAAAAGTAGCAATAAACAAATTGTATATAATTTTAAATTCGTTCTTTTTCTACTCATTTCTTATTTACCTCGTGATTTTACTCAAGAGGCAAGATCAAGCAAGCTTTAAATATCCACAAAGCTATCATTTCCTTGCCTCAGGGCATGTGAAGTTCAAATATGCTCTGGAAGGTTTGTTTGAACTTCACATTCAAAAATCTCTCTTAATCTTCTCCTATACATTTATTACGGTGATAAATTATTCATCAGTCTGATTAACATTCATTAAACAGATTCTCTTTTTCATAAAAAATAACGAAATTTCAGAGCTCTAACTGATGTCTGGAATTCGACCTTACTTTTAGCAAATGATTTGTATATTTTTTATCACTAATCCATAAAATTAACAAAAAGATAGCAACATACATGCCCCAACAAAAGAAAAGAATATATGATGTCAAAACAATTTAATAAGAAAATGAGGAAAAAATCTGTAGATGTGGCGACCGGAAATGAACGGCTTCGAAATTTATAAGAAGATGGATGATGACGTTCAGGCAATATACAGGTCAAGACTTCTAACAGAGATACTTCTATCATTAAACGAGGGCAGCAAAAAACTTTTCCAGTTGCGTGAAATTACCGAAAGCACGTCTCAGGCGCTAATTCCAAAGCTCAGGAAACTCGAAGCAGATCATCTGATAGAAACAAAAGAACATGAGTATTTCCTGACGTCAGCAGGAAAAATTGTAGCTTCAGGAATAGCTGACTCTTTTGTAACATTTTGGACAATTAATAAATTTAAACATTTCTGGTTGAGACATTACCTCGAAGGAATTCCCAGTCCTTTATTAAAAGAAATCGGATGTCTTTACGAGTCCGAAGTCCTCAAGGATAAAGGTATGAAGATCCTTAATGTCTACAACAATCAGTTAAAAATGCTTAAAGAAGCAGATCATATATAAGGTATATCGTCCGTAGTAACCGAAGTGTATGCTGATGCTATCTCTGAAAGAGTGAAAGAAGGAATCCCTATTGAGCTTATAGTTCCTCTTCATGTTGCAGAAGAATTGAAGCAATCACCTTACGTAGAAAAACTAGCCGCATTGAAAAGTTATAAGAATTTTAAGTTAATGCTTACGAATGAAGATATTAAAGTGGGACTCATTGTTACGGATAAACACTTTTCTCTGAATCTATACAAAAAAGAAGGCATTGAGTACGACATAAGCACAGGTTTGTTCAGTTCTGACTCGAAGGTCATTGAATGGGGAGAGATGCTTTTCTGGTATTGCAAAAGGAAGGCAGATTTTACAAAAATGCAAATATAATTTGCAGAAATTCAGAATCCCTGTAATTCTAAAATATTTGTGATTGAATCTGTGATAACCCAAAAAGCAAAAAAGAGATAAAACTCCTTTGAAAATATTAGTTCAACAGGCTGTCTCAAAACTATACACGATCGTACATTTGGGTAAGAAATATCGAAATGCTTATCTTCTTTAAAAATAATTATTTCTTAAAAAGTATACTTTTCAAGAAATTAATACCAGTGTTTCACCATGTTCAAAAGGTACGATCAAAAGCAGCAATTTTTACTTCCATTTAACTTGGAAGAGTTTGTTCCTGAAAATCATATTGCCAGAGTGCTAAACGACATCATAGATCTCGTTGATATTAGTGATATTGAATCCACTTATTCTGAGGAAGGTTGCCCTGCTTATCATCCTCTACTTCTTTTAAAAATCTTACTTTATGGGTACCTTATAAACATCAGAAGTTCACGCAAGATAGAGCTAATGACCCAAACTGATACTGTTTTTATGTACCTTGCAGCCATGCAAAAACCAGATTTTCATACAATTTGTCGATTCCGTTCAACTCATCTTGATTCGATTAAAGAAATCTTTTCACAGGTTGTCACTTTTTGTAAGGAAATGGATCTGATTGGTTCCAGTATTTCGATCGATGGAACAAAGGTTAAGGCAAATGCTTCTCCAAGACAAAGTAAGAGTTCGGAAGCTCTCGAAAAAGAGATTAATAAGATTCTCAGGGAAAGCATTGAGATCGATAAACAGGAAGACGAAATGTATGGTGATTCGACACCATACCAGATGCCTGAAGAACTGGTTGACAAGAGGAAAAGATTAGAAAAAATTAAAGCTGCTAAGAAAAAGCTTGACGAAGAAAAGTTAACCAAAATAAACATCACAGACAACGACGCTAGAATTATGAAGCATAAGGATGGGAGCAAAAAACCGTCCTATAATTGTCAGGTTGCTGTTGATGAAAAGGAACAAATAATCGTTGCAGCAGATGTTGTCATCGAAGAAAACGACTTGCATCAGATTGAACCAATGATAGAAAATATAAAGGAAACACTGGGATGTAAACCGACAATAGTGCTGGCAGATGCAGGTTATTTCTCGTACGATAATGTAGAATTTTTACTCAATGAACAAATTGATGCTTATATTCCCGACAACTTTTATGAAGTTGAGAAAAGAGGAAAAACCAAAAAGTTCAGGAAATCCCTCTTCACTTATGATGAGATAAAAGACTGTTATTATTGCCCTGCTGCATTTGAAATCCCATTTACAAGAATCCAAAAAAGGGATAATGAACCCGATTTACGGTATTATGTCTGCAAGTATTGTTATCTGTGTGTGCTGAAAAATGCATGTACTGAGAGTAAAAGTAGGACAATATCAAGAGATCCTAGAGAGTACTTAATGGAAGATATGAGGGTTAAACTGAATACAGAAGAAGGAACGGAACAGTATAAGAAAAGAATGTGTACTGTAGAACCTGATGAAACAGGACAGAGGATTAAGGGAATTTCTTTTGAGAGGAAAAAGAAAGACCAAAATTGAGTTTGTTATGATGTGTACTGTACACAACGTAAAGAAAATAGCAGATTTCGTGAAAAGAGAAGGTAAAAGCCTGAAGGAAATTCTAAAAATGATAACTGGGGGAGGAAATGAATGCAGGGATAAATGGGGAATTACAGTAGGAAAGGCAAATAAGCTATGTTGATCTGTGAAAATTGAACTCTTTTTGTCGAAAATGAAACAAAAGTAAAAACTGAAATGGGATATTACCCAATTGTAGAATTCAAAAAGGTTTTGATACAGCCTGATGAGAAGTATTTTTCTGATATTTTGCATTGTAACCCCTCTATTAATAGAAGGAGATTTAACAATCCTCATCATAGCCAAACATTTATTTTTGTATTCGACGAGTTGAAGTGATAATCCTACAGTTTTATTGGCACTGTGTCGATTTTGCCTAGTTTGTCTTATTATGTGATGAAGAGCCAAAATTTTACACACATCTTTTAGAATTTACTCAAGTATCATCTTTTGTATGCATATTTTAGCTCAGTAGCAACTATTCCTGCAAGTACTCCTATAATAAGTCCGATTGCGTAAGCTACTAAAGCAAAGCCCGCTTTTGCGTTTACCTGCCATACATCTATTTCGTATGACATGAGTGGAATTAGAATAAAGACAAAAACAAGCAGTAGTTTCCAGATAATCTTATTCATGCAACTCCATCCAAAAATTGTTAGGCCGAATATCTGCACGATGAGATATATTCGATCAGTATAATTCGATACGAAGTCCAAAAATTGTGTTAGATCAGAAAACTACAGTATAATAATGTGATCCAATCTTCACGGATATGTTTTGGACCCCAGGCAATGCAATTTTCGCTAAATTCGTCCAGCTTATGAACACATCAAGGCTTCCATCAGGGTTAGATTCTTCCCATTCTACGGCTATAATTACGCCATCCATTGCAATCGCAAATGCTGCCAGTACACCCGCTGCTTCAGGCTGGAAAATTGCAATAATCGCAGCAATGCCATCTATTATTACCATACTTCCGTCTCTTAATAATACATTATCCCTTGGTCCAAAATGGAAATGAATACCGCTGCTATCAGTCCAATAATACGAATCCTTACCGAATGAAACAGTTGATAATGTCCCATCAGCATTTACTTCATATACATCGAACTTCCAAACTTGTTTTCCGTCAACTTCATCCTGCCACTGTTTAACATAGAGTTTTTGCTGTGTCCCATTTTCATGCGGCACTGTCGCATAATACTCTTTTCGATCTTTCTCATCTACGACACTATTAATTTTTATGCTATCAAGCTTCTCAGATGCGTTGATGTCTGCCTGTGCGTTCACAGCCGGCACAAACGCCATACTCGCAATCAATATTGCCGCAAGTAGTGCACCAATACCAAATTTTCTGTTTGCAATCATACTTCTACCTCGTGATTTTATTCCCGAGGCAAGAACAGACAAACCTTAAGTACCCTTAAAGCTATCATTTCCTTGCCTCAGGGCATGTGAAGTTCAAATATGCTCTGGAAAGTTTGTTTGAACTTCACATTCAAAAATCTCTCTTAATCTTCTCCTATACATTTATTACGATGATGAATTTTTCATCAGCCTGATTAACATTAATTAAAACAATCCTCTTTTTCATAAAAAATAACGAAATTTCAGAGCTCTAACTGATGTCTGAAATTCGACCTTACTTTTAGCAAATAATCCGGAGATTCTTTTCTTCACTAATCCATAAAATTAACAAAACGATACCTATATACATGCCCCAACAAAAGAAAAGAATATATTACGTCAAAACAATTTAATAAGAAAGTAAGAAAAAAAATCTGTAGATGCGGCAACAGGAAATGAATCGTTTCGAAATTTATAAGAAGATGGATGATGACGTTCAGGCAATATATAGATCAAGACCTCTAACAGAGATACTTCTATCATTAAACGAGGGCAGCAAAAAGCTTTCCCAGCTGCGTGAAATTACCGAAAGCACGTCTCAGGCAATAATTCCGAAGCTCAGGAAACTCGAAGCGGACCATCTGATAGAAACAAAAGGACGCGAATATTTCCTGACATCAGCAGGAAAAATTGTGGCTTCAGGAATAGCTGACTCTTTTGTAACATTTTGGACAATTAATAAATTTAAGCATTTCTGGCTGAGACATTATCTCGAAGGAATTCCAAGTCCTCTGTTAAAAGAAATCGGATGTCTTTACGAGTCTGGGGTTCTCAAGGATAAAGGTATGAAGATTCTTAATGTTTACAATAACCAGTTAAAAATGATTAAAGAAGCGGATCATATATACGGTATATCGTCCGTAGTAACCGAAGGATATGCTGATTCTATTTCTGAAAGAGTGAAAGAAGGAGTCACTGTCGAGCTTATAGTTCCTCTTCATGTTGCAGAAGAATTGAAGCGATCACCTTATCTAGAAAAAATAGAAGCACTGAAAAATTATGAAAACTTCAAATTAATGGTCATGGACGAAGATATTAAAGTTGGGCTCATTGTTACGGATAAACGCCTTTCTATGAATCTGTACAAAAAAGAAGGTGTTGAGTACGACATAAGCAAAGGTTTGTTCAGTTCTGACTCGAAGGCCGTCGAATGGGGAGAGAGGCTTTTCTGGTATTGTAAAGGGAAAACAGATTGTAACAATTCAGGTAGCCTTTGAAAGGCTACAATTTTTCCTCTTTTCGAGGAAAAATTACATATAAATTGAATCCTATTTTGTTTCGTTATTATGCTTACACGTGAAGAGATCCTCGTTATCTATGAAGCTGGTCCTGAAGCTGTAATTTCTGTAATCCAGAGACTTGAAACTATCATAGAAGAACAAGCTATTCGAATTGCTGAACTAGAAGAACGTGTAAGGATTTTAGAATCTCGCTTAAATCAAAATAGCAGAAACAGCAGTAAACCTCCTTCTACTGACTTTTCAGTCAAAGAAAAACCTAATCCCAAGAGTCTCCGGAAAAAGAGTGGGAAGAAACCTGGAGGTCAAGAAGGTCATCCAGGCACAACTCTTGATATGGTTAATGATCCTGATTAGGTAATTGAACATTCTTTGACCTGCTGCAAAGAATGTGGACATACTCTTGAGGATGTTGAAGTTGAAGCTTATGAGAGAAGACAAATTTTTGATATTCCTCCTGTAAATCTAATTGTTACGGAACATCGAAGTCAGATTAAGACCTGTACTCACTGTGGAAAATCAAATAAAGCTTCTTTTCCAGAATTTGTGAAATATCCCGTCCAGTATGGTCCTAATATTTTAGCTTCAGCAATTTACTGTAAAAACTACCAGTTTATTCCCTATAAAAGGATTTTAGAGTTTTTTGATGACGTTATGGGGATAAAAATCTGTTCTGCTACGATAATCAGAGCAGAAAAAGAATGCTTCCGGAATTTAGAGGAGTTTGAAAATGTGAGTCAGGAGAGGTTAATAACTTCTCCTGTAATCCATTGTGATGAAACTGGGATGAAAATTGAAGGAAAAAGGCATTGGCTTCATGTAGCTTCTAATGACAAATACACCTGTTATTTTGCTCACTCAAAAAGAGGATCAGAAGCAATTAATGCCATGGGAATTCTTCCAGAGTTTAAAGGAATAGCAGTTCATGACGGATGGAAACCCTATAACAGTTATGAATGTGATCATGCTCTTTGCAATGCTCATCTCCAGAGAGAACTTACTGGAATTGAGGAGAACTATAAACAGCAATGGGCTAAAGAGATGAATGAACTGTTAACAGAAATGAAAAAGTATACTGATGAGTGTAAAGAG
This sequence comes from Methanosarcina sp. WWM596, assembly GCF_000969965.1. Lineage (GTDB taxonomy): Archaea > Halobacteriota > Methanosarcinia > Methanosarcinales > Methanosarcinaceae > Methanosarcina. The sequence goes on from NZ_CP009503.1 coordinate 2,861,719, forward strand.
CAGGTCAAAGATCTGGACTTTGAGCAAATTAAAGTGTTAGAAGAAAGGTTCGATGCTGTAGTCATGAAAGGGATTGAAGAAAATCCACCTTCTCTAAACCCTGAAAAACAAGGAAAACGTGGTAAAAATCCAAAAACAAAAGCAAGGAACCTACTTGACAGGTTTATAGAAAACAAAAAACAGATCCTGAGATTCCTCAATGACTTGAGAGTTCCGTTTGAGAATAACCAAGCAGAAAGAGACATAAGGATGATGAAATTACAGCAGAAAATATCAGGAACTTTCAGAACTATACAAGGAGCGGAAGCTTTCTGCAGAATTAGAGCTTATATCTCAACCATTAAAAAGAACGATTTACCTGTTATAGACGGTATTCTCGCGGCGCTCAAAGGAGCGCCGCTATTATTCTGAGAATTTCAGCATTTTGCTGAAAAAACATACTTTTTTATCAGTGGCTGAATAGTTACAACAGATTTTACAAAATTTCAGTGATGTAGAAACTTGTTAGAAAATAACTGGATAGTTACCTTCTCAAACTGTTTCTATCTTTACCGGTTTCTATCTTTACCATTGTCGTTATTGGATACCTGTTTTCCCAATCTATAACTATGATAGCTGTGCTCCAACAGTGTAAAGGTATTGAAACATTTGCTTCATCAGTTCCATTGTCCAGTGTAGTCCTGAATGTATATTCATTCATCCCGATCTGTCGGACCCATATAATTTCTCCACTTCTTTCAAGGAATACCAGTTTATTCGAGCAATTTTCTTTCGGAATAATATATACGTAAGTGTGAGTCCGGTTAACATCAACTTCCTGAAAATCACTAATTCCACATGTGTTTATAAAGTCCATTATTTCTTGATTCCCCTCCATGTTCATGTGTCTTGCACAAAAAAACCCAATACTGTCACCATATCCGGGGGGAAAGGGAGAGGGTTCAGCAAGTGCAGGCATGACTATTTCGAAAACCAGAAGGAAAGCTATGAATAGCCTCATTCTTTGTTTCATGTTTCTTAGCTCCTGAAAAATGAAAAGAGGTTAATATATCGATTCTAAAAAGTTTTTTTACTGGTTGTGCTCTGATAATAAACCACGAATAAACACAAACGTACGCAGATAGCTCGAATTCATATTTACATGTCCATCATGTTTTTGTAGAAATCGACCAATGTACCGATTTAAAAGTACTCTCAAATTTGATTCCCTTGCCCTAGGCATATCAAGTTTGAATTGACACTACAAATGTTCTTATAACCCCTATTCAAAATGTTTATTATGTTATTCAAACGTTTATTTTCACGATGGATTATCATCAGTTTGATTAACATTAACAAAACTGATTAACTTCCACCAAACTTAAAAAATAAAAGGGACTTTTGTACCCTCTTTGAATTTTACTTACTTTCTTGGATAACTTCACGCAATTCTCGTAAGGAGATATTCTGGTACTCTTCCATCACTTTCGGTCTGATCGCGTGATCGTCCACTATTTCGAACTTTCCATGTGCCCAGGAAGTCACCCTGAAGTGCTCCCCACCAAGATTTTTGGTAAAGGGGTCCTCTGTAGTCAGGAAAAGAAGAACCTTTTTACCAGGTTCGAATTCCGCTTCATCTGTAACTATAACCCTATCTTCACCTACCTTACCCCCCATTACTCTAACGGTTATTTCCTCTGAAGGTTGTGGGTTCTTAAGGTATTCTTCAACTCCTATAATGACATCTGTATAAATGCGCTCATCATAGACTATTGTCGGCCTTTTACCATCTACAGTCGTCCATTTCCCTGAAAGTATCTCTTTGACTTCCCCTATAACAATCACATCTGATTTATTTGCCAGATAGGAGTTGTTCAGCACGCGAGCATCCCATTGTCCTTCAGAATAAATTGTGACCGGATCCGCAGCCTTTCCATCCATGAAGGTTAGTGCACCTCCCACCACGAAGAATAGGAACAGTATGCCAACTAGTGTATTTTTTGTGTTCATCTTACCACACCCTTAATAGATATAGTTAATCCCATCAATATCGTCCTGTGACAATGACCTCACCGACCCATCATAAATCCAAAGCATAACTGTACCATCAAGATATGTATCTCCCAACGATAGCCAATGACCAAACTCGTGCAATGCAGTAGTTTGGATATCGTAAGGTGGGTACGACGAGCTAGAAGAAGTGGTCCAGCTTAGCGCACTATTAATATCTGTAACAGCCCATTGAATGGAAGATTCGTAAGGTGCTATAGATGCGGTTGCACACGGTCCGTCACTTCCAAGGTTTGTCCAATCAACTTTAGAAGTAATTTCCCATGAATCGTAGTTGAATGAGAAAGATGATCCAGCATCACTCCATGTATCTGCCGCATCTCTTACACACTGTTTATAGTCGCTTGGAAAATCCGTACTAAATCGCCAGTCAGCTGTTCCAGAAGTCCACTTGCAATCATTGTATTCGTAAGCATTAGCAACTGGAAATAAAGCTGTAACACGATAAGTATAACTGTTAGCCTGAAAATTTTGCCCAGTTCTTTACTTCTTTTCATTTAATCTCACCTCTATATTTTATTCCCGAGGCAGAATCAAGCAAGC